>CAYSIR010000360.1:0-4245 GCA_964431105.1 uncultured Leptolyngbya sp. | reverse complement strand
CATTACGCAAAAGTCGCCAGACCTTTTGCCTCACAGCCTTTCTAAGGGTTACTCAGAATCCTCATTTTTGAACTAAAGCATGCGGGTTTCAGCGAGATCTGCGTAATGGATAGCCCAGGCTTAAGATAGGCACTTCGGGTGAGGGCTACAAACCTGACATACTCCCAAGACATTTCTCCCAAGCCAAACTGGGTAGTCCGCCATTGCTAAGGGTTTTGGGTAGCATGGGCAACGCCCCCCACATCCTTACATGAATACCATGCCCCAAACCGGGATGGCGATGGACTGAAGAGCGATCAGTATTCTTTCCCATAAAAGCTTTAAGATTGCTGCGGCGTGAAATCCGTAAATTTACTATCGTGTCCTGTTAGGGTCGTCAGGCAAGATGTGCAAGACAGCTAGCTTTGCTGCCTTTGTTTGGTGTTCTATCCATTTGTCTCTTATTAAGTGACGGTATAAAAAACGTTGCTGCTTAGAGTTTGGTATTCTTCGGAGAGGCAACGCTGGTGGTTTTTATGGGTGTTCTGCTTATTGAGCTTAGGGCATTTACCCACTGAATGTGACTAAAGAACCGAAGGCAGTGAACGGCTCGATACAGGTCTATCTGTTTACGAAGTGCTGATTCTAGCGTCGGTGCAAGGATTAGGCTAGGGTGTCTGAGCTTAGGTGCAAGCCGCCCTGCTCAGGAACTTTTCTCACAAAGTTCGTCAATATCATCAAGCTGTCCTTAATGATTGATACATCGATAGCGTTGTGGGGAGGGTTGTACAGTCACTCTTCTCACGATTTAAGTAACGTCGCTATGTAAATTTGCGGGCCACAAAAGGAGAATTGACGATACCTGTGCTTGAATACAGGCAATGGGAAAATTTGGTCTCACGCGCTTGAGAAAATGTAATGCTTTCACCTGTTTTAATTTTTTGAACAGCGGGGAGTTAAGTAGGGCTGAGTCCGGGTTTTGCCAGCGCTGTCTGGATACATTTGGGTAGCGATCGCTCCTATGTGAGACACTTAACTCAACTCGTGCCGGACTAGGGGTTGCATTGGCAAGAGGATACGCTTTATCTTATTGGAGATTTTAACCCCACTGATGATACATCGTGAGCTTATGTATCCTGGGATACATAAACCCATAAAACCTGATGATGGGGTTGACAGTGCGATCGGTAACCGGGCGATCTAGGTATCGACAGTCTGGGTTACTGCATCGGACGAGCGATCGGGTGTGATACGGAATGGCCATGCAGACTGTGACCAGGCTTGATGATATGGCGTGACGGATATGCTCAATAAGCGTTAGCCGCTGTGTTGCCGGTTTGGCTAGCGTTACAGTTCGCGTCAGCATACGGTTTGATTCGATGGATTGATGTTTGCCCTGTTGATAATTTTTTTAGGTTGAACCGCCATGACTAGCTTCCAGGATGTTTTGAGTTCCTTGACTGCGATTGCTCCAGTCAATTCTCAGTCTCAAATCAGTAGTGAACTACTCTTTATTGATGCATCCGTTGAGGATGCTGAGCGGCTTCTGGATGGGGTGCGTCCCGGTGTTGAGGCTTATATTCTCCACCCCCACGAAGATGGAATTGACCAAATTGCAGGCATCCTTTGTCATCGGCGCAACCTCTCTGCCCTCCACATTCTGGCTCACGGCGATCGCGGTGGACTGCGCCTAGGGAGTACGCACCTCAACGCTCAGAGGCTTAGGCAAAGCCGCCAGTCTTTCCAGCTATGGACAAACGCCCTTGCCAACAATGCCGATATTCTCCTGTATGGATGTAATGTTGCGGCTGGTTTGGCGGGGCGTTTCTTTATGGCTGAACTGCGGGCAGCCACGGGCGCAAATATCGCCGCATCTAGCACCTTGGTGGGTCATGCTGAACTGGGTGGCAACTGGGATTTAGACGTTGTAGCGGGTGATGTTCGGACATCGTTGGCGATCGCCCCTGCTGTTCTGGCGGCCTATCCTCAGACCCTAGCGGCCAATATTGAAATTAATTTCATTCCCGTTACCTTCGCTGAAGACAGTCCCGGTGCGGCTAATATCACGGTTTTCCTTGATCAGGTTCCAGATGGTAACGTCACGATTAACTACACGCTGGCTGATGGCACTGCAACGGTAGGAGACGACTTAAATGCAGCGGCCACAGGGACGATCGACATCCCCGCAGGAAACACTGCTGGCGTTATTACGTTAGACATTGTTGATGACGCCGCCCGGGAAGCGCTGGAGAACTTTCAGGTCACGCTGACTGGTGCGGCATCTGCCGCCGGCACCGATTCATTCCTGCCACTTCCGGGTGCAACCAACTTTGACATTGTTGACAATGACCCGCTGCCCACGTTTGGGATCAGTGATGTCACCGTGGTTGAGGATGCGGGTGAAGCGGTACTGACCGTCACGCTATCCAATGCCAATTCCAATGAAGATGTTCGTATCGGCTTTGTGACGGATGATAGCCGAGTCACGGATGGGGCAACTGAGGGGCTGGACTACACAGGGGCGAGCGGAACATTAACCTTTGGCCCAGACGAAACCGAGGCGTTCATCACCGTTCAGATCACAGATGACGATATTGATGAAACGCGGGATGCTGTTGCAGGAGATGGAGAGTTATTCGACGTCAACTTGACGGCTGTTTCAGGTGTAAACGCAACCGGTTCTGATACTCGGGGCGAGGTCATCATCGATGATAATGACCCGGCGGTTGAGGTCAGTGTTGTCAATGCTGCGATCAATGTCACTGAAGGAACCGATGCGGCGGCGATCGTCACAGTCCGCCTGAGCGGGCCGACCGTAGGGCAAACAACAGTCAACTTTACGCAGCAAGCCACTTCAACCGCAACAGATGAGGAAGATTACACCTTTGAGGATGGGACTGTTACCTTCGCGTCGGGAATAACCGAGGCAACCCTGACCATCCCTATCTTGGACGACACCGTCTACGAGAATGGTGGAACGGCGGAAACCCTAGGGCTTCAGATTAATAGCGTCAACTCTACTGGCACTGGTGATGGCGCAGCGGCTGGTACTGACAGCGTTGTCACGATCGAGATCGCTGAGGATGACAACATTCCGGTTCTTAGCTTTAGCAATGCCACGGTTGCCGAGGATGCAGGGTTTGCCACCATTACGGCGACTCTGTCTAATCCCAGCGATACGGCAATCGTGGTTGATTTCACGCCAACCGATGACACAGCGGTAACCACCGGTGATGAAACAGTTGGGGAATTGGATTTTGATAACACTCCCGGAGCGTTCACATTTGCGGCAGGTGCAACCAGCGCTACATTCACGGTTGCCATTACGGACGACGCTGTCAGCGAAGGCCCCGAAGCATTCACGGTAGCGGCGGCGGCAGGTACGGGTAGTGGAGATGTGGACGTGGCCGGTGGGGCTGTTCCTGCCACCATTAACATTACTGATAATGACGGCATTCCGACCGTTACGGTGTTTGGCGGTACGGTCGCAGAAGGAGCAGACGGAGATACACCGGATGCCCTGTTCACGATTCAGCTCTCGAACCCCAGCCAAGACGTCATCACAGTGACCTTCAACACAGCCGATGGTACAGCGCAAGAAGCGCTGGTGGTGGCTGGCGATGGCAGCAACGATTACGATGCCGTTATCGATGGTGACGTGAACTTTGACCCTGGAGTGACGCAGCAGATTGTCACGGTTCAGGTGGATGGAGACGATACGAATGAAGCGGATGAGACGTTTGGTCTGAATCTGACGATTGACCCGGCGGCGGCGACCTTTGCTGGCGGCGGCAGCACCGGAACGGCAACCATCATTGATGATGATGATGCGCCATCTATCTCCTTCGCTGCATTCGATAGCAGTGTCACTGAGAACAATGAGGGCGATGCTGGGCAGGATCTCATTTTTACAGCGCAGCTCTCGAACCCTAGCCAGGCGATCGTCACGGTTGAGTTTGATGTGACACCACAGACGGCTGAGACTGGCGGGAATGTCGCGGTAGGCACGGACGACTACACCGCGATCGCCGCTGGAGAGTTGACTTTTGCGGCTGGTACAACGGAAGCGTTTGTGACGGTCACAGTCAATGGCGATGATGTTGATGAAGCCGATGCTGAAACTTTTGGGCTTGAGTTAACTAACCCAGTTAATGCGACGATCGCAGCCGGAACCGCAACGGGCACGATTGGCGACAACGATGATGCTCCAACGGTCAGCATTGCTGGGTTCACGATCGCTGAAGGCGATACTGTCGGTGCGCCCAC
>CAYSIR010000359.1:0-4251 GCA_964431105.1 uncultured Leptolyngbya sp. | reverse complement strand
CCCGATCGCTCGTATCGCAACCCGGATACGTTTCAGATGCGATCGCTTGTTGTTCATCAGGAGCCTGAGCAACAAACTGAATCCCCAGAATTGTTGACAACGAGACGCTGGTGAGAGCAAGACCGCGTAGGGTAGCTTTGCGGACGGAAAATTGCTTGGGTTTTTGGTTATTCATGATAGATGCGAAAGTACAATAATGTGTGAGTATCCACATCATAGAATAAATCCGTGCGATCGCCCAACTGCTTGGTCAGATCATAGATGTGCCGTTATTTCTACCCCCGCAAAAAATACGTCATCATCTTGCCCTTCCCCTTCACCTCGATCGCGCCTCGTTCCTCAAACGGATATTTATCCTTAAGGCGATGGTAGACCGCTGCGGTGACTTGAATAGTGCCGGGCAGGGCGTGGGATTCCATGCGGCTAGCGGTGTTGACGGTATCGCCCCAGAGGTCATAGGAAAATTTCTTGGTGCCAATGACGCCTGCGCCGACGGGGCCGGTATTAATGCCGATGCGCATAGTCAGGGATTGATGGTCGGCGGTGAACTGGGCGATCGCTTTTAGCATATCTAAGGCCATGGCGGCAACGGCTTCGATGTGGTCTGGGCGCGGCGTTGGCAGACCGCCGACCACAAGGTAAGCGTCGCCAATGGTTTTGATCTTTTCTAGCCCGTGGCGATCGGCTAGCTCATCGAACGTTGAGAAAATCTGATTCAGGAGTGTCACCAGTTCAGTGGGCGACAGGTGAGCAGCTAGTTCAGTAAAGTTAACAATGTCGGCAAAGAGGACGGTAACGTCAGCAAAATTTTCGGCGATCGCCTGTTCGCCTTGCTTCAGTCGTTCGGCGATCGGCTGCGGCAAGATATTGAGCAGCAGCGCCTCAGACTTTTCTTGCTCAGCTTTCAGCCGTTCGAGCATGGCCCGTTCCTGGTCACGCAGCCGTTTTTTTTCAAGGCTAGCTGTTATCCTTGCTCTCAGTAAGGTGGGATTAAAGGGCTTAAAGAGATAATCTTCAGCACCCAGTTCGATACAGCGCACTACGCTTTCAATATCATCAAGGGCAGAAACCATGATGATCGGGATATGCTGCTGCTGGGGATCGGTCTTGAGCCGTTCTAGAAGTTCATAGCCGTTCATCTCTGGCATCATAATATCCAGCAACATCAGGTCAAAGCTGTGCTGCTGAACCGCATCCAGGGCTTGCCGTCCGTTTGCTGCCATGATGCTCTCGTGACCTAATCGGCTTAGCCGCCGGGAGAGGAGGTCGCGGTTGGTTTCGTTATCATCAACAACGAGGATGAGTCCTCGGTTCCCAATCATGGCAGTTACAGGTTTAGGAGGGTTTGTATTTTATCAAGCAATCGACTGAATTCGACGGGTTTGGTATCATAATCGTCACAACCCGCTTCGATGCACTTTTCCCGATCGCCTGCCATGGCGTGGGCTGTCAGAGCAATAATGGGAATGGGTTGGGTGTCGGGCTGGGCTTTGAGCGCGCGGGTAGCCGCCCAGCCATCCAGTATAGGTAAGCTCATATCCATCAAAATCAAGTCAGGTAATTTGGCTTGGGCGATCGCAATTCCCTCTTCGCCGTCCATGGCCAGCAGCACATCATAGCCTCGCCGCTGGAGACGACGCGACAACATATCCCGATTCATTTCATTATCTTCTACCAGTAGAATAATGGGCATAGAGAAATTCTAGGGAATTAAGCGGATGGGTCAGGGGTGGATAAATGGACTGATGATGAGCGGGTAGAAGGGTTGTTTGGGCTGGATGCATCCGATTCAGGGGCGATCGCCAACAGGGGAGTAGGCTGCGGCACGGTACGGGGTAGCCATATCGTAAAGGTGCTGCCCTCGCCTGGGTGACTCTCAACGTCAATCTGCCCTCCCATCATCTGACAAAATCGTTGGGTAATGGTTAACCCTAGACCGGTTCCGCCATATTTGCGAGTGGTCGAGGCATCCGCTTGGGTGAAGGCTTGAAACAGGTGAGCAATTTGGTCGGCAGACATACCAATGCCAGTGTCAGCCACCTGAAAGGAGAGCCATTCGGTGTCATGCTGGGCAGAGGCTTTACCCGTGGGTGAGTTAGCCGCAACGGTTAGGGTAATGCACCCATTCTGCGTAAACTTGGCAGCATTGCTCAACAGGTTGAGCAAATTTTGTCGAACTTTTGTGAGGTCAGCCGTCATGCTGCCCATGGCATCACAGTTAACCACAAGCTGATTGTGGTTAGCCGCGACTAGCGGCTGGACGGTACTCACCACATCTTGCACCACCATGGCTATATCAAAAGCTTCGAGGTAAAGCTCCATCCGTCCGGCTTCTATCTTGGAGAGATCCAGAATATCGTTAATGAGCATGAGCAGATGTTGGCCAGCGTTGCGGATTTTGTGCAAGTCCGGAATGAAGTCGTTTTGGCCAAGGTCTGCAGCATCTTCCTGTAGCATTTCGCTGTAGCCGATGATGGCGTTGAGGGGGGTGCGCAGTTCATGGCTCATGTTGGCTAGGAATTGGCTTTTGGCGCGGTTGGATTGCTCGGCGGTTTCTTTGGCCTGCTGCATGATTTCGGCCTGTTTGCGCTCGGTAATGTCCCGCAGGGTAATGATAATGCCTTCGATCGCCCTATCGTGGAGCAAATTTTTGAGAATGGCTTCCATGAGCAGCCATTGTTCATTTTGGTGCTGTACCCGCAGTTCGATGGGTGTTTGATTGACTTGGCGTCCAGCTTGTTCGATCGCCCGTTCAATGTATTGCTCTAGACGGGGACAGTCATCTGGGTGGACAATGCCCAATACCGATCGCTTTTGTAAATCGCTGACCCTGTGCGCCAAAACTGACTGCACCGACGGGCTGACGTACTGAATGGCTCCGGCCTCATTCACAATCAGAATCACATCTGAGGCATTTTCAATCAGCGATCGAAAGTAGGTTTCGCTGCGGCGCAGGGCTTCACGGGCGTTGCGCAATCCCTGTTCCCGTTCCAAGACCTGCTGCATCATGGTTTGGAAGGTACGCCCCAGCAGCCCCAGTTCATCGCCTGATTGGGCGATCGCTGTTAGCATTCCCGGCTCAAAGGATTCATCCTGTACCGCATTGGCAGCTAGGGTCAGTTGACTAATCGGGGCTGTAATCCGCCGCGACAAAATCAGAGAAGCCAACAGCCCAACCATCAAAATCAGCACCGTCACTACCATTAATCGCCCTAGTTCCTGCCATATTGCCGCTTGAATCGTTACGGTAGACAGGTAAAGAATGGTGGCTCCTGTGACCTGATCATCCACATCTGTAATCGGTACAATCACCTTAAACAGTGAGCCATCGAGATAGCTTAGGGACTCCCCCTGAGCCAGCACGGTTCTGACATTGGCGATGTCTTTGGGATTGTCTAAACTGGCGATGCCTTCAATGCCAGACTGTACGCTGCGGGCTTGGTTTTCGAGGTCGGCGTTGACAATCCGCACTGCTACGATGCTGTCACTCTGAATCAATTCATTCGTCAATCGTGCCAGGCCAATTTGCTGCCGCAGTTCGACTAGGGCATAGGCTTCATGCCCAATTTGCACAATGCGGGGGCGATCGATGCCGGCCACCCCAACATACTTAAAGAGGCGAGCGTCGATTTTGCGGGTGCGGGCGGCTTGGTTCACCACGTCTGCATCACCTGTGAGCAACGGCCAAAATGCACTGGCTTGAGGCTGCGCCACTGGATCGGGGCTAAAGCGAAACTGAATATTGGGGTCGGTGCGGATGTAGGCATTGCCGGTTTCGTCGGTAATCCAGTATTCATCAAGGTCAGTGCGCTCCACGATCGCTCGCAGATGTCCATCGATGTCTGTGGTGGTGAGTCCAGCAGATTCCGCGATCGCCACCAAATGACTGACTAAGGTAGCCTGCACAACCATCTGGTTGCCCAAATGGTCTTCCACCCGTTCTTGCACCTGGGTGCTAAATCGGGTCATGCGGGCCAAAAATTGTGCGAGCAAAATGCCATCAGCTTCGGCCTGCATTAAGATGGCCCGTCGTGCCCCAATTCCTAGCACGGTGGCTGTGACGACAACGCTAACCACCAGCAAGGCGGTGATGCTAAACAAAATTCGAGTTCGCAATTGCATGGCATGGCATCCTGACTGAAGCAGATCATGGGTAGAAGGGGGCTGAGGTTTAGTGAAAACTCTAGGGGGCGCTCTCTATGCATTACGCAAAAGTCGCCAGACCTTTTGCCTCACAACCTTTCTAAGGGT
>CAYSIR010000358.1:0-4302 GCA_964431105.1 uncultured Leptolyngbya sp. | reverse complement strand
GGAATCCTTCTCACAATCCAAATAGGATTGCTATAGAGAAACAGTCTGCCCTGTGCCCATTCAGTTCAAACCACAGTACTCACTATGCTCAACATTCAAGCCATTTTGCCGACTCTCTCAACGTCCCATAATTGTGACTCCACCGGGTCATCGGTGAACTACTGTGGCGATCGCAACGGACACCCTTCAGCGGGGCAGCGATCGCGGCGGCGGTGGACAGTGGCACTATCCGCTGGGATGACTGGACTCATGCTGGGATGGGGGCTGGCTGAGGCAGGGTTGGCGGCATCGGCCGATACTGCCCCGCCAGAGCTACTAGACGCGATCGAATCCATGGATGCGGCGGCCAATCAGGCCGATATTGGTGCTGTGATGGATTACTACAGCCCTAATTTCAGCAGCGCAGACGGGCTTGATTATCAGGATATGGAGCAAACGCTCTCTGAATTATGGGAACGATACCCTAACCTCACCTATGAAACCCAATTGTTGGAATGGGCAGCAGACGGCAGCAGCATCATTGCTGAAACCTTAACCCTGGTTACAGGGGCCCCCACTGTGGGCGATCGCCCGTTTGACTTTACCGCCACCATCGAATCTCGACAGCGGTTCATAGATGGGCAAATTGTTGAGCAGGAAGTGCTGTCTGAAGAAACGGTGCTAGTATCTGGGCAAAATTCGCCAACCATACAGATTAACCTACCGGAGCAGGTTGCAGTCGGCAGTGAGTTTGTATTTGACGCCATTGTTCTAGAACCCCTAGATGGGCGACGATTGCTCGGCATGGCGATCGATGAACCGGTTGATGTGGCAGGCTACCTAAACCCGGCCAATGTTGAACTAGAAGTGCTGTCTGCGGGTGGACTCTTCAAAATTGGGCAAGCTCCAGCAACTCCAGGCAGCCGGTGGATTTCGGCAGTGTTAGTGCGTGAGGACGGTATTACTATCGTGACTCGTCGCCTCCAGGTTGTGGCGGATGAATGAGGGCATCGTCATGCCTGATGGCTCAGCGCTTTTGGGGGAATGGGCTTCACCTATCGCTAAAATCCGCCAAAATTTGCCGTAGGGCGGTATGCTATCGGTGAAATCCTAGTGTGATAATGCTGGCAAAGAGAGATGTGGACATCGGCATGGTTTCACTAACAGATCAAATAGTTTTGATTACAGGGGCTAGCAGTGGGATTGGCGCTGCCTGCGCGTCTGCATTTGCGGGGGCGGGAGCCAGGCTTATTTTGGCGGCCCGCCGTATCGAACGGCTAGAGGCGATCGCCCATACCCTCCATGAAACCTATGCGACGGCTGTGCATCCCATTGCGTTGGATGTGTGCGATCGCGCCCAGGTGAGTGATGCCCTAAAGGCACTGCCCAAGGAATGGCATGATATTGACCTTTTGATCAATAACGCGGGTCTGAGTCGCGGACTTGATAAACTGCACCAGGGCAATATCCAAGATTGGGAAGAAATGATCGACACCAACATTAAAGGGCTGCTGTATATGACCCGCAGCATTGTGCCGGGCATGGTTGAGCGGGGAGTAGGGCACGTCATCAATATTGGTTCGATCGCAGGGCATCAAACCTATCCCAATGGCAATGTTTATTGTGCGACCAAAGCAGCCGTGCGGGCGCTGACGGAAGGCTTAAAAATGGATTTGTTGGGCACTCCGGTGCGCGTCAGCTCTGTTGATCCAGGCTTGGTGGAAACTGAATTTAGCACGGTGCGCTTTCGGGGTGACAGCGATCGCGCTACCAAAGTGTATCAAGGGCTAACCCCGCTGTCTGCGGATGATGTGGCTGATGTCGTGCTGTTTTGCGCTACCCGTCCATCCCATGTCAATATCAGTGATGTGCTGCTGGTTCCCACGGATCAGTCCAGCGCGACCCTGGTCTATCGTCGCTAGGTGGCGTCGCTAGGTAGCGTCGCTGTGGGCGATCGCACCCTCTGATAGGAATTCCACGACATCTGAATGGATACGTTTTGTTAAGCTTGCTATGCTGAACATAGCAGCCAATGCTGTTGGCCTGTAGCACTCCTAAGATAGTTACGTCTAAGGTTTCTGGGAGCGTTGCCACGGCAGCAGAGTTCGGCTCGTAGCGGTTTCGTCGGCGCACTTATCATTTAGTTATGACTCAGCAATCTGCTCGTATCTGCATTCTCGGCGGCGGTTTTGGAGGACTGTACACTGCGCTGGCGCTCGATCGCTTGCCCTGGACTCCGCTACAAACGCCCACTATTACGTTAATTGATCAGCGCGATCGCTTCCTATTTTCACCCTTGCTCTACGAATTGCTGACAGGAGAGCTGCAAACCTGGGAAATTGCGCCCCCCTATGCTGAACTGCTAGCCGATACCCGCATTCAGTATCGTCAGGCTAGTGTCAAAACGCTCCAGGTCGAGACCGATCATCAACAGGTGCTGCTGTCCAATGATGAAACCCTGGAATTCGATCGCTTGGTGCTGGCGCTGGGAGGCGAAACGCCGGTTAATCAGGTGCCGGGAGCCGATACTCACGCTATTCCCTTCCGAACAGTGCAGGATGCCTATCGCCTTGATGAAACCTTGCGATCGCTGGAACAATCCAACGTAGACAAAATCCGGATTGCCATCGTTGGCGGCGGATACAGTGGGGTGGAACTGGCCTGTAAGTTGGCTGATCGCTTAGGTCAGCGCGGACGGCTGCGGTTAGTGGATCGCGGTGATGATGTATTGAAGCGATCGCCAGAATTTAACCGAGAAGCCGCCCGAAACGCTCTTAGCGATCGCGGCATCTGGCTAGATTTAGAAACACAAGTCTCTGAAGTGGGTGCCGATACGATTTCGTTAGACTATCGCGGACAAGTTGACACAATTCCTGTCGATATTGTTATGTGGACAATTGGGACTCAGGTGGCTGAAGTGGTGCGATCGCTGCCAGTTCTCCACAATGAGCAAGGGCAAATTTTTGTAACGCCTACGCTACAAACCCAGTCTCATCCTCATATCTTTGCATTGGGTGACTTAGCCGACTGCAAAGATGCAGGCGGGCAGACCGTTCCAGCTACCGCCCAGGCCGCTTTTCAACAGGCAGAGTACGCTGCTTGGAATATTTGGGCATCCCTATGCGATCGCCCGATGTTACCCTTCCGTTATCAAAACCTGGGCGAAATGATGACCCTTGGTGTAGATAATGCAACCCTCAGCGGCTTAGGGCTGAAAATTGATGGACAGCTTGCCCACGTCGTGCGGCGGTTAGCGTATCTTTATCGAATGCCAACCTTTGACCATCAGCTTAAAGTTGGGTTGAACTGGATGGCGCGTCCGCTGCGCGAACTCTTATCTGCTAACTAAACGGCACACATCAGGTTGCGTCTTGGCTTGACTGTCACAGTGCATCACATAGACTGCTCTTTCAGATAAACTTCTCAACCAAGGCTCATTTATTCGGATTAGTGCATTGACATGAAACGACCTAAAGTGATCTTCCTAGATGCCGTCGGCACCTTAATTGGTGTCAAAGGTAGCGTAGGCGATGTCTATTGTGATATTGCCCGGCTCTATGGGGTTGATGCTGACCCGCAAGCTGTCAACGATGCGTTTTATCAAAGCTTCAAAGCTGCATCAACCATGGCCTTTCCGGGTGTGGACGAAGACGAAATCGAAGAGCGTGAATTTGGCTGGTGGTGGGCGATCGCGGCTCAGACCTTCCAACGCACAGGTGTCCTTGACCAATTTGACAACTTTGCCGGATTTTTTGCATCCCTCTATGCCCATTTTGCAACGGCTGCGCCTTGGTTTGTTTATTCTGATGTGCGCTGGGCACTAGAGCACTGGCACAGTCAAGGGATTGAGCTAGGTCTATTGTCCAACTTCGATTCTCGGTTGCTCAAAGTCCTGCCCGAACTAAAGCTCGATGGATTTTTCTCATCCGTGACACTATCCACTCAGGTCGGTGCAGCTAAGCCTGACCCAAAAATATTTGAGGCGGCATTGAGTAAGCATGACTGTGCGCCAGAGGATGCCTGGCACGTTGGTGATAGTTTTCGTCAAGATTATGAAGGTGCGCAGGCGGCTGGATTGCGTGGTATCTGGCTGCGTCGCCGCGAAGTAGAATCCGAATTAATTGTTGCCTAAATCTTGAAGAAAGACTAAGTTTTTTATCTTAGCTTATAACCTGTTCACACAATCAAATCCTGAGTAAGATAGCCTTCCAAGGCAGTCCATCGGCTCTATGCTCTGATAGCTAATCCAGGGCTTGCTGAAAAATCTAGATTTCTGAATATAGCAGTCTTAAATGAGTTGTAAATGAACATGGGTATTGTGAG
>CAYSIR010000357.1:0-4343 GCA_964431105.1 uncultured Leptolyngbya sp. | reverse complement strand
CGCTATCGGCATTCTCACGAACCCACATGGCAAATTAGAGTAGCGAACAAATTAGTAGTGAGGCACCCAGTTTGGGCAGCGCAGCACACAACCATAACTGAAGGAGGGCGTTATATTCGTTTTTTCTCTTATTTCGCGATTGTCTTATTTCGCGATCGGGAGATCGTTCGTGATACTGACAAAATCTGTCTAAACTTTATCTATCAAAGGTCGTTTCTGCGCCTAATATAAATTTTTTTTGATCAGTCAATCAGGCGGAGATTCTCAGTTCGTGCGCTGGATGATGTAATCCGCCAAGGCAGATAAGGGAGTTGCCGCTTCTCCAAAATCCGATAACGCGGCTTTAGCCGTGTCAATTAATTGTTGAGCCTGGTGTCGCGATTCGTCTAACCCCCAGAGACTTGGATAGGTTGCTTTTTGGGCTGCAAGGTCTTTTCCGGCGGTTTTGCCAAGTTCCTCTTGAGTGGCAGTGATGTCTAGAATATCATCGACGATTTGAAACGCTAGACCAATATTTTGAGCATAATCTGACAGTAGACCTAAGTGATGCTCGGATGCACCAGCCAACATCGCTCCACAAACAACGGCAGATTCCAGCAAGGCCCCGGTTTTATGCCGATGGATAAATGTGAGAGTGTCTACTGAAATATCGGCTTTGCCTTCGGATTGCAAATCAACCACTTGCCCACCGACTAATCCTGCTGCGCCGACGGCGTGCCCAAGGTTGCCAATCACCCGCAAGACGCGATCGGCAGACACGGTTTCTGTTTGAGTGGCAATATATTCAAAGGCGTAGGCAAGCAGCCCATCCCCTGCCAAAATAGCAATATCTTCACCGTAAATTTTATGGTTGGTGGGTTTGCCCCGGCGATAATCGTCATTGTCCATGGCGGGCAGGTCGTCATGAATCAGTGACATTGTATGAATCATTTCTAGGGCGCAGGCTGTCGGTAGGGCGATCGCAGCCGTTCCACCGACCAACTCACAAGCCGCCAAGCACAGAATAGGGCGCAGCCGCTTACCGCCCGCCATCAACGAATAGCGCATGGATTCGTAAATGGTTTCTGGATAGGTAATCGCGATCGCATCTTCCAACGCGGATTCAACCACAAGACGCTGCTGTTCTAGGTAGGCCGACAGCGAGAACTCAGACGATTGGGGTAAATATTGATTGTGGGTGGACACCATCCCTAAACTCCTTTTTGAGATCTGGCTTGGGTAAAGCCGTGGATGCAACGGCAGGACTCTGGCGAAATGCAGCACGGAGGCAATGCCCGACCATCCGCATTACACACCAAAGCGCTGTCGGTAGCTCCAAACGGTGTTGTAGAGCAGCATTGTAACGGTCATGGGGCCAATGCCTCCTGGCACGGGCGTAATCCAACTGGCCACTTCTTTAACGGTATCAAACTCTACGTCACCGATTAACCGACTTTTTCCATCGGGCATTGCAATCCGGTTAATACCCACATCAATGACAGCGGCTCCTGGTTTAACCATGTCAGGCGTAATTAAGTTAGCTCGGCCGGCCGCCGCCACCACAATATCGGCAGTGCGGGTGATTGCGCCGAGGTCAGGGGTTCGAGAATGGGCGATCGCAACGGTAGCATTTTCAGCCAGCAGCATCAGCGCAACGGGCTTTCCCACTAAAATGCTGCGACCGATGACCACTGCCTGCTTGCCGCCGATGGGTATGTTGTAATGTTTGAGGACTTGCATCACCCCTGCGGGGGTGCAGCTTTGCAAGCCAGGTTCACCGCGCAGCAAACGACCCATGTTGATCGGATGCAACCCATCGGCGTCTTTTTCTGGGGCGATCGCATTGAGCAATGCCACGCTATCGAGATGATCGGGCAGCGGTAGCTGCACTAAAATACCATCTACGCGATCGTCCTGATTCAGATCAGTAATCAGCGTAGCCAAGGTATCTTGAGCTGTGTCAGCGGGTAGATGCTGCCCGAAAGACTCAATACCAACTCGCCCGCAGGCTTTTTCTTTACTGCGCACATAGGCCGCGCTGGCTGGATTATCGCCCACCATCAACACGGCTAACCCCGGCGATCGCCCTACCTTGGGAGTTAAATGAGCAACAGTTTCAGTTAACTGCTGCTGCAGGGTCTTAGCCAGCGCCTTGCCATCAAGTAAACCAGACATAATCGCAATCAAAGAGTATAGGATCTGATGAATCGTGCAGCATCATGCGAACGGGCTGCATAATTGCCATCTTAGTTTCTCAGATTTAGTCCATTCTGCGGGTAAGGTGAGTCTGAACATTGATTGCAAACATGAACTGCATTAGCAAAACTTGATAGCGTCCGTCGAAGGGGAGAACAATAGGCGCATCGTGGTATTCATATAAGGATTGTGGGTGGTGTGGGCGACGCCCAAAATCTTTACCAATGCAGGACTACTGGGTAGAGCAATGGGCAGATTAAGGCATGAATCGGCTCATGACATATTGTCTTGAAAATGAGTTGAACCAATGTTGATACCAATGAGAGCATCGCTACAGCGTGCAAGGCAGCACCGCGCCACTGATCTTCAATGCAGCCCGCGAGGGTGCCGCACAAGGATGGTCGCTGGGGCGATCGCGTTGTTGCTCAGCGGGTGCGATGGATCTCTATCGTCACCCCAAAATCGGAGCCGGGTGCAACTGGCGGAGGTGAGTAGGGGCGATCGCTACCTTGAGGGAGACATTGTGCGGGTGGGCGGAACCGTGGGCGATCGCGTACCGCTAGTGGATGCTCAAATCTATTATCTCTATGATGAAACCGGCAGTATCTGGGTTTTAACCAGCGACACAGGCATCCAGTCAGGCGATCGCATCATCGTAGAAGGAGAAGTTGCTATTGAAATCATTGAGATGGGCCCTGTCACAGAGACGCAGCGATATTTGCGAGACATAGAATAGCTGCCCGCGTTGCCCAACTGCGCCGAAGGATTGACAGGCTTTCAACCATACTCTACTGTGGCTGCCCTAAATTGAAGCGTCGAGCCACCCAACTGGTAACGCCGCTGAGCAATGCCCCCGCCATCAAAATCCCGATCGCTGGGGTAAATAGAGGTTCCCACAGGCGATACCACAAGTCCAACCCCAGCGACCAACCAAAACTGCGACCGATAACAGCGATCGCCAACCACGCAAAACTCAGCAATACCAAAAACAGATTGGCCATCAGCGCCAGGTTAATCCAGTTCTTTATACGACTCATACAACAACTGCATCTCAACGACTTTATTCATATCGTAGCGATCGCGCGTTGGCAAGGCGATCGCATCGGGAGCATCCCGCTTTTGCAGATTCATCGCCCTCCCCTTTTGGGGAACCTATCCATTACGCAAAAGCCGCTAGACCGACGCACCGTGACCAGACTCCCCTTGAAGCGAGAATCCTTAAGCCTTTAGTCAGAGGAGTGTCAACAATATGATCGACCGTTCGCTTGTGGGCTAATGACAGCAGATAAAAAAAGTAGTCCTCTATTGGCGAGGATTTTGGGTGGTGCGCTGCCCACACCACCCAAAATCCTTACACGAATACCACTACCCAAAAAAAGAGGGCTGCATCTTAACGACGACAGCCACACTTACAAAGATGAAGGGCAAAGATGAAGGGTTTTGTGCAAAACCGAATCGACTAAGCCTCGATCGCCTCAAGCATAAAATTTTGAAGATTATCAGGATCAACATAATGGCAGGTTGCATCATCAATACAAATGAGGGCCCAGCCAGAATCATCAATGCCCATCAGCTTATAGGATGCGTCTTGGATAAAAAATCCGCGATGGTTACGAGTTTCGGGCTTTACGCTAACGGCGTCAGTATTAGCAAACATAATTTTCTTCCTCTGATTTCAAAACTGGCAACTAGAAAATTTGATTGGGCGATCAGGAAACTTAATCGCCTAGTTCACAGAATCTTATCATTAGAGTTTGAAGGTTTTTATTAAATTAAATTGAGCAATCTTGATGACGGTGTGCATGAATTGCAACGTAATGTGTCGAATAAGTGATTATTACTAGGCAGTTTCACGCCAAGTTCTACACAAAGAATTTACTCCGAAAAATTGCTCAATGCTTTTTAGTTCAGTTCATCTAGCCGATCGAGATTCTGATTTCACTGAGAGATAAGCCGGTTGAACTCTGCTCAATGTGGGGGATGCAATAACTGAAGAACTGTTACATTTTGAGAGATTTATGAGGGAGCATGTCACGTTTGCAAATCCCTGCATTGCCATCATGCCCCACCCCCCCTTCGACCAGCTCAGGACATGCTTCTCCCAATGTTGGGTTACTAAGTACACCCATCTCCAGTGCTTCCGACAAACTGCTGCATTGCCCCCCTTA
>CAYSIR010000356.1:0-4361 GCA_964431105.1 uncultured Leptolyngbya sp. | reverse complement strand
CCCCTAAATCCCCCAATTCTGGGGGACTTCAACTCTAGTTTCCCCCAAAAATTGGCTATGCATTACGCAAAAGTCGCCAGACCTTTTGCCTCACAACCTTTCTAAGGGTTACTCAGAATCCTCGTTTTTGAACCAAGGAATGCGGGTTTCAGCGAGTCTGCGTAATGGATAGAAAATTGGGGGGACTAAGGGGGGCAATGCAGCAGTTTGTAGGAAGCACTGGAGATGGGTGTACTCAGTAGATTTAAATGGTGAGAAGGAATCCTGCGGACTCCTTCTCACAGCACTCATGTTCATTTACAACTCATTTAGGATTGCTATAGGTGATTGATGAATAGAGATCATTTTTTGAATCTGTAAAAGGAATATTTGCGGAATACCTTTGGCGATGCAAATTATTTTATTTTTCTGGTAACAATAGCCAACAGCCACATTCCAGTTTTGTAGACCTCTCTAAATTCTGATAGTGGTATTCATGTAAGGATTTTGGGTCGTGTGGGCGTTGCTCACACCACCCGAAATCCCTACCAGTCGTGCTAAAGATTTTTATGGCACAGTCTACAGCATCAAAAATCTTCAACACTAATGAGCAACCCACGCAAGCGATCGCCATAATAGATACTAGATTGATGATCAAAGGATATAGCTAATGACTGAGTTTAACTGGATTACAGCATCCGTCGGCGGTGCGCTAATTGGGCTAAGCGCTACGGTGCTGCTATTGCTTAATGGTCGCATTGCAGGCATCAGCGGTATGGTGAACGGAGCCATTACCTTTGCCCGTGAAGAAGCTTGGCGCTGGACGTTCATTGCGGGGTTGCTGCTAGGGGCTGCACTCTATGAATATGCGATCGCACCAGAACCAACACCCCGATCAACCTTTGCCCCCGTTGCTATGATTATCGGCGGATTGTTCGTTGGCTGGGGAACTCGTATGGGTAATGGCTGCACTAGCGGCCATGGCGTCTGCGGGCTAGGTCGGTTGTCAGGGCGCTCACTGGCAGCCGTGACCACGTTTCTTACCGTAGCGATCGCCACCGTATTCATCATTCGGCATGGGTTATCTGTTTAGCCCAGAACCAGTGCAGATGTCGGTAAACCAAATATTCTCGCAGCGTTTGTTCTCATCACTTTTTATTAAGAATTTGCCATGAAATCATCTTTATCTCAAGCATTGGTTACTCTAATCGCTGGACTCTTATTTGGATTAGGGCTTGGACTATCCCAGATGATTGATCGCGATCGCGTTTTAGGCTTTTTAGACATTACAGGCACATGGGACCCTACACTAATTTTTGTTCTGGGCGGAGCCGTTGGTGTGACCATCATTACCTTTCGGTTCATTATTGGTCGCCCCCATCCATTACTAAGCGATCGCTTCTATCTGCCAACCCGCAAAAGCATTGACCGTTCACTTATTCTCGGTGCTGCTATTTTTGGGATCGGCTGGGGTATTTCTGGCTACTGCCCTGGTCCCGCCATCACGGCATTGGTCTTGGGTATCTGGAATCCGGTTATCTTCCTTACTGCTATGATTCTGGGTTCCCTAGCTCAAAAGTGGTTTTCTGCAAGCCAGAAGCGATCGCAACAGTCTCCATCCTGACACACCACTCAAGCCGGAGCCGCCTACTGGCGGTGAACCTGCCCAAAGAACGTGCCAGCCTTTCGGTAAGACCATTATCCTTAAAACCTTGCTATCCTGCGGCTTCCCGCGTTATTTTTCAATCCGTTGATTGAGATAACTCTAGCACTTCTCGCAACCGCGTTTGATCCTCCACGCTAACATGGAAGCGTCCTTTCTCAATGTCGCGGATCCAACTCTGGCTTTTATCTAAGCGATCGGCAAGGGCCCGCTGGCTTAGCTTCAGCCGTTGGCGAGCAGCTTTTACAGTTTCTCCAGAGAGCAAGTCCACTGGCGAGTCAGAATAAGAAGCTGGCTGACGACGATGCCGCGTCGTAGTGCGGCGCGGATTTTGCTGCCACTCGTCCGATCCTTCAAAGCTCAATATTCGTGCATTTAGCAACCGCTGCCACTTATCTCGCGGTGCCGTTTGCGTTAGACTATCTACATTATTCGCATCATTAGCCCAAAATTCAAGCGCATCTTCAGCATCATCTGGAATATCTGTAACTCGTGCCCACAGCGGCTGAATCTCCGGAGGAAACGTCTTAGGATCAAACTGTGGCTTTAAGCCATAATAATACATCGCTTCTAAATCGCCCTCGAATGTTTTCATCAGGCGTTTGTGAACCCCCCGAACGGTCATCGCTTTGTGAACTCGTTCCTCACCGTAGGCAATCTTCAGCAACGTCCGGACGGTTAGCCGATGATCACCCCCTAGACGGAGCTTAAACAACAGCCATAGCAGCATCCGAACTGCACCTTCATGCTGCTGCCAGTTGCTCATCACCTCCGACAGCAACGACTGAGGTAAGTTGGCGTATTGATAAAATGCGCGATGGCAACGATAATCATGCTTATTGAGAAAATGCTGTGACCACACGCCCGCCTGTATTGTAAACTCCAAACCAATTAGGTGACGGTCTCCCTGTGAATCAGCGGCAAAGAAGTATTGCGTGTCTAATAATTGCCAAATGGGATGTTCTGCCAGCGTGAAGGGTCGCACTTTACCCTGTCGCGGCCAGTTAATTTCAACTAAGACTTGACAGGTTTGATGAATCATCTGCTTAATGAGCTTTAGCTTATCTAGCTTGCTCAAGTCTTTGCGTTTGTCTAGTCCCAGATATAGCTCGATATGCTGATCATTTATTTTGAAGGGCTGCTCCCAGGGGCGATCGCAGTTTAAGAGGTAAGATGCAAAGATGAGATGAACACAGGTCGCACGAATATCAAATTGGGCGATCGCGGCTGTGCCACTGTCGATTGACAGCGGTTCTGACTGCTTAGCTTCTGGATTAGAGGCTAGCCGATATTGTAGATGCCCCCGCCCCCGATGCACCGAACGCGAGTACATCAACCGTCCCTCATCATCAGCTTGCCAGGGCAGTGATTGGCGCTGAGATAATACATTACAGGCTTCCCAAATCACCATTGAGGACGCGAAGGGAGTAGTCTTGCCATCTAAGAAGATATCTGGAATGGCCGCTGGTAATAACGTACTTTTGAGCCGTCCTTTTTTCGGGATCAGTGGCCGCAGCGCATCTGTATCACAAGCCTCGACACAGCGCGGCACCTCAACATCTTCACAATTATCGCAAAGAGTAGGATCAATCCAATAGCCATTGCCATCGACGTTAGGCTTAATTGCACCCCTCGGACACTT
This sequence comes from uncultured Leptolyngbya sp., assembly GCA_964431105.1. Lineage (GTDB taxonomy): Bacteria > Cyanobacteriota > Cyanobacteriia > RECH01 > RECH01 > RECH01. Next base: position 1,077 of record CAYSIR010000356.1, on the reverse strand, counting down.
GGAACGGCAACTATCACAGGAGATGCAATCATTTTTAATGGTATAGGTCATAACCGTAGAGCCTCTCTCTGTTCGTATTGTTTACGGATAGTCAGCAAAATACGGGATTGGATAAACAAACGAATGCAGCATTACTGATTCTTTTCAGCCGCTGTGCGATCGGTGTCCTTAGAAATCTAAGGGGATGTTTGTTCTTGGTAAAGTGCTTTGGATGCTTTTTCAGTGGCTAATCTTCCGACGATCGCCTACCGTTTTCTCGATCGAATCGACCTATTTCCGCTAACCTAGGCAGGTAAATAACATTGACTAAACCTGTGTGACTAAATCTATGCTGCGATCGCACCGTGTTGAACACAACAACCGCATCCTATTTTGCAAACCGCATCTAATCTGCCAAGCCTCGTCATACGCGCCGCTACCATTACATCTTCACGACCAGCCGTCGCACTCGCAGCGCACTGACACATCAACAAAAAATTGAACTCATACCCAGCCCAGAAAACGATCGCGATACATTTGCATTATTTACATTGGATAGGATGGCATAGGGTGATCCCAGCTCATTGTGTGAATCCTAACGGACTCTATAGGAAAAACTCCTATGAACCCTGCTTGTCATCCGAACCGCTGAGTAATTGAGAAATGACTTAAGAAAGTCAATTAACAACAATGGTCGATTCAATGCTGCCTAACATCCATCGAGCGATCGCGCCTCAATTGGCTTAGCTCATTGATTTAATTCAATGGTTGACCAATAAGTAACGCTAGGTTAACTGACCTGTACCTTAATCTACCAGTAAACTCGTCTCAATTTTATAATACCTGTTACGATTTAATCTTCTTTTAACTCCATAGCAATCCTATTTAAATTGTGAGCAGGAGTCCGCAGGACTCCTGCTCACAACACTCTTCATTTGTAGCAGTGAGAGGGTTGATTAGGGCGCTATGGGATTTCTAGATTGCCGTCTGCATGGGAATGACGACTAAAGTTGTCCTAACTCACCCACCTATTGCTATACAACTTGCTATAGCAATCCTAAATGAGTTGTGAAGTGAGAATGGTTGTTGTGAGAAGGA
>CAYSIR010000355.1:0-4382 GCA_964431105.1 uncultured Leptolyngbya sp. | reverse complement strand
CTGTTTCCATGCTGACTTCACACCGGACAAATTGCGTTGCAGTCGGATAAATTGGAACAACATTTCAATTTATTTCAATTCATTCAACTTTAAAGTTCATCCCCGAAATCAGCCGTGCCGGTAATGGTATTCATGCAAGGATTCTGGGCGATGGCAGCGATGTCTACATCACCCGAAGTCCTGACCAATAGAAGACTATCGCCATGCCGAATCATACTTGTGGATATGGACAAGTGCTGAGACGGGAGTCCGACCCTTCTCACAAGCCAAGTCGAGCCATTATAAGATAAGCGATTGGTTAAAGGGGTAGTGCAATTGGCTCCATACTAAGACGTTGAAGCCATGCCCAATAAAGTTTACAAGCGATCGCTACTCGTCTCTCAACCGGTTTACTTCATCCTTAAGCTTATTGACCTGCGATCGCAATGATTCCACCGCTTCGGGGCTAGGGGCTGGCTCATCATCATCCAAAATTTCAATACGACGCGGTTCAGCACTCGGCTCTGGGTTGGCAGGCGGCGCTTGCTGAGCATTGCGAACCATATCATCCACCATCCGCTTTGCATCTTCGGTAGTCATTTCACCCCGCGCTACCAGCTCATCCGCTAATTTCTGAGCTTGCGATCGCAACTCTCCAAAGGTTACACCGGCTTTTTCGCCCGCGTAGGAGGCAATTCCAACTCCAAGATAAAACGCTTTTTGCACTAAATCACCAAAACCGGCCATGGATCTTGCTCCTTTTCATATAAATAAGAATCAGACCGAAACGGCTACTCGTGCGAAACGGTCAGGAATGCAGTCAACAGACAACTATTTCAACCCCCTCTAGAATAGTCAGAAATGCAGCGATCTGCCCAGAGGTTAAAGTCCGACCCAATTCAGGCGGTTAACGTCACTTCAGCCGCCCTATTCTACGCCCCAGCCCGAACATCATCCAATGCCGTCATTGTGGCTAGGGACATAGCCCATCGACCGACATTTTCTCAGTGGCGGTATTTGTGTGAGGATTGTTTATAAGAGTTGCTTATAGTGCGGGCACAGCGCCACAAAAATCTTTCCGTCAATTCTGACATGAATACCATCGTGATTTGGGTAGCGGCATTCATGTAAGGATTTTGAGTGATGTAGTCGTCGCCCACATTACCCAAAATCCTTACCAACAGAGGACGATTGTGATTTGAAATTGACTGGTGCTGACTAGCAGAATGAATTAGAACAGATGTTCAGTTCATCTAATTCTAAAGTTATCCCGGAGTCAGCAACGCCATGATTTGAACGATATGAACGACATGGAAGATGGCGGTCGTGGCAACATGACGACTCGGCACAGACTGCACTGTTCGAGCATGGTCAAGTCAAGCATGGTCAAGCATGGCATTATTGCGTAATCAAATCACTCATTTGTGAGATGTCAACGCCCATGCGATCGCAGGTTTGCTTCAGCACCCGCGCAAATTCTTCTACATCAGCGTATCCACATTGCTTAGCTGCATTATCTAATCCATATTTCGCATTGGCTTTCGCACAGGATACTAATTCCATTCCTTTTAACGGTTGTGGTGCTGCCATATATCCTCCCATGTATCTTTTCTAATTTTTATATGATCTCAAAAATGCGATCGCAATACATCTGGCTATGGGCATAACATTGTGGCAGTAGCCATTTTGTTGAGGACATGGGATTTTTGCTTAGCGCCATAACATCGATGCATGTAGCTCCATAGCCATTCTATAGCAATCCTAAATGAGTTGTGAAGTGAGAATCGTTGTTGTGAGAAGGATTCCTGCAGAATCCTTCTCACAATCCAAATAGGATTGCTATATTTGAATTGTGAGAAAAAGTCCTGCGGACTCCTTCTCACGACACCCGTTTTCAACTCATTTTCATTGACAACTCATCTAGGGCTGCTACATATCTGTAGAATTTTAGAATTTTGGCATTGCCTTCAAATTATCTTACTTTGAATCCAGAACGATCGCACCAAGACATTAGATAAGTCAGCTATAGTTAGCGGTTAGCGGCTAATATAAACGGCTGCCATCGGCTAGCAATGGCGGCGCGGGGCGATCGCGAGTTGAGCATCGTCCGCGCCCAATCTGAGGCATCTCAGCGGTAAAATGCAAAAGGGCTGCCGGATAGTCAACTGGACTCTAGTTAGAGTCTCAAGAATCTGGCTTAGAATCCAACAGCATCCGACTAGCATTTCTAGTTAGACCTGTAATTAGATCTGTAATTGGAACTGTTCAAATAGCAGCCCAGCGCAAGCATCATAGAAGCATAGGCGATAGAGCAACAGAGGAATTGAAGTGAGTCAATTTGATTATGACTTGGTGATTGTCGGAGCGGGCGTTGGTGGACACGGCGCAGCGCTCCACGCCGTCAGTTGCGGACTGAAAACCGCCATCATTGAAGCAGCCGATATGGGCGGCACCTGCGTCAACCGAGGCTGCATCCCCTCCAAAGCGCTGCTGGCGGCATCTGGGCGGGTGCGCGAACTTCGCAACGCCCATCATCTACAAGCACTGGGCGTTCAGGTTGGGCAAGTCTCGTTCGATCGAGGGGCGATCGCAGGTCATGCATCTGGTTTAGTAGACAAAATTCGCGGCGATCTGACCAATAGCCTCAAGCGCCTGAACGTAGACATTATTCACGGACGAGGACGGCTGGCGGGGTCCCAAAAAGTAGCCATCCAAACCGATGCAGGCGAAAAAATGGTGACCGCCAAAGATGTCATCCTCTCGACCGGGTCGGTTCCCTTTGTGCCGCCGGGTATTGAACTGGATGGCAAAACTGTTTTTACCAGCGACGACGGCATCAAGCTAGATTGGATTCCCGACTGGATCGCCATCATTGGCAGCGGCTACATCGGCCTAGAATTTTCAGACATCTACACAGCATTGGGCAGCGAAATCACATTGGTGGAGGCATTGGATCAGCTCATGCCCGGCTTTGATCCAGACATTGCCAAGCAGGCTAAACGAGTGCTGATCGATGCTCGCGACATTGAAACAAAGGTGGGTCTGTTGGCCAAGCGCGTCACTCCGGGTTCTCCCGTGGTGATTGAATTGGCAGATGCCAAGACCAAGGAAGTCGTTGAGGTGTTGGAAGTCGATGCCTGCCTAGTGGCGACTGGACGGATTCCGGCGACTCATGATTTAGGACTGGAAACCCTGGGCATTGAAACCGATCGCCGGGGATTTGTGACTGTGAATGACCAAATGGCGGTAGTGCTGGACGGTAAACCGGTGCCGCATCTATGGGCGATCGGGGATGCGACTGGCAAAATGATGCTGGCCCATGCCGCCTCTGCGCAAGGCATTGCAGCGGTTGAAACCATCTGTGGTCGTCCCCGCGAAATGGACTACCGCAGCATCCCGGCGGCAGCCTTTACGCATCCTGAAGTTAGCTTTGTGGGGTTGACGGAACCGGCAGCGAAGGAACTGGCCAGCCATGAAGGGTTTGAGGTGGCGACAGCGCGTTCCTACTTTAAGGGCAATTCTAAGGCGATCGCAGAGGGCGAGACGGAAGGCATCGCTAAGGTGATTTATCGCAAAGATACGGGCGAAATGCTGGGGGCGCACATCATCGGTCTGCACGCGGCCGATCTGATTCAGGAAGCGGCTAATGCGATCGCAGAACGCCGATCGGTGACGGATCTGGCCTTCTCGGTGCATACCCATCCCACCCTGTCGGAAGTGTTGGATGATGCCTACAAGCGGGCGATCGTCAGCCATTAAAGATATGACAAACTCGCTCAACTACAGCACTGTATTTGTGGCGATCGCCGCAGAAAATTTTGGGGCGATCGTCCACTTTTATCAACAGTTGCTCACCCAATCGCCCAAGCCTTATGCCGAAAATCGCTATGCCGAGTTTCAATTACAGGGCTTGCGGTTGGGAATTTTTCAGCCCAGTGATGACCACCGCGATGAATTTGCGGCAGGGTCGAGCGGGGCGCTGAGTTTGTGTATTGAAGTAGAACAGTTGGAAAATGCGATCGCGGTGGTTATTGCCAGCGGCGGAGCCTGCACCGAAGCCATTACCCATACCTCCCACGGTCGCGAAACCTATGCCTATGATCCGGCCGGCAGCCGATTGATTTTGCATGAGGCGATCGCTCAATAACAGACCCTAGTTGGCTGACAAAACTGGCTAACCCCCAACCAGCAGGTCAGGCAACCTGCCCCCTAACGTGTCTACAATCTGGCAGAGAAAGCGTTTCTGCCCCCCATGCGATCGGTAGTTTCATGGAAGGGCGGCCACGCCACCCACACCCCTTACCAGTGCTATCCATTACGCAGATCTCGCTGAAACCCGCATTCCTTGGTTCAAAAACGAGGATTCTGAGTAACCCTTAGAAACGCTGTGAGGCAAAAGGTCT
>CAYSIR010000354.1:0-4395 GCA_964431105.1 uncultured Leptolyngbya sp. | reverse complement strand
TACAAAAACAAATGCGATCGCGGATTAAAGGTTTCTAGTTGCCGCAGCTTTTCGTACAGTTCCCGTTCATGGTGCGTTAGGTCGCGGGGCAACGCAATCATTAATTCTACAATCTGATCGCCGCGATCGCCATTGATGGGATAGCCTTTACCCGCTAGCCGCAGCTTTTGCCCGGATTGAATCCCGGCTGGAATCGACATTTTGACCGGGCCATCCAGCGTCGGCACCTCGATCGCTTCACCCAAAATCGCTTCACTCGGCGTCACCGGAACCTGGCAATAAATATCCGCGCCATCTACCACAAAAAACGGATGGGATGCGATCGCAATCTTCAAATACAAATCACCGCCATGGCTGCCCTGCCCCTTCAGCCGAATTCGCTGCCCGTCCACCATCGCTGGCGGCATATTCACCTCCAGCGCCCGACCATCTTCCAATCGAATCCGCTCTCGCCCTCCGGTATAGGCTTTGTCGAGGGGAACAGTCAGGCGAGCTTCAGTATCGCGGGGCGGGCGGGTCGAACGGGTCGAACGTTTGGCTGTTGGTCTAACGGCGGTTTTAGGATCGGCTTTCGGTGGTGCATTGACGGCTGCGGTGCGGCTGGTTGATCGAGCTGCCGGGCGGGGTGCAGCCGCCTCACGCCGATTCAATAACTGATCTACAAAGGTATTGAAATCTGGAAATTCACTAAAGTTCAGATCCGAGGCGTTGCGCCCCCCGCGCCCTTTACGCACAAAGCCGGGCTGTTTCCAATATTGGCTGAACTTATCATACTGCTCCCGCCGCTCCGGGTCAGACAGCACCTCATAGGCTTCGCCTACGGCTTTGAAGGCTTCTTCCGCCGCCTTGTCACCTGGGTTCATATCGGGGTGATACTGACGCGCCAATTTCCGAAAGGCGGCCTTCACTTCATCTAAGGTCGCCTCTCTGGGAACTCCCAATAATTGATAGTAGTTCCGAAAATTTTGCATAGTAATGGACTACAAAAATAGGAGAAATTTAGCACTGGCAGCAGATGGGCCGTAAATAAAATTTCAGGCAGAATGGCCGATCATGCCGCTGCTAGGGGTCACGGCGTTTGCTTAGAGCCATTCGTCTTCGTCGCCCCAGTCTTCATCATCTTGGGAGGGGTAGCGACGAGGGGCATCATAGTCTGAACGGTTACTTCGACTCGGTGGAGCAGCCCCAGGGCGATCGCGCCTTGCTGGAGGATTGACGTAGGGATCATCCCGATAGGGATCGCGGCGAGATCGGTAGGGATCGTCTGGGTAGGGATCGTCTGGGTAGGGATCACGGCGATCGCGCGGATCAGCATAGGGGTCGCGGCGGTAAGGCTCGCGGGCAGCCGGCTGGCGTGGGGAAAGATAGGGATCGTCGGGGGCAGGGCTAGACGGAGTCGTGTAGGGATCGTTGGGGTCAAAATTGCGGCGATCGTCGCTGCGTCCATAGCCGCGATCGTCACGATCGCGGCCGCTTGGATAATCATTCCAACTCGCTGCGCCTTGCCCTAAGCCGCTGCTGCGATCGCTGTAGGAATCGCGATCGTAGCGATCGCGTGAATCCTGTGCATAGGGATCTTTTGCGTAGGGATCTTTTGCGTAGGGATCATTGCCATAGGGATCGCGAGGTTCACGCCCATAGGGATCACGACGATAGGGTTCATAGGGGTCGCGATTATAGGTGCTGCCGCTGTCGGGATCGCGATTGTAGGGATCGCGATTGTAGGGATCGCGATTGTAAGGCGAGGGGGCGACATAGGGATCGCGGCGATCGTAGTAGTCGTAATACTCATCATCGTCCTTACCAAGGTTGGCGATCGTGCGGCGAATTGACCCAAAAAAGTCGTCTTCCTCTTCCTCTTCCTTGGCAAAACGGTACGCCTCCTGGCGCAAGGAGTAAAGCGCATCTTGCAATTCTGATTGGGCCACATCCACGCCGCGATCGTCCTTACGCTCCAAACAATCCCGCAGTTCTTGCACCAGCCGTTCGATGCGTCGTCGATAGCTGCTAGCAAACTGCATCCCAAAGTCAAGCGCCACCTCTCGCAGCAGGCGTTCCGCTTGGAAGGTCATGGCTTCAGCTTTCGTCCGTTTCTCGATGCGTTCTCGCTTAGCCCGATCTTCGTCAGCGAACTGTTCCGCTTCTTGAATCATGCGGTTAATTTCATCATCGCTGAGGGTGGATGCACCCTGAATCGTAATGCCCTGTTCGCGTCCGGTGGTTTTGTCTAGCGCAGTCACTTGCAGGATGCCGTTAGCATCAATGTCCAACGACACCAAAATTTGAGGCACGCCACGCGGTGCCGGCGGAATACCCATGAGCTTGAAGCGCCCCAGGGATTTATTATCGATCGCCATTTCCCGCTCCCCTTGCAGAATATGGACTTCTACTAGGGTTTGATTATTTTCCGCCGTTGAAAATACATCCGATCGCCGCACCGGAATTGTAGTATTGCGCGGAATCAGCTTTTTCATAACACCGCCGATGGTTTCCAGCCCCAATGACAGCGGCGTAACATCCAGCAGCAAAATATCCTGAATGTCTTGATTGAGGATGCCCGCCTGAATCGCTGCTCCAACGGCCACAACTTCATCAGGGTTAACATTTTGGTTGGGTTCTAGGTCAATCACCGATCGCACCAATTCCTGCACCATCGGCATTCGGCTGCCGCCCCCCACCAGCACCACCTCATCAATTTGGCTGGGTGATAATCCTGAATCAGCGACGGCTTGTTTAATGGGCAACTGCAACCGGCTCACCAAATCACCACACAGACTTTCAAACTGAGTCCGAGGCAATCGCATTTCTAAATGCTTCGGCCCGTCTGACGTAGCGGTAATGAACGGCAAATTGATTTCAGTGCTGGCCACGCCCGATAGTTCAATCTTGGCCTTTTCAGCCGCTTCTAATAGCCGTTGCAGCGCTTGGCGATCGCGCCGTAGATCAATGCCTTCTGTTTCTAAGAATTGTTCTGCCAGCCAGTCTACAATCTTGCGATCGAAATCTGCGCCGCCCAGTTGGGTATCACCGCTCGTAGACTTGACCTCAAATACGCCATCAGTGACATCCAGCACCGATACATCAAACGTACCGCCGCCCAAGTCCACCACTAGGATGCGCTCACTGATACGGCGATCGAGACCATAGGCGAGGGCCGCCGCCGTTGGCTCATTGATAATACGTTTGACATCCAATCCGGCAATGCGTCCCGCGTCCCGCGTGGCTTGCCGCTGGGAGTCATTAAAATAGGCGGGAACGGTGATCACCGCACCGGTGACCGGTTCGCCTAAATAGCGACTGGCCTCATCTGCCAGCTTTTTTAGCACCATTGCCGAAATTTCTTCTGGTGCAAACTCGCGCTGCAAGCGAGGGCACTGAATCCGCACATTGCCCAAATCATTGCGACGAATCGTGTAAGGAATCCGCTTTGATTCAGGCGTGAGTTCGCTATAGCGGCGACCGATGAAGCGCTTCACGCTATAGAACGTATTTTGGGGATTTAGCACCGACTGGCGACGGGCCATTTGCCCCACCAGTTTTTCGCCATCCTTGCTGAAGGCTACTACCGATGGCGTTGTCCGCATACTCTCTGAGTTGGCAATCACAATGGGCTTGCCGCCTTCCATCACAGCGACAACTGAGTTGGTGGTTCCTAGGTCAATACCGACTACTTTTCCCATGCGTTGCGACGCTCCTCGCCTGCCTGAATAACGTGCCTGTTTTGCGATCGCCCGTGAAGCTCTCCACCGAGCCAGCCTGTGACCAACGGCTATTGTTGCCAGACTATCCGTGAACCATTCAATGCTCTACCCCGGAGTGACTTCTACTGAATCATGCGATCGCCGTATGTTGAGAATGGTTACTGAATCTATACTATCTTGCCAGCAAGGGGGGGCTACCGTTCAAGCGGTTTTGCTAAATCCAATTGATGGCACGGTGAGAGTGGGTGAGATAAGTGATGATGACGCTTCGTTACACTACTAAATCAGGTTGGACTTAAAATGTAACACCACGAACGATTTGCCAATGGTTGATAGCACAGAGTGCGGCGTGCGGTTGCTAGTCTGACTCTCATTTCCCAATGCCCAACAGAAAAGCAGGAGAGCTACTTGGGCGCTGCTTCAAAGCTCTCTGGTCAAAGCTCTCTGGTAAAGGTTCTCTGGTAAAGGCTCTTTGGATAAGAGATCGCAAACGTAGGATGCACTTAGGCAATGTACAGCGATCGCTCTCCCAATTTTGTCCGTGGGCAGCACGACCCGCTAAAAAAACTCCCGATCGTGCGATCGGGAGTCCTACGGGACAATGAACTGTCATGAGCGACGACTGGATAAGACTGCTGCCCTAAGCATTCGGGAATGTGACTGGGTTGGGCAAGCTGGAATCGCGATGGCGAGT
>CAYSIR010000353.1:0-4403 GCA_964431105.1 uncultured Leptolyngbya sp. | reverse complement strand
CGACACAATCGGCACGCCGTTGTCATCATAAGTCATATCAAACGGGTTAATCAGCACGACACGGTTAAAGGGTTCCATCGCCGCGCCAAGTTCGTCTAGCATATAGGGTTGATCGGGCAGCGTATGCGCCTTCTCGACAGGAAGCGTAAATAACTGTGTTCCAACAAAATGCCCGGTATAAATTGTCTCACCATCTGGCGAAACCGACACAAACGGCACGCCAGAAAGATCGCCAGAATCGCGGCTGCTAGCCACACCGCTAATTAAGCGCCCGACCGTACCATCTGGCAGCATCATACTCACACCCGCGCTGGTATCGTTGTTGCCAGTCCCTTCTTCGGCAATCAGCAACGCACCGTTGGGCAATAAATCCATGCCAACGGGGTTAAACAAACCTTCTGCCAGTACTGTAACTGTTGGTTCTGCGGCGCTGTCCACTGTCTGCGCGAGCGTGGTCAAACCCATCAGCGCAGAGACAACCGAAATCACAATCAGCACAACAAAACAACGGTTTATCATATCCATCCTGTTATTCATAACGATAAAAATTCAGCCAGGCTCTGCGGCGGACAACGCCTGCGTTGTCCCTGCTCAAGTTATAATTTGCGTTCATAAAAAAATGAGGATATGCGGCGTGCCACATACCCCCAAAAGCGATTACGCTACGGGTAAACCGAAGTTATGACGGTATCGGCCTACTCAAAGAAGGCGTTGTAGTCGGCAAGTTGCTCGTTTGCACGCGCTGCTGCTGCGTCGAGTGCTTCCTGTGGAGTAGCACCTTCATCGAGTACATCGCTGTATGCGTCAACGATGATCTGGCGGATAGCTGGGAATGGACCCACACGACCACCGAGAACGGCGTAGTTTGGAGAGCCATCTTCAAGGGTGGTGTTGGTGGTGGCAAGCTGCTCAATCGCAGTGCGTAGGTTTTGGTTCGTTTCCCAAAACTCAACCAACGTTTCGTTCTCGGCGAGGTCTTCACGAACTGGGAAGTAGCCGGTGTTGGTGTGCCATGTAATCTGTTGTTCTGGTTCGGCAACAAACTTCATGAACTCCCAGCTAGCGGCATTCACGGCGTCGTCGCCGCTGTCGATCAGCCACAGGGCGGCACCACCGATAACAACGCCGTTACGCTCGCTGCTGTCGCTGTGCGGGATGTAGGTCGTCCCTACGGTGAACTCTGCTGCTTCCTGAAGCCCCGGTGCGCCGGCGGTGGAGTCAAACAACATGGCTGCCTGTCCAGTAAGGAATGCTGCGTCGGTGTCGGTCCAGGTGTTACCGAGGTTAGGTGCATAACCATTGAGGTATAGTCCGGTGAGGAAGTCGAATACTTCTACACCTTGCCCCTGGTTAAACACAACTTCGGTTGCGCGTCCGGTACGACCATTATCGTTATTGAAGTACAAGCCGCCGCTGTTTGCGAGAATTTGCTCGTAATACCAGCCAACCTGACCAAGTGCGACACAGAACTCTGTGCCAGCTTCCTGAATCACATCACAGGTTGCGAGGAAATCGGAGAAGGTCCAGTCCGTCGGCACTTCTTCGATGCCCATCTCTGCCAACATATCAACGTTGTAGTAAACAATCGGTGTGGAACTGTTGAATGCCATGGCAACCATACCGTTTTCGTCGCCATAGTAATCTGCCACAGCGTCAACGAAGATTTCGCTCTCATAGCCATCAGCAGCCATCAGCTCGTGTGCCGGAACCAAACGCCCCGTGTCGAACATGGTCTGTGCGGCGAGGTCGAAGTTCTGAACGATGTTCGGTTCGGTGCCAGTCTCAAAAGATGCCAGCAGTGCGTTATAGGTGTCATCGTAGCTGCCTTGGAAAACGGCATTAACAACAATTTCATCTTGGCTTGCGTTGAATTCGGCAACGATCTCATCAACGGTTTCGCCCAGGCCACCGCCCATGGCGTGCCAGAACTCTATTTCGATAACGTCTTGTGCGCCAACGCCCGGAACGATGGCAACGACTGCCAATACCAGCATAAGGCTTACTGCAAAAAACTTCTTCAAGGTGAATCCTCCAGAATGTGTGTGTAAGACTACAAATTGGGTTGTTTGAGGTGAGTTTTAATATCTTCACCACTTTAAGCGGGAACCACCCGCATCAAAGCCATCTGTTGTGTTTTGGGTTTAACCCTTTAAGCCCGTGGTCGCAATGCCCTTCACCAACTGCCGCTGCGCCACAAGGAAAATAAGCAGCGTCGGCAGCAGTGCAATCACCGTCGCCGCCATAATACCGCCCCAATCTGCGCCGCGTTCTTGGTCGAACAAGAAGAAGCGGATACCGATTTGCAGTGTTCGCATTTCTGGCTCGTTGGTAATAATGAGAGGCCACAAATACTGGTTCCACGCACTGAGGAACGCAAAAATTCCAAACGCGCTGATGCTGCCCTTGCTAAGCGGCACAACCACACGCCACAGGTACGTCCAGCTATTTGAACCATCGATTATTGCTGCTTCGTACAGGTCCTTTGGCAGCGACATAAAGAACTGCCGTAGCATAAATACGCCGAAGGCACTCGCCAAAAATGGAACGGTTAAACCTGCGTATGTGTTGGCCCAACCCAGTTCGCTAATTAGAATAAAGTTTGGTATGAATGTGAGCTGGAACGGTACCATCAAGCTACCGAGAATGAGGTAAAAGCACAGATCACGCCCAGGGAACCGTAGGATGGAGAACGCATATGCCGCCAGAATGCTAAAAATAATCTGGAAGAACACAATAATGCTTGTTTGGATGAGGCTGTTCAAAAAATAGCGCCCCAACGGTTGTGATGTCCAGGCGGTGACGTAGTTTTCAAACGTCCACACGTCAGGAAACAGCGTTGGCGGGTAATTGATAACGTCTGTTGGAACTTTGAAGCTGGTTAATATTGCCAGAATAATCGGAAATGACACGAACAAGCCCAGCAAAATCAGGGTGACTTGCAGTGTCAGGTTTACCCAGCGTCCTGATCCAGCATTGGATGCTTTTACACGCACTGCGGTTTCCGCTTTTGCCACTGTATCCAAATTTGCTGATTGTGCGGATAGTTGTTCCTCTGCCATTTTAGTAGTTCACCCTATTGCCTAAAAACCGGAATTGCGCGATAGAAAGCACCAGAATAAGCAAGAACAGTAGATAGGCCTCGGCGGATGCCTGCCCGACCTGCGGCGTACCGACAAATGCTTTGTCGTAAATGGAGTAGAGCATGGTTCGGGTTGCTTGCGAGCCGCGTGTAAGAATGTTGATCTCCCCGAACACCTGCAATGAGTTGATGACGTTGATAATGAGCAGGAAAAATAATGTGGGGGTGAGCATAGGCAGCATAATGTGACGTATACGGTCATATGTTGATGCGCCGTCTACTTTTGCCGCCTCGTAGTACACTTCATCGATATTCTGGATGCCTGCTAAGGCAATGATGGTGTTAAATCCCAACTGCCGCCAAACAACTGCCATACTCACGCTGAGGAGTGCCCAATCTGAATCGTTTAGCCAGTTTGGACCGTTCTCTATAAACGGCGAAAGTTCCAGTATGTAATTGAGATAGCCGACAATCGGATGGTAAATCCAACGGAACAACACGCCCGTAACGGCGGTACTGATGACAATCGGCATAAAAATAAGTAACCGATGCATCCAGCTTAGCCGCTTAAGCGGATATGATAGCAAAATCGCTAGTGCAACTGAGAAAAATATGCCCGTTGGAACCGTGTATAGTGTGAAAAGCAACGTAATGCGAACCGTGTTGCGATATTCTGGGCTTGTGAATAGGCGGGTGTAGTTTTCAAAGCCCACATTAATAAACTGCCCCCCAAACGGGGCAACCCGCGTTAGGCTGATTTGAAATGATGTCACAATGGGGATGAAAACGAAAATAGTAAGAATAATCAGGGTTGGTGCAAGATACAGGTACCCCTCTAGGGCAGCAAAAAATTTCCGTTTGCGCTTCTCCACTGTAGATGCCTGCTGGTTTTCTAAAATGGACGAACTTTCCATCGAGTACCTCATTAAAAGTTTAAGAAGATGCAAAATTGTACCAATACTGCCGTATGATCGGATAAAGCAAAGTTTAAGGTATTGATAAGACTCCCCCGAGACAGGGTAATCCAGCGCAGAATTTGTTAAGTGGGGTTCTAGCCACCGGACACTTGAACGGATGAGCCGAACAAACCCAAAAAAAGGAGTTGAAGCACCGCTCCTATCTCGATACGGTATTTGCGCCAACAAATGGCGTTGTTGAATGAACAGGGAAAATTGGTAAACTGGATACAGAGCAGACAAGAAAGAAAAGTCGATGAGCAAGAAAGCCGTTTACCATCCGCGTAACTGGAAAGCCTATAACCAGAACCTAGTGCAGAGAGGCTCGCTGACGGTGTGGATTGATGAGGACGTGCTAGCCAATTGGC
>CAYSIR010000352.1:0-4429 GCA_964431105.1 uncultured Leptolyngbya sp. | reverse complement strand
GGTCTACGATACACTACCCGCAGACCATGCCAAACGGCGAATGCATTTTGTTAAACAAGCCTTGGCGACGCAAACCATTCAACACTATCAACAAGACATTGAAATTCAGGGCGATCGCCACTACGAGGATATCCGCATCGTACCTATCAATGCCGAAGAGGTGCTAGTGATTGTGCGCAATATGACCGAACAGCAGCGCGCCACCTGCGAGCTTCAGCACCAAAAAGCATTCCTGCGGCAAATCATTGATGCGGTTGATTGCCTTATCTATGTCAGAGATGCAGAAGGGCGATATCTGTCCGCTAACCGGGGCACTGCCAATCATCTAGGAGTCACGCCTGAGGTTCTGGTTGGTAAACGAGAAATTGATGTGGGTCAATATAACCCCATCATGTTTGAGAACCAGCTCAAGGTCAACCGTGAAGTGATGCGGACGGAGCAAGCTATCGTCATTGCAGATGAATATTTGCCGCGTTATGACGGTTCGGCAGGCTGGTTCCAAACCCGCATCGCTCCCTTTTATGATGTATACGGTAAGGTTCGGGGCATCGTTGGCGTATCCATCGATATTACCAAACGGCGTAATTTAGAACAGGCGTTGCAGCAGCGGCTGAACCAACTGGCTACGATCAATAGCGTGACGGCTACCATCCGCCAAAGTTTGGATTTAGATACGATATTTCAAACGGCGGTAAAGCTGCTTGCCCAGACCTTTCAGTGCGATCGCGCCTGTATGTTTACCTTCAACTCAGTGGAGGAGTTACTGACCCAGGACTCCATGCCGCACCTGGTGGAATATCGGGAGTCTAGCATCATCTCAGTGCTGGAGCATCCATTTCCAATTCCCAGTAATCTGCATCTGCGCCATCTGCTGTTGGATGATGAAGCGATCGCTTCTAATGACGTTTATCGCGACCCACTACTGCAAGAGCAAGCTGAGCTATGTCGCCAAATCCATCTAAAATCTATGCTGGCGGTGCGAACCTCCTATCAGGGCAGGGCAAACGGGGTGGTGGCGCTGCATCAATGTTGCGAATATCGAGCTTGGACAGCGGAAGACCAGGAGTTGATTGAAGCGATCGCGGCCCAGATTGGAGTTGCGATCGCCCATGCCCGCACCCTTGCCCAAAGCCAGCAGCAGCGGCAGGCACTTGCTGAAAACAATCAGCTACTAGCGGCCGCCCAAGCCGCCACCGAAGCGGCCAATCAAGCCAAAAGCAACTTTATGTCGCGGATGAATCACGAACTGCGCGCGCCGCTGAACGTCATTTTGGGCTACGCGCAGTTGAGCCTCAAAGACCCAGAACTGCCCCCAAACCATCAAGATTGGCTGCAGGCCATCATTGCTAGCAGTCATCATCTATTGGGATTGATTCATGATGTGCTGGACTTTTCTAAACTGGAGGCGGGTGCGATCGCCTTCAATCCGCAGGACGTAGATCTCTCCGCGCTATTGCTGACGCTGCGGCAGATGTTCCAAGTCCAAGCCGAGAGTAAACATCTGCGGCTGGATCTAGAAGCCGAACCGGATGTGCCGTTCATTATCCATACCGATGGCAATAAGCTGCGCCAGATTTTGATTAACCTGCTGAGCAATGCGCTGAAGTTTACTCACCAAGGCGGAATCGGGGTGCGGATCTCCTCTCAGGATAGCGATGAGAGTCACTGTACGCTGTGCATTGAAGTGATGGACACTGGGGTTGGCATTGCGCCTGAAGTCCAGACAGAGGTGTTCAAGCCGTATGTGCAGAGCGGGCCGTCGAGCGGCGGAACGGGGTTAGGGCTAGCCATTATTCGCGAATTTTTAAATATAATGCAGGGCACGATTGAGCTAGAGAGCCAGCTAGGGCAGGGCAGCACCTTCCGGATTCTGTTGCCTGTGGGAGTGGTGCAACCCGCGACTCAAAATCCGAACGAAGCGCGCGATCGCCCCACCCATCCACGGGTGCTAGTGGTTGATGAGTCTAATGCCCATTCAGAACAATTGGAGCGGTTGCTGATTGCGGCGGGCATAGACACTCACCTCGCAAAGACCCCACAGGATGCGATCGCTCGCTGTCAGTCTTACCCGCCCCATTTATTGATCGTCGTGGCTGACCCAGTACAGACCCATCCAACTTGGCTGACTAAGATTCAAGCGCATCGCCATCATTATCCAAGGATTGTTGCCCTGACGCACTCAGACCAAGCAGCGATCGCGCCCTATTGCGATAGGGTGATCACAACGCCCTTACATGATGTGGACTTCCGGCAATTGATTCGTGACGCTGCATCGAGCGATCGAGTATTGACGGCTGATCCACCCTTTAACCATCTTGCAGTTGATCACTCTGAGTTGAAGGCTCTGTCCCCCCAGCAACTATCGACCTTGCCAGTACCGTGGCTTCAGACCATTGCCGCCTATACTGTACGCTGCGACGACAAACCCCTGCGGCAGTTGGTGAGTCAGCTTCCGCCTGAGCATAGCGCCCTGCGGGACGCATTGCTCTTCAAAATTGATAACTTCTTGTTTGAAGAGTTGTTGAGGTTGGCAGAGGCCGCTCTGGAGATAGCCAACTGTTAACTTATTTTTTCAATATCCTATTCAATACTTCCCTTAGGCGATCGCTGACCGTCCGTTAGCTTTGGGCAAACCTCAGCCGTTGGCGCAGCCATCGAACAGTGGGCCACCAGGCATGGTTCACCATAAACCGGGTCATCGTCGGGCGGAGCCTGACCAAACACCATTTCACAGCTCATATCTTCAAAATTTGGCGTCATCGTTAGGGGGATGCCAAAATCTTCCGTAAAAAAGCGCTGGGTCGGCAATTTACACATGTTGACACACATTCCCACGCAGCCACTACTTTCCAAGTATCGACATTTTTTGATGTGAACCCCGCTGGCTTGGGACTGCGATCGCCCCTGTTCATCCACCACCTCAACCGAACGCACCTCGCAGGGCCCCACCAACCATTCAAACAGCCGAGTCGCAAACCAAGCATTTAACTCGCACACTAGCTGGGTCGGTGAAAATAAAGTGCGGATGGCATAGAGAACCGGCCCCGGCACTAGCGATCGCAACACCACCGACACAACCTGCTGCTGCTCCGCTGCGGCGCGTCCGTTCATAATGCGACGCGATAGATCCACAAAGCCTTCATAGCCAGGCTGATCGGTCTTTTGTCCGACCGCCCGCGCCATTTTCCGAGAAAATAGCCAGATAAAGAGGCGATCGATCGCCGTGTCGTGATAAACCGACGTATCAGCCGATACATCGGCAGACCGATCAGCCGACAGGGGCGGGTTAGTGGAATGTTCGGGAGCAGTCATCAGAATCTCAAGCAGGTTATTCATCAGAACGAATGACGCAGCCCCCAGCCAGACATTTCACAGCACAGCCGTAGAGCAATTGGCGTTCCGTTACTCTCATCATAATCGCTGCAATTGGATTGCGGGTGCTGCTGAATAAACGAATTGAAACGTTGTTCCAATTCATCCAGCTCTGAATTCATTTCCGGGGTATTGGTATTCATGGGGGTATTGGTATTCATGTAAGAAACTTGGGCACTGCCCACCCAAAAGCCCCAGCAATGGAGAACTACCCATTCCCGGAATCAACAACGCCAAATTGCGATCGCATTCCGACGGCTGGCAGTTCCCAAACATCTCAGTTCTGGATTTTAGGCTAGTGAGATTGTAATGATTTTTTAAGGATTTTTCGTCCGGTCATTCAGCGAGGTTTTTTATAAATCCAGATCGCGAGATGCCATCATAAAGGATACAAACATAGATTTTTATCTTATTTGACGAGAGCTAGTAGCCACCTCCAAAATCCAACAGATAAATGAGCCGTATTCTGTATCGCTCTGATTGAATCGCCTCGTCTGAATCGCAGCGATGCGATCGTAATCATGCCCTCCTAATCCAAAATCACTCTTAAGATCCGTTCAATCCCGATTGACACCCAAAAGATAGTGCAACGATAATGGGAAAGGCTGTCAGAACGTGCTGCATTCATCAATCTCGTCCCATGCAGGAAAAGGATCTATAGCGATTCGACTACGTTTAACTAGAGCTTTCGAGGGGACTGCATAGAAACCACCGTTCCGAGAACGTACCTACATTCGCAGATGGTTTAGGATTGCTATGATAACTGGAGTAAGTACGGATTGAGTATTTACCAAGTGCTAAAGAGTGAGCTATGATTGCATCTCCAAGCTCAATTGATGCAGGGATCTAAAGATTTCCCTAAATTTTAGGTATTAAAAATGTTTTCAGGATCATAGGAATTTTCATACTTAGAGTGGAGTTTTCTGATCAGTCATTTCAGTAATGTGTTAATCATTGTACTAGCAAGCCATTCGCACATTCACATTGCAAATTGATACTGCCCAGAAATTGCGGAATTCAAACCAGCGATCGCTTAATGTGCGGCTTAATGTGCTGC
>CAYSIR010000351.1:0-4439 GCA_964431105.1 uncultured Leptolyngbya sp. | reverse complement strand
TTTTCTAAACGGGGGAGTATGTCAAGGTTGCCAAATGCTATGGAACGAAAGAACGGTGACCATGAGGCGTTTTGGCTATGGAAAACCAGCGGTTGAAGGGTTGGGATGATGGGCTGTTCGCCTACGCTGTGGGTCATGAGGTGACCATTGGTGGCGCAATTTAGCACAGCATTGAGAAATCGTGATGGCGATCGCATTGTTACAGCCGTTGAGATCACAGGAACTCCCTGATACTCATGTCATCTATAGGGTGATAGGACTGCACCGCTCGACGGCTCGAACGGGCTTGCCCCCTGGTCAGCGTTTGGTTGGCGGCGTGAGTCCTGGCTTCGTCTCCCGGTGTCTCTTGTCCTGTCTTCCTGGAGTGATTGAAATGTCCCCGTCATCTTTGCCCACGCGCCACGTCACCCTGCTCCATGCGATCGCCATCACGATGGCCCTGTTTATCATCTGGATGATGCAGTCTGACCAAGAATTGCAAAGCACGCCAACCTTGCCCACTGTCACTCAGCCGCTACAGCGCTGAGCGATCGCGGAGGGTTGCCTGGGCCTGCTGGGTCAGGTGCAGGAGGTCATTTTGGGAGGGCATGGCATCGCCCTGATCCGACAGCCACAGCAAATATTCAATATTGCCAGCGGGGCCGGTAATGGGCGACCAGGTGAGTCCGCGATAGTGCCATCCCAGAGATTGGGCCGCGTCACAGACCTGTGCGATCGCCCCTGCCTGGTCTGCCGCATCCCGCACCACACCTTTTTTGCCGACCTTGTCGCGTCCGACTTCAAACTGCGGCTTCACCAATAGCACAACTTCCTTGGGCGACTGCAACAGCGACCAAAGGGCCGGCAGCACCATACCCAATGAAATAAACGAAACGTCTACTACGCCTAAATCGGGGAAGGGTTGCTCGGCAGTGGGCTGTGGCTGTCCGTACAGGTCATCTGGCGTGAGATGGCGTAGGTTGGTGCGCTCTCTCAGCATGACGCGCGGATCTTGCTGCAACCGCCAGGCGACTTGGCCATAGCCTACGTCAATGCCGTAGACTGTGGCCGCTCCTGATTGCAGCAAGCAGTCGGTAAATCCGCCGGTGGAAATGCCGCCATCTAGGGCGATGCGATCGCCTACCGAAATCCCGAAATCTTTCAGGGCCTTGGCGAGCTTTTCGCCGCCCCGTGACACATAGGGCGATCGCGCTTTTACTTGAATATCAGCCGTTGTATCTACTGCCGTTCCGGGTTTGTCGATCACCTGCTGGTTGACTTTCACCTGCCCCGCTAGGATTAAGCGTTTGGCCTGCTCTCTCGACTCGCACAGTTCGCGGTTGACCAGGATTGTATCGAGCCGCTGTTTCGATGGTTTATCGGGTTGCACAAATTTATTCAAGGGCGATCGCTCCACAGCTCATCAGGGTTGATTATGACGGATCGGATCAAATCAGACGGGCGATCGCTATCTCCAAAAAAAATTGCAGATCTTGAAGTCTGGTTGTGAAGTCTGTAGGGGTCGGTCATAATCAAGTCGGAAATTTGGTGACCGTTGGAACAGCGCCGCGATCGCCACTCGCAACTCGGATAGCTAACACCTATGACTCAACGCAATGATACAGTTGTCTTAATTGCCTCTCTAGCCCTGACGGCTGGACTCATCGGCGGCGGCGTCTGGTGGTTTACACGCCAGTCGGGTGGCAATTTGCCCAACTCAACCGATGGCGCTGCCCCGCCTGCAACCGATGGCACTGCCCCGCCTGCAGCCGATGGCACTGCCCCGCCTGCAACCGATACCCCGGCCGGAATTACGCCGGGGGCAGGGATGTTTGCCGATGTGAATGCCCCGCAGGGAACCTTTAACTATGGCGGCAGCACGACGTGGGCCCCCATCCGTGGAGAAATAGATCCGGTGCTGCAAGCCAGCCTACCGCAGTTCCAACTCCGCTACACAGATTCGCTGAACGCCCCCCCTGGTTCAGGAACTGGTATTGCGATGCTGCTGAATAATCAACTGGCGTTTTCCCAGTCATCGCGGGCGCTGAACACTGAAGAATATCAACAGGCGCAGCAGCGTGGATTTACAGTGGTAGAAGTTCCCGTCGCCTTAGAAGGAATTGCGATCGCTGTTCACCCCGGTTTGAACGTGCCGGGATTAACAATTCAGCAACTCCAGCAAATTTACATCGGGCAAATTACCAACTGGAGCGAAGTGGGCGGCCCTAATCAACCCATCACGCCCTATTCTCGCCCGGCTGCGGGGGGGACGGTCGAATTTTTTGTGGAAGAAATCTTAGCGGGGCAAGACTTTGCCCCGTCCGTTCAGTTTGTTCCCAACACGACCCAAGCACTGCGGGTCGTCTCTGAAGATGTCGGCGGCATCTACTATGCTTCAGCGCCTGAAGTGATTGGACAATGCACCACTAAGCCGCTGCCCCTGGGTCGCCAGTCCAGTCAACTGGTTGCGCCTTATCTTGAACCGTTGGTTCCTGAATCCGAATGTCCGGGTCGGCGTAACCAAATTAACCCCGAAGTGTTCCAAAGCGGTGCTTATCCGATTACACGGCCGCTGTTTGTGATTATTCGGCAGGATGGTCAGGCTAGCCAGCAGGCTGGAGAAGCCTACGCCAATCTGTTATTGACCGATCAGGGACAGTCTCTTATTGAGGCGGCTGGGTTTGTACGAATTCGGTAGGCCGGGGTCGAGCGGCGGTAGGGGATTTTTGGATCATCGGCAATTTATAGGCGATCGCTGGCCAATCTGGTCAGCCCAGCGATCGCATCGGGGTACATCGCACCGGGGTACACTGAAGAACGTTCTGTGAATACAGCCCTATGAGTTCTCCTCCGATCCAGTGGTATCCCGGCCATATTGCTAAAGCCGAAAAAGCATTGGCTGAACAACTGAAGCGGGTGGATGTGGTGCTAGAAGTGCGCGATGCCCGTATCCCGCTCGCCACCCGCCATCCCCGCGTACAGCATTGGATTGACGGCAAAGAGCGGCTGCTGGTGCTGAATCGTGTGGATATGATTCCGCTAGAGATGCAGCAGCGCTGGGAGCAATGGCTGAGCGCCCACGATGAACTGCCGATTTTTACCAATTCCCAGCATGGCAAAGGCATCAAAGCACTGGCGAAGGCGGCGAAACTGGCTGGAACGGCGATGAATCAACGACGGCGCGATCGCGGTATGCTGCCCCGTGCGGTGCGGGCGGTGGTGATTGGGTTTCCCAATGTGGGCAAGTCAGCGCTGATCAACCGTTTGCTGAACCGTCGGGTGGTGGCAAGTGCGCGCCGTGCTGGTGTCACGCGACAACTGCGCTGGGTTCGGATTTCTGATGAACTGGAATTGCTGGATGCGCCCGGTGTTTTGCCGTCTCAGCTTGCGGATCAGGAGGCGGCGCTGAAGCTGGCGATTTGTGATGACATCGGTGAAGCCGCTTATGATAATCAGCGGGTGGCGGCGGCGTTTGTAGATTTGCTGAAAGAGTTGAAAGCCACTGGTGCGATGGACTTAGACCGTTTGCGATCGCGCTACGGGGTAGATGCTGACACAATGACGGGCGAAAGCTACCTAGAACAGGTGGCGATCGAACGGTATCAGGGCGATCGCGAACGCACCGCCCGCCAATTGTTGAACGATTTTCGTAAAGGCAATCTCGGTCCGATTGGTTTAGAACTGCCGCCCAGCGGTTCCTAAGCCAATCGGTTCCGCCCGATCGCCGCTGCACATTCTAGAATCATTCTTGAGAGTCAGGCGATCGCCCAGGGATTGCCCGCAGAATAAACCCAGGGCGGACTACCATCTAAAACGATGCCGCGTACTGCATATTTTGGGAGATGATTATGGCTTACGCGATCGAGCTTTATCCCGGACAGCGGTTCTATCTCCACAACGACGGAACCCAAACCGTGGTAACGCTATCCTCCACCGGCGCTGGACAGCAGCAACAGGCCAGCACCAGCCTTGCTACTGGAGCCTGGACTGCGCCACCCACGGTCTATCGCACCGAACAGGGAGCCATTGTCAAACTGACGACACCGCAGGGCGATCGCTACTTCGCCATTGTCGGCACCAGTATTCAAACATTGCAAACCCCACCCGCCGTTTCATCGGCGCAACAAATCGAACTGCAACAAACCAGCACTCCTGATGTGCCCTCGATGCAGCCCATGCCCTCCATGCAGCCGATGCAGCCGATGCAGCCGATGCAGCCGATGAAACCGATGAAAATGGGAGGGATGTCGATGAGCATGAACCCGATGGAAATGCGGATGGGGGACATGACTCTCAGCGCCAACGCTTCGGCTGCCCAGTCCTCTGCCCAGTCCTCTGCTCACGCTGCTGCTACCAATGCCCACCGGTTTTGTACTCAGTGTGGCAATGCGGTCAAACCGGGCGATCGCTTCTGCGCCCATTGCGGTCACGCCCTGACGTAAGCCCTGGGTTGTTCTCTG
>CAYSIR010000350.1:0-4449 GCA_964431105.1 uncultured Leptolyngbya sp. | reverse complement strand
CTAAACAGTTTGGCTGACTAAACAGTTTAGCTAACTAAACAGTCTGCATTGGGCGCAGAACCCGCAATCTTAACTAATTTTTGAGTATAAGCGCTACGAGAACTGTTCCACAGGAATCGGCTAGTAACCTACCCGAATCAGTTATTTTTAGTTCTGAGGGACTGAAACCATTAAAAAAGCGATCGCCAGTGTATTGAACCAGCGATCGCTCTTCAAGACATTGCCATTCTTTCCCGCCCTGCCAGTTGGGATTAGACGACTGCAAACGTCTTCGGTATGAGATGCCTATTGGTAAATGATCGAGGTGCAGATTACAGCGGGCTTCGCTAAAGGGGCAACCCGTGCGATCGCATCGTAGTTATCGAGTACACCAGCACTGAGAGATGTTCAGAGGCGTTCAGAGGCGTTCAAGCGTAGATGGTCGCTTAGCTAAGCTGGATCACAAAACTCAGGGGTTGGTCGAGTCCAGTTAAAGTAATGCTCAGAGCGTAGGACTGTCCCGGAACCACATCAAACAGTTCAGCCCCCAATCGTCCCTGATGACTGCGCTGAGCGATCGCCTGAGAGGACTGCCCTTGGAGTGACAATGTCCCCGCAGAAGGAACTTGACCCTGTACCCGCAGTTGCCCCAACTCTGCTTGATATTCAACGCTGAGAGTTAAGGTTCCCGCTTGGGTTAGCCATTGACGAGTGGCGATCGGTTGATCGTCCGCAACGTGCAGCGTCAGCAGCCCCATGATCTCGCGGGCCGCCAACAGCGACAGTGCCATCTGCTGCGGTTGAGTAGCA
The DNA here is from genome assembly GCA_964431105.1 of uncultured Leptolyngbya sp. Classification (GTDB taxonomy): domain Bacteria; phylum Cyanobacteriota; class Cyanobacteriia; order RECH01; family RECH01; genus RECH01. The sequence continues at coordinate 3,660 of CAYSIR010000350.1, read as the reverse complement.
GCCTCATAACTTCCCGGCAGTCCGGGTTGATTCATAAGGGTTGATGAGCCAGATCGAGCAGGAGGTGTCAGCACCATCCCAGCCAATTGATTCAGGGTGTGTCCTTCGCCAGGGAACAAATCTTCAACGGCTTGTACCAGCTTTGCGCCTTCGCGCAGGGATGACTGAGCCACTGCCTGACATTTTTCGAGAATGGTTGCCAGAACCCCCTCTGGCATTGCAACCGGAACATTGAGACGCTTAAGCTGCTCTTCCCAAAACCCAGCTATAGCTAGGACAGGCATCGCAGGCTCCGTCTCAGGAGCGTAATCAGTGATTTCGGACTCCCAGGGGAACAGGGGCGGATTCTGTTCAATTTCGGTCTGGAGCCGACGCTTCAACAGAGCATGGAAACGGTCTTGCACGACAGGTATATCTCCCAGTTCAAATGAAGTTTGCTCAAACGAACGGTAACTTGATTCACTGAGGGACTGAAAGGAGGGACCAATTTCCTCGGAATCAAGGGGGTCTAAATGATTGGACGACTGTTCATCCAGCCCTGATGACGGAGCGGAGCTAACCCCTTCGCTCGTCTCCATCTCAGCTAGTTTCATCGTGTCTGGGTCTGGATCTTCTGACAGCCATGCAAGTAGATGTTTTATGGCTTCTGCGTCTCTATTCATTGGTCAATCCCCTTGCTCCGGATATTGAATTTGCGATCGCACCAATCTTTTTCAAATTGCGACAACGCTATCGTTGCGAATCAGTGCCAATCTTTCCCTCTATCAACGCTACTGGTAGTGAATGCCGAAGTCACTATTGACGTAACTTGAGACTCAGGCAACCATCGGCAGATACTGTCAAGCAGGCAAAAAGCAGGAACTAGAAGCGTTGTTATGCGTCGCGCCCCCTGCTAACGATGAGGCTTCTTCGTCGAGTTTAACCGTTGCGAATCTCCCAAGCTAGTTCTAAGATTTTTGACCATTGCTTGTTCATTTGCGTCATGGTACAGCCGAGGGCCTGAGCGATCGCCCGATCCTCCATTTTTTTTATCTTCATGCTCAACAATTCCTGCTGCGGCAGTGTCAAATTCTCATGCAGCAACTCCCACTTCTGGGGAGTCAGCCCCAAATTGCGCTCTAAATCTGCTTCCAGCCATTGATGCACCAGTTCCCAATGATGAGATAGCGCAAACCGAATGAGGTGATACTTAAATCGCTGCTGCAAATAATCGCGTTGGCGAGGCGTTAAACCCATAAGGGCTTCGATTTCGCTGGCAGGCAAATCCTGGAGCCGCAAGGTAAAGTAATCGGCACAATCTTCCTGTTTTCGTGCTTTCAGGTACTCTAGCAATTCGTCAGCCACCACCTTGCGCAGGGAGTTTTCGTCATTGTCGGGTTCCTGGGCCACCATCTTGTCGCGCACTTGCTGTAGCGGAGCTGTATTCCAGGTGCGATCGCCATCATTGCTGCCCCCTTCAGCCGCCTGTTCCATATCCACCATCGTTTCCGGCGGCTGTTGCTGCGAAAAGGTTTGGGCCCGCAGAATAATCAACTGCTGACTGCGCCGACCCGGTAGCGGAATCCGACGTTTACCATAGCGCTCGGTAAACGCCATATATTCCGACAGTTCTAGCAAACTGCGCGGACGATAATCACGCGGCATTTGGTTCTCGCGCCGAAACGCATTCAGCGATTCAATATAGAACCCTTGCAAAAAATCTTCAATGAGCGTTAGCCGAGCTTGATAGCTCGACTGTACCTGTGGTGGCGTGATGTAGCGATAGACAACTGCACTCAGCGTACTGTGCAGTTCAATCCGCCCGCGCTTCGACCCCAGACGATAGTATTTGAGGCACTGTTTTAAGCGATGCCGTGCCAGTGTCACCTGCCATTTCTCAACCTCGCCCGATCGCTGGATACGCTGGCTCTCGGTGCAAATGCGGTTGACCTCAACAGCTAGGCGCTCAGAAACTTCTCGACAGTGTCGTTCTGTCGATTGCGTTTCCGTCCGCAGCTCTTGGAAAAGTAGTTCAGAAATCGACCCCACGCTTTAGATGGTCTCCCCTGATTAGCAATCGTTTACCGGATTTTGCACTTGATTAGCGGATGAATGATACACCAATAGCGTACAGAGACTGACAGAACACCCTCTGAATCATTCAACATCGCCAATGCACACCCTATTTATCAAAATTGATCAAACGTTATTTATCCGAGGGGCGATCGCATCTTGCAACAGTGCCATTGTGGTTAATTCAGCCACATTGCATCAGAGGATGGCGATCGATTGTAGTCGATGATGCCCACTGGCTGAATGACAGCGACCGATTTCGCAATACTCAATACCCTAACCCAGATGATTGATCACATCCACACAGCAGTCCCACTGGATGGATGATCTACAGACAACATTAAAATGCAACCCCTACAGTGCAACCCCTGCGTTATTCTCCGTCGAGCTATACCGATCCGTACATTACCAATCAGAACTAACGAGACTTCATGAGACTCTTGCACTGATAGGGATCAACCAGAATTTTGCATCACTCGGACAGTCTGCCTTTGCTGAAGTCTGATGGGCGAGTCATCCACCAGGAATGTCAGCCGACCGCGCTGAAACCATGACGCGATAGTTTCCTGATTTGTTAAGTGTCTGGCTAGACTGGACTAGACCGCTCATTACCCATGCATGGTTAGATGGCGCGATTGTCTAGCGTCAAAAAAATGCGGGGTGTTCACCACCGCTTTAACGTAGACCATGAGCAAACTGTGGTTGATACTAGAGACCGCAATAAACCGACAAATGCCCTATGGATTTAGATCAGCAAATTCAAACGCTAGTTGACCAAGCCCCTCAAGATGGCACAACGCCTGCCGTCATTCAGGCGATCGCTCCCGTACTCAAGCAATTAGCTCAGTCTCTCAAACAGCCTGAGTACTACGTGCTGCAAAACTTAAATCAGAACTGGGTGGTAACGACCCTGAGCAATCGGAGCCAGCCAGGGGTTGAGAAGAAGGTCATTTACGCATTCCCAACGTTGAACGATGCAGCCAATGCCCCATTCGCCTCAAAAGATCCTCAACTGATGGCATTTCCAACTCCTGTTACCCATATTCTGTTCCAATTCATCTCAATGAAAACCGTAGATAGCACAGTTTTTTTTGATCAACCGGGCAACCTCAAAACTGGTACGGAATTTCGTCAAACAGATGTACAGGCTCTCGTCCAAGCCCAACTTCAGCGATGGAAATCAAGTCAAGATGTGCCGCCCAACCTAGCATGAAATGGGCAATTGGCTTACTTGTGGCGGGTCGTCAAAAATGCGATCGCTCAAACCAGAACCTTAGCTCAACCCGGTGCTAAGCAATGGTACACCCATCCCAAAATAGCAGCCCATTTATCTTCATCAATCCGTACTTATACGGTTGCATCAGTAGAAGTACGGTTTTGTCTAGCTAGAGAGCGGTAGCACTGACTGTTGAGCGCCCTCACTCTTCTATGGGGCGATCGCTGGCAGTACCTACAGTCTAGATCGCGGGCGGCGGCCAAATTCCAGCTTGGGCAGTGGTATTCATGTAAGAATTTTGGGTGGTGTGGGCGTCGCCCACACCACCCAAAATTCTTACCAATGGAGGACTACCCTACTTTGAAATTTAATACAGGCGACGCAGCACATAG
>CAYSIR010000349.1:0-4451 GCA_964431105.1 uncultured Leptolyngbya sp. | reverse complement strand
GGGGGCTGGGGGATGAGGGCGATTTGCAAAAGTGGGATGCTCCCGCATCTCATGACCGATCGCCCATCAGCCAAGTTATCAGCGCGATCGCCACCAGCCAGCCGACGACTCCAGGTACATGAACAGCCTGCACGGCCCGGATGGGTACATAAATTAACAGCTTGAGCAGAAAAAGGGCGATCGCCACCATCGCCGCTAGCCCAAAAACTAACATCATCTACTCTCCTTCACCATCGTCTGACCCTGGAATGGCTATTCTTGATAATCCGTTTGAATATCAATATCGAGCGTATCTTCATCAACCGCAATGTAAAGCACATTCGGACGGCAGCATACTTGACAATCCTCAATATAAGACTGATTAGAACCAGACGTCAGGTCTACAAAGGTGAGATTGACCTCGCCGCAATAAGCGCAGACATATTCAGAAGTTGTTTGCATACTCTAACCATCCTGTTCAGCCGTTCGGGCTTACAGCCATTGCTTATGACAGCAGTGACTCACCACCGTTGGAGCTTCATCGCCGTTTTAGCTCTACCGATTCTATCCAATGTTTCAGCCGGATACGCACAGTCCGGTTCTCCTGTGGGCAAATTATCACCACGCCCTTAGACTTGAAATGATTAACACTCTACGCTTAGCGTCTGAATATCAATGCTGTACTGCATTCAGCGTAGATCAGACTCACGCCGTCTACTTCAGCACCCAAGGGCGCAGTTCTAGCCATGCCCATGAACCGACGACGGACTTCCGAGTAGAGCCTCAGTCTGATTGTTTCATACAGGACTCGCTGCTATGTTTGACCTCCTTACCCGCGTTCTCCTCTGGCTACTCATCGCGGTTGGTCTATGGTTCTTATTTAACAACCTCATCCCCAAAAATTACCTGACGTGGTTGGGCGGTTTTGTTCTATTTGCAGCGATCGTGCTGGCCTTCCAAGACCCCAACGATCGCATCATTTCGATTGTGTGGTCGATTATTTCCTTTCCGCTACGGCCCTTGGGGTTGGCGATCGTCTTGCTTGTGAGCGCTGCCAACCGCAAAGGCTGGAAAGGCATCGCTGCAAGAGAAGCCTCGATCGCGCTGGCGGTTCTCTTGGTGTTTAGTACCCCAATCATTCCATTTTGGCTATCCAACCAAATAGAAGAATCCTACCTGCAAGGATCGGCTGCCATCCGGGGTGCTGCCCGCGCCAGCCAAGAGGGGATTGTCGTCGATGCAATTGTGGTGTTGGCGAACCGGATTACATCTCGTGCCCTTGATCCATCTCCTCCCCTGCGGTATGCCGACACCACTGAAGCCGTCGGAACAACCCTACGACAGCGTATCCTGTATAGCACTGACCTATACAGTGAAATTCGCGGCGGGCAAACTCGTCCCCCATTTCTGGTTGTGACGGGTGCCATGACTGAGCGCGAAGAAGCCGGTATCCGTCGGTTTTTGAGACGACGAGGGGTGCGCCCGGCTGACATTATTATTGATCCAGACAGCCCCACCGTTCGCCGCAGTGCCCAAAACGTGCTAGAGCTATTGCCGAACCGGGCCAATAGATTGATATTGGTTGCACCCTCCCTCAGTATGCGGCGGGCCAGTACGACATTTTTCGCTGCCTACACACAGGCAGAACGAGACATTGACTTATTGGCGACGCCGACGGAGCTAGTGCGATTTGAATTCCAGGACGATAGCATTCCCATTCGTATCTCCGATCTGCTGCCCAATGTCCAAGCATTGGCCCTGTCAACTTATATTATTGATGAGTATCTCACGTCGATTTATTATTTTCTGCGGGGATGGGCCCGGATTGATCATCCACTCTATGCTGAAGGATTGGTCAACTACTTAGCCGTCCAGAGGGGCGCGATCGCCCAGTGAAATGCGAGAATAAGCGAGATGCGGACGTGCAAAAGGGCTGCCCCTTGAGCCGTCGTGCGTGAACCACCACCGGGAAGAGGAATGGCAACGTTTTTGTTGGAAGTCGGAACTGAAGAATTACCTGCTAGCTTTGTGGCAGATGCGCTGAATCAATGGCGATCGCGCATTCCAGCTAGCCTCGATGAGCAATTTCTGACTCCAGCGGCGATCGACTATTTTGGAACACCCCGTCGGTTAGCGCTCCTGATTCAGGGATTGCCTACCCAGCAGGCCGATCGCGTGGAAGACGTGAAAGGGCCACCGGCGGCGGCGGCGTTCAGATCGGGCGAACCGACTAAAGCCGCCCAAGGGTTTGCGCGATCGCGGGGGGTGTCAATTGATGATTTTGAAATTCGTTCGACCGATAAGGGTGATTTTGTCTACGTTCAGCAAAAAATCGCTGGACGACCCACCGCTGCTATTTTGACAGAGTTGGTGCCAGGCTGGGTTCTGGGCTTGGAAGGCAAGCGATTTATGCGCTGGGGCGATGGTGATGTACGGTTTCCGCGTCCGATTCGCTGGATGGTGACGCTGCTGGATGATGTTGTGCTGCCCATCACGGTCGAAAATGGTTCCGAACGGCAAACCAGCGATCGCATATCCTACGGTCATCGGGTGCTGCATCCTGCCCCAATTGTGATTGACACGGCTGAACAATATGTGGCAGCTATGGAAAGAGGTTTTGTTAACGTTAACCGCCGCGATCGCCATCAGCACATTCAATCCAGCATTCAAGTATTGGCGAAGCGCCTGGGTGGCGTCGCGTTGATCAACTCAGAGTTACTGGAGGAGGTCACGGATTTAGTGGAATGGCCGACGGCGATCGCCGGTTCCTTTGACCCAGCATTTCTAGAACTGCCGCCCCAGGTGATTACCACCGAAATGGAAAGCCATCAGCGCTACTTCCCAGTCCTGAAAACCGCTGGTTCAACTGATTTACTAGCCCATTTCATCACTATTTCTAACGGCGATCCTGCCAAATCTGCCATTATTTCAGCCGGAAACGAGCGAGTGCTGCGGGCCCGCCTATCTGACGGTAAATTCTTTTTTGATGCCGATCGCACCCAACCGCTTGAGGCTTACCTGCCGCAACTGGAATCTGTGACCTTCCAGGAAGACCTCGGATCGGTTCGTGCCAAAGTCAGGCGTATTGGTCGAGTCGCCGATCGCATTGCGACCCAGTTGGATGCATCAGCAAGCGATCGCACCGCCATCCAGCGCACCGCCCTCCTTTGCAAAGCCGACCTAGTGACGCAAATGGTCGGCGAGTTTCCTGAACTCCAGGGTCTAATGGGGCGCACCTATGCCCTCACCAGCCAAGAACCGACCGCCGTCGCCGATGGCATTTTTGAGCATTACCTCCCGCGCGGTGCGGATGATGAGTTGCCCAAAACCTTGCCTGGGCAAGTGGTGGGGTTGAGCGATCGCTTAGATACGCTCGTTTGTATCTTTGGATTGGGACTGCTGCCCAGCGGTTCCTCCGATCCGTTTGCGCTGCGGCGGGCGGGCAATGCGATCGTTAACATTACCTGGGATGCCGAACTTACCCTTAATCTTGATATTTTGCTCACCGAACAGGTGGAGGATTTTGTCACGACGTTTCAGCGCAACAGCACCACCACCTTGCTCACCCAGCTTCAGGACTTTTTCCTTCAGCGACTGCGGACGCTGCTGCAAGATGACCTCGCGATTGACTACGACCTCGTCAATGCTGTACTGGGAGATGGGGACGCCGACTACACCCGGCGGGCGCTGCAAAATGTACTAGACCTACGCGATCGCGCTCAGTTTTTGCAGTCCATCCGCGATGACCACACCCTTGATGCTATCTACGAAACTGTGAATCGGGCTGCCCGCCTAGCCGCCCAGGGCAATTTGGATACCGAACCACTGAACCCAGCTCTCTTCATCGATCCTAAGCAGTTTCAGCAACCCTCCGAGTCTGCCTTCTACGATGCTCTAGTGCAGCTTTTGCCCAAAACCCAAGCCGCCCAGCGCGATCGCAACTATCGTATCTTAGTAGAAGCCCTGACCGAAATTGCCCCAGTTGTCAGTCGCTTCTTCGACGGCCCCGATAGCGTTTTGGTGATGGACAATGACCCAGCCGTCAAGCAAAATCGACTCAACCTGTTGGGCCTCCTCCGCAACCATGCCCGTGTGTTAGCAGATTTCGGGGCGATCGTCAAACCTGCATAGCGGCCGCTTGTCGATGCTGCTCCATCTATTTACCGAGGATACTGCGATCGCCTATGCCTAATTCCCTGTCTAATTTGCTGCTGTATCCTGATGGTGGCGCAATTTTAGCCCTTTCGGCGTTACACTGTGCGATTGGCTTAGCAGCAGCCCTCGTCGCCCAGCGGCGCGGCTTACCGTTTCGCAAGTGGTTAGTGATTGGTTTAATTGGCGGCACAGCGGCCCTAATTGCGGCCTGCTTTTGGCAACCCAGGCGATCGCCCTAACTTTTTAAGAACCGTCATCTAAATCTCAAACAGCCTAGCTGCCCGACTGCCTCTATAATGCTGTATCTGGAGCATTAC
>CAYSIR010000348.1:0-4456 GCA_964431105.1 uncultured Leptolyngbya sp. | reverse complement strand
TTCATCACTAGGATTGGACTGGCGTGAATCAATGATGGAATCATCCATGGAATCACTAGGGTTCTTAGTAGTTTCAGGCGTTGGATCGGGCAGCGGTTGAGGCACGGCTGGTTCGGATTGCGGATTGATCGGTTCCGGCGGATGGCTGGCGGCGGGTGCAGGCGTTGATTCAGGCGACAATGGCTCGGCCGATGCGTCCGGCTCTGTCATTTCCGCCCAGTCTTCCTCAAACAGCGTTTCAAAATCGTCGTCTGCATTTTCGCGGTTCGCCGCAGATTCATCAGACTCTTCCCCTCTGGCTTGGCGACGTTCTTCGTCCAGCAAATCATCCAGGTGAAAAAAGTCAAAATCCTCGATGCGATCGCTCAGCAAACTTGCCTGCTGCTTAATTTGCTCCAACAGCGATCGTCCCCTAGTTTTCACGGTTTCAGTAAACTCGCCTGACCTTGGCTCAGACAAGCGATCGCGCCATTGCTGCGCCTGTTCGCGGGTTTCCTCCATCCAGGGCTGCCCCTGTTCCCGCAACTCCTGAGACCATTGTTTGGCTTGCTGCCCCCACTGGTTGAAGCGCTGGCTAAACCGTCCGGTCAGCCGTTGTGTCGTCGTTTGGGCGTGCTGGGCAAAGTCTTGTAGTTCTTCAGCAACGCCCTCTGCCACCTCGCCGTAGCCATCTCGCAGGCGATCGCCCATGTGAACGACCCGTTCCTGCAAGCCTTCCTTATCAATTTTGAAGCTCTGGCTAGGTCTATCCGCCACAAGAATGCGATCGCGTCCCATGCTGAGAATATAGCGTGGCGGCAACCGATAAATGCCGCTGGCAAAGCCGAGCCACCCATCCGACTTAAACAAATAGTAAGGAATCGTACCTGTACGAGGATGGAAGGCAAAATCCACCACTTTTCCCAGTGAGTTGCCCGTCTCGCTCCAAATTTCAAGCCCCAACACTGACTCCAACTGGCGCACTTTGGCAACCTCGGTTTCTGTAGGCTGCCCCCGCACCACAATACTGTCATCTCCCAGCGTGCAGACCTGATTCAGCGTAAACGCTAGCCGCTGCCGGCCAATTAGCCCCTTCTTGGTGACAAATCCTAAAACGCGGTGGGCATCAGGATACATCCACACGACCTCCACGCGCCCTAATTCTGCAGTTGTGTCATGGTGCAGCACTAGACGATGTAGAAGTAAGCTGTTTCGCAGCGGTTTGGGTTTGGGCATACAGTAACCATGAGTCGGCAGAGCCGAGCATTGAACGTCTCTAGCTTCTAGGATACCGAGTTAGACAGGTCGGTTTGAAATCGCTCAGGCGGTTTTCAACAATTGCGTTAGGTCAGGCAACAGCTTGGCAAAGGCGATGCCCCGATGGCTGACGTGGTGCTTTAGTTCAGCCGACATTTCGGCAAAGGATTGCTGATGCTCTGGCATATAAAAAATGGGGTCGTAGCCAAAGCCGCCGTCGCCTCTGGGTGCATCCAGAATTTCTCCTGGACAGATGCCTTCAGCCTGGAGTGCAATGCTACCATCGGGACGAGCGATCGCCACCACACAGATAAACGCCGCTGAGCGATCGCGGCAATCGCCCAATTCTCGTAGCACTCGGGCAATGCAGTCGGCATCACTGCTGCCATATCGTGCCGAATACAGACCCGGCGCGCCACCCAAGGCATCGACAGCCAGACCAGAATCATCCGCGATCGCCCATTCTCCGACCGCCTGCGCCACTTGTGATGCTTTCAGGCAGGCATTCTCAGCGAAGGTCGTCCCCGTTTCCTCAACCTCTAGTCCACTTGGTTTTAGCACCAGTTCACAGTCCATCTCGGCGAGATAGGCCTGCATTTCCTTCAGCTTGCCAGGATTCCCAGTTGCAACAACCAACTTCAACATAGTTCACCTCACGTTCACCATCACATCTCTGCGCTAAGCGATCATAGCTTGTTCAGCGTAGCTCCTTGCACCAGCATTGCATCAGCAACTATTAGGCTAGAGAAATTTTGGGCGATCGCTCTGAGTTTGAGCTAAATATTCGGTCAGCTTGTCCCAATCTGAATCGATGATGTACTGCGTGAGCTGATCCAGTTGGTTACGATACCCTTGGAGCGATCGCACCAGTGCCGCTTGGTTATAGCGAGCCATCATCACCCCCAGTTCAGGGTTGCCACCCCCGACCCGACTGGTATCTCGAAATCCTGAGCTAGCCAGCGTTTGTGCCAGCGATCGCGCCGTGGCTGCCTCTTCATGCATGCAGCCGCCAATCAAACTCGCACTCACCATTACCGGCAAATGGGAAATCCATGCAACCGCTTGATCATGATCATCCGGTTGACAGATACAAATCTGCGACTGGAGCGATCGCGCTAAATCTTTAACCACTTCAACCGCATGGGGAGGCGTTTGTTCAGTCGGCGTAATGGCATAAATGCGATCGATAAACAACCCCGATAGCGCGGCATCCAGGCCACTCTCCGCCGTACCGGCCATTGGGTGCCCGCCCACAAAATTTTTCCAGCGAGGAGCGATCGTGTCTACCACCCAGCCCTTCACCGATCCTACATCGGTCAAAATAGCGCCGGGCTGAAGATGGGGCAACAGTTGCTCCACCGTTGGCAAGAATGCACCCAGCGGCGTACACAGCACCACCACTTCAGCATCGTGCATGAGCGAAAGATCCGTACTGGCTTCATCTGCAATATGTCGAGCGATCGCAGCTTCACAGGTGGATTTTTGCCGACTTGCGCCCAAAATGGTGTGCCCATGCGATCGCCAGTCCATTGCCAACGATCCGCCAATCAATCCTAGTCCCACAATCCCAATCTGCATTAGCTTAAAGAAAATTCGTTCTGTCCTGAGACAGCCTACCGTAAATTTTTCACGATCCGAACACCACAGCTTCCAATTGCTCATCCCTCGCCCGCCCATGCACAATACTCGCTGAAACCCTCATTTCCAGGGGCAAACAGGAGGACTCCGAGCTACTAGACGAATCAAAGATGCTGCACTGGGCGCGAAAACGGCACAGAAGGTTTTAGACAAAGTAGGAGCCTGGTTTCCTGACCCACGCCGTGGGATTGGGCAAGTTTCGTTAGTCAGCAAAGAACTCCGAGGGACGACTGGGACGATCAAGGGCTAGCGGCTTTTACATGATGAGTCCGCCGCTACTCCGCACCGCAGAGGGGTTTCCGTACTACAAAGATGCGTCATGGTTCAGCCATGATTCGGGTAGGAATTCACAACCGTTGAACGCTAAGATGATCAAGATTGATTCTATAGCTGTATTCCGTTGCACAATTATTCACATCGTCATTTAGATGGTCATTCATACGGTTGTGAAATCAGTTGTGAAATGGATGTCGCTGAATAGCAGGATGAGTTAGAACAACGTTTTAATTCATTTAACTCTTAAATTCATGCCCGGAGTCATCAACGCCGTGAACTGGTCTGTGATGGCTGGTTGAATAGCGATCGCCCGGTTTTCCCTCCTCAGCCATGCGCGGCTAATAGCAGGGTTTTGATTGCTGACTGTTGCACTGTTTATATCGAGGTTGAACACTCGTGCTGTCTACTTTAACTGCCGATTTCCGCATTATCTTTGACCGCGACCCGGCAGCCCGTAACTGGCTTGAAGTCCTGCTCTGCTATCCCGGTCTACAGGCCCTATTGTTTCATCGATTTGCCCATCGACTGTACCGGTGGCGGCTGCCCCTCATCCCGCGATTGATGTCCCACATCGCCCGCTTCATTACGGGCATTGAAATTCACCCTGGTGCAACCATCGGCCATGGGGTGTTTATTGATCACGGCATGGGAGTTGTGATTGGTGAAACAGCGATTGTTGGTGATTATGTGCTGATTTATCAAGGCGTAACCTTGGGCGGCACAGGCAAAGAAAGCGGTAAACGCCACCCCACCCTTGGCACCAATGTAGTGGTGGGTGCCGGTGCCAAAGTATTAGGCAATCTGCAAATTGGGGATAATGTGCGCATTGGCGCAGGATCGGTCGTCTTACGGGATGTACCGTCTGATTGTACGGTTGTTGGGGTTCCAGGACGAATTGTCTATCGCTCAGGCGAACGGGTCGATCCGCTGGAGCATGGTCGCCTGCCGGACTCTGAAGCGCAGGTCATTCGTGCGTTACTCGATCGCATTGAATCGTTAGAAAAGCAGGTTGAGCAGTTGCATCAGCAGCAGACGGTTATCTGTAAAGAAACGAGTCAAACCGTTGAGTCCTGCACGCTGGACGATCGCTGCATCCAAGAATTTCTCAATGGTTCAGGCATTTAAAGGTTAGGAACTGGGCGATCGCATGCGGCGAGGATTTCCAGAACCGGCTGCATGACTAAAACGCCAAGGCCTTGGATAAGCTCCGCCTTGGCGTTTCGCCTTTAGTTTTGCAGCAACTGGCCGCAGGGTCAAGACCCGATAGCTGCGCTGCGGAAACCGGAAAGGGCTTCTAGCTCACTCA
>CAYSIR010000347.1:0-4465 GCA_964431105.1 uncultured Leptolyngbya sp. | reverse complement strand
TAGGTAGGAACCCGGTTTTCGCACCCAGGGCAGAGTCATTTATCAGTCAAGGTTCATCATGGGCATCTAGAGTCGGCCCACCGTCATTGATTGCAACCGCTACTGATGTATGCATTGGAATACTGAAATAAAACGTTGATCCTTGATTAGGAGTAGAGTCTACCCAGATGCGGCCATGGTGGCGATCGACAATTTTTTTGCAAATGGCTAACCCAATGCCCGTGCCAGGATATTTGCGACGGGTATGCAGCCGTTGAAAGATGACAAATACCCGCTCGGCGTATTGCGGATCAAACCCGATGCCGTTGTCTTGGATAGTAAATTGCCATTGACCAGCCTGTTCTTCCACGGTCACGCGAATCACGGGAGGGCGATCGCCCCGGTATTTGATAGAGTTGCCGATCAGGTTTTGCAACAGGCGCGTCAGTTGGTTGAGGTCAGCAATGATCGTCGGCAGGGAATCATAGCGCAATGTGGTATGGGATTCAGCGATCGCCACATCTAGATTTTTTTCAACTTGATGCAGCACTCGGTTTAGGTCAACCGGTTCCAAGTTTAGTTCACCCCGCCCCACCCGCGAATAGGTCAACAAATCTTGAATCAACTGCTGCATATAGGTCGCCCCATCCACAATGTAGTGAATGTATTTATCTGCTTTTTCGTCGAGCTGGCCGTCGTAGCGGCGGGCTAGGAGTTGGGTGTAGCTGGTGATGGCCCGCAGGGGTTCTTGCAAATCGTGGGAGGCAATGTAGGCAAATTGTTCGAGTTCTTGATTGGAGTGCAGCAATTGCTCGGTGAGTGTTTCCCGCTCCCGAATCTGAGTTTGCAGATAGGCGTTGACATCGGCAAGTTCGGCAGTTCGTTGTTCCACGCGCACTTCCAGTTCATCCCGCGATCGCCGCAGTTCTTCCTGCACGAGCTTAATGTGGCTGATGTCTTTGACCAGCGCCATATAGTTGGTGACAGTGCCCCCGCCATCGCGCAGGACGGTCGGAGTCATAATCACCGGAAAGCACTGACCATTCTTGCGCTGGAAGGTAAGTTCGATGTCGTCCATGTCATCTTGGGCGGCCAACTGGTGAACCACTTGCTGAATGGTGGCTCGATTGCGGCTGGGCCAGTAGGGATGGGGCGGGCCGACGCCGATCAGTTCATCGCGGCTGTAGCCGCTCATGTCACAGAAGGCTTGATTCACGTCGATGTGAACGCCGTTGACATCCAGTAGCAAGAAGCCGTCTTGTAGGTTGGCGATCAGGTTCTCTGAAAATTCTTTGCTCTCTTGCAGCGCCTTTTCAGCACGAACGCGATCGCTAATGTTAAAACAAGCACTCAGTAGGCAGGAACGTCCACCCAGTTCGATGCGATCGGATGAGAGCAAAATGGTTTGCAGCACGCCCCATTTATCGCGGGAGTGGATCAGCATATTTTGAACCTGCTTCTCGGTTCCGAGTTGTTCAATAAAGCGCTGACGTTCGTCGATGTATTCCCACAGTCCTAGCTCTTGTGAAGTCTTGCCAATGGCTTCTTCGCGGCTGTAGCCGGTGCCGCTCACCCAGGCATTGTTCACCAGTAGGTGGGTGCTGTCGGGAAATGAGGTAATGCTGAGGGCGATCGGGCTGGCATTAAAGGCGATCGCAAATCGTTCTTGGGAGGCTTTCAATTCTTGCTCGGCCCGTTGGCGTTCAGTTACATCTAGCACCAGCGACAGCATAGACACCAAATTACCGTTCTCATCAAACAGGGCTGAGTTATACCATTCGCAGTAAATCACCTCACCGGTTTTGGTGAGATTGCGATTATGGCAAACGTTGTGGGGACGCGCCCCGCTGATCAATTCGTGCATCGCCTGATTCACTATTGGCTGATCGTCTGGGTAAACGATCGCCCATTCCTTCGGATGCCGATTCACGACTTCGCCCAGTTTCCAGCCAAAGATTTCGCAGGTTTTCGGCGACCATCCCTGTACCCGAAATTCGTTATTCCATTCAATCACGCCGATGGGCGAATTTTCGACTAAAAAGCTAAGGCGCTGGTAGGCATCTCTTAATTCAGCCGTGCGTTCTTGAACCCGTATTTCCAGTTCATGCCGCGATCGCCGCAGTTCATCTTCACTCTGCTTTTTCTCAGTAACATCATGGGCGATCGCATAAACGAGTTGCTTTTCGGGAACGGCCACCGCCCGCCACGACAGCCATCGATAGGAACCATCCTGATGGCGATAGCGGTTATCGATTTCGACGTAGCGTTCCGCCGTAGCCAGTTGGTCTAGAACGTCTTGAGTTTTAACATCGTCTTCCGGGTGAATAAAGCGGCGGTACAGTTCCCCCTGAAATGTCTCAGGTTGGTAGCCCAAAATATGGGTGACGGCTGGATTTACAGATAAGAATCGACCGCTAAAGTCTGTAATTGTCAGCAAATCTGGAGAGAGGTTAAAAAACTGGTTGCGCTCTTCTTCAAGACGTTTGCGATCGCTAATGTCAATCATGATGCCGTCCCACAGCACCTCTCCATTGGCTTGACGTTCGGGACGGGCAACCCCCTGCACCCATTTCACAGCGCCAGACGGTAGAGTCATTCGCCATTCTTGCTCTATCGGCAATTGGCTTTGTTGGGAGGTTTTGAAGGCTTCTATCACCCGTGAGCGATCGTCAGGATGCATCATCTGCCAAAACTGACTAGGGTCGTCTTGCAGTGCGTCCCGCGAAATTTCCAACAGTCGCGAACATTGATAGCCCATGAACGGAAATGACTGTTGTCCGTTGGTGCGCTGCACTAGTTGAAAGAGCGTTCCTGGTACGTTGGCGAACAAGCGACGGAACTTAGCTTGAACTTGGTTCAGGGCTTCGGAGGCCTGCTTTAGCTCAGTAACATTCTGAGCCACGATCGCAATTTTGGAGGCAGCATTCTTATCCGTTGGCTGCAGTCGAAAGGCATTGACTAAGACCGAGATGGCGCGATCGCTCACCCATAGATTCAATTCCCCATTCCAGATGCTATTTGCATCCAGCATGGGCATAACGGTACGGGTAAAGGTCGGGCGATCGCTGGGGTGCAGCCTATCCACAAAGCGAGTCGATGCGATCGCGTCAGCGGCAAGGTTCAGAAGGGTTTGCCCGGCATGGTTCAAGAACTCAAACGTGCCATCAGCAGCAAGAATCGCAATCAATTCAGAGCTATTTTCGACGACCGACGCCAACTGCCGCCGCTCCGCATCCATTTGACGATGTACTGAAATATCCCGCCCGATGCCCAAATACCCAGTCACCTGCCCGTGGGCATTGTGGAGCGCTGTAATGGATATCACCATCGGAATGCGATCGCCAGTGCGGGTCAGGTACGTCCATTCCTGATCATGCACGACTCCTAGGTTTGTGGCATGGCGGAAAACATCAAACCCTGGGGCGATCGCTTGCCCGATCTGCGCTGACAGTACAACAGCCAACTGCTCAAGTTCATCCGCATCATGGAACCGGATTGGCGTTTCTTTGCCGATCACCTCTTCGGCGCGATATCCTAGCAGGCGCTCCGCCGTCGCATTAAACGTTTGAATCACCCCGTTGCAATCGGTGGAAATGATGGCATAGTCTGCCCCATCGAGGATGGCCTGTTGCAGTTGGGTGAGGGTCTGCAATTCCAGTTCAAAGCGCTTGCGATCGCTCACATCTCGCACAATCACTAGCGCTTTATTCTCAGCGCTTTTCACCACCCGCGCTTCTTCGTAGTAAGTACGATTATTGAACGTTGTTTCATATTCATAAACCTGCACCTTACCTGTTTGGAGAGCCTGCTGCACTGCCACCATGCGATCGCGAGCCATATCCGGGGGCAGTTGATCAAACAGCGTTTTACCAATTAGTTCAGTACAGGCTCCGATCAGCGGAAATCCTCGACCTGCAAAACAATCGAGATACGTTCCGTCCTGATCGATTTCCAAAATCAGGTCAGGAATAGCATCTAACAAGACTCGCTGTTTATGCTGACTGCGTTGCAGCGCTTGTTCAGCCTGTTTGCGTTGGGTAATATCCGCCACCATGCCCATTGTGCCGTGGATGCCAATCTCATCATCGTCGTAGGGGCTGCCGTGAATTAAGCACCAGATCGGCTCACCCGATTTTTGTCGCAAACACAGTTCATACTGATCGTGGAGACCCTGCCGCCGCCGCGCCGTCTTCTCGATGAGGATAGCCCGGTGATCGGGCATGACCATCTCAATTTCACGCTGACCAATCACTTCGCTGCGGTCATAGCCCAACAGTTCGCAGTAGCGCTGGTTCACAAACTGAATGATCCCATCTGCATCCATAATCACGACACCTTCGTTCATGCGCTCGATGAGGGTGCGATAGGTGCGATCGCTCTGATGCAAGGACTGAGCGATCGGACAGGTAGAGCGTGTCATACGGAAATGGCTCAAAACAACAACACAGAATCGTGAACGAAACCGCTAACCGGCATCTGCAATATA
>CAYSIR010000346.1:0-4470 GCA_964431105.1 uncultured Leptolyngbya sp. | reverse complement strand
CGCCAATTCCTCACCGAACTCAAACGCGAACTCCCCAAAGCCCTAAAAACCCTTCAGCAGGGAAACGTCGCCCCAGTTGATTTAGCCCAAGCCAGCATCGGCCCCGGTATGGCGATCTTCTCCCAATATGCTGCTGTCCTGGAAAACGATGGCTCACCCATGCGCGTTCGCACCGCCCTGCAACTGATCAACCAAATCCTCGACGAATTCCTCACCGAGCAAGAAGGCGAGTTTGATGGCGATACCCGCTGGGCACTCACCTGGTTTGAGCAACACCAGTTTGAGCCTGGACAGTACGGCGATGCTGAAACCCTCTCCAAGGCCAAAAACACCAGTGTTCAAGGCATGGTCGATGCGGGCATCCTAGAAGCGAAGGGCGGCAAGGTGCGGTTGCTGAAGCGAGACGAGCTGAAGTCAGACTGGAATCCTGACAGCGATGACCGGATGCCTGACTGGGAAATTGCCCAGTACCTCATCCACGAACTTGACCAAATGGGAGAACTGGGTGCAGCGGCACTGCTGGCAAAACTGGGCGATCGGGCAGAGGCAGCAAGGGATTTGGCCTATCGGCTTTATAGCTTGTGTGACAAAAAAGGCTGGACTCAGGAAGCGATCGCCTACAACAGCCTCGTCATTTCCTGGCCCGAAATCACCCGACTCGCCGCCGACGTGAAGCCATCCCAACCCGTACAAGGCACACTGGGCATCTAGAACCGGAGAAATTGTCATGATTCAAGCCATCCCTGCCGCCGAAGCGACTCTACGCACCCTAAAGCAAACCCTCAATTTGCAACCAGCTACCAATGCCCAATTCTTTTCGGAATGGCAAGGGGAAATGGAGCCGATCGACGAGCTTGAGCAGCAAGCGCTCGATCGCGTCAAAGACAACTATTTAGATTTACTCGAAGACCCGCCTGTTCTAGAAAATAGCGTCAAAATGGTGGTGTTAGGGCCATTACTCGATCTGGCAGGCTTCTATCGTCGCCCGTTTCGCATCACCACTGAAACCAGCATCGATATCGAACTGGAAGACGAAGGAACTGTGATTCGGGGACGCATTGATGTCTTAGTTCTGAATGACATGCTCTGGTTAGTGGTGATTGAGTCAAAACGCAGTGACTTTGCGGTAACCCGTGCCCTACCCCAAACCCTGTCCTACATGCTGGGCAATCCTGACCAAATGCGTCCTACCTTTGGCTTTATCACCAATGGCACTGAGTTCATGTTCCTCAAAGCTCAGCGTCAACCAACAGCCCAGTATGCAACATCCAAACTATTCTCTTTGTTCAATCCAGGGAATGAACTCTATCAAGTACTTTCTATTCTTAAGCAATTAGCAAAATCTTAACCAATACAAAATGCTGGCTCTATGAAGGAAAATGACCATGACTCAATTCACCATCGACCTACCGGATCAGCTTGCCGAAAAACTCAATACCTATCTCCAAAATCACCCTGAAGAAACGTTGGTTGGGCTGATCCACGAAGCCCTCAAAATCAAAATGCTGCCAAAAGATAGCGCCAAACTCTTGGAGCTAGCAGGCATTGTTACCGATGCGCCACGGGGGGCGGCAGGCCACGCAGAGGATTTTGAGGATTGAAGCAAATTATTCTCGATGCTGGCCCGCTAATTGGCTTATTTTACGCAAAAGATACCTATCATGCAGACTGTGTTAACGGGTTCCAGCAACTCACCCAACAGAAAACAATACTGCTGACCCCCATTCCGATTATTTTTGAGGTTTATAAATGGCTGCTCCAGCGTACTCGTCCGGAAATTGCCCAATATGCTCCGCAAGTCATGCAAGACAGCCTCCAGACTTTGCCGATAGAACAAGCTGAATTTGACGAACTGCAAGGAATGGTCGCTCAACTGCCCCAATGGCAAGGTTCTTTAGAAGATGCCACCGTTGTGCTCAAAGCCCTGCAATACCGTTGCCCTATTTGGACATACAACTTCCGCGACTTCGGCATCTTCCCGGCTTTAGCCTTCTGGAACCCTCAGCCTAAGTAAATTGAAGAGACTAGAGAAAATTCTATGGCGATTAGCAACCATGAACGAGTCAGCCGAGCATTGAATTTGCTGCGAGACGGTCTTTACCCGTTCATTGAACGGGAGATGAAAGCCGTTCATGGCGATCGCTGGTTAATTCCAGCCTCTGCAAGTTTGCCCGACCACTATCTGAGAAATAAGACGATTCAGGACGTTCTGAAAGATGATGTTTCTGCCTTACTCATCATCATGTGGGATCAGTGGAATACGATCTTTAAAAAAGTGTTAGGACAGTCCGAACGAACCCTAGTCAGCGAACTCCGAACCACACGGAATGACTGGGCGCATACCACTACCTTTTCAACCGATGATGCCTACCGCGCCCTCGATAGCATGGCTCGCCTGCTTTCTGCTGTCTCTGCTCCCGAAGCAGACCAGGTTGAAAAACAGAAGCAAGAGCTGCTGCGGGTACGGTTTGAAGACCAGGCTCGCCGGGAAACTCGCCGTGCGGCTGTCGCCCCGACAGTCGGGCAGCCCATGTCTGGATTAAAACCCTGGCGCGAAATTACCACCCCTCACCCAGATGTCGCCTCCGGTCGCTACCAGCAAGCAGAGTTTGCAGCGGATCTATGGCAGGTATATCTCGATGAAGGCTCCGACGAATATCGCCTGCCGACAGAATTCTTCCGACGGACTTACCTTACTGAAGGCCTCAAGCAACTGCTCATCGGAGCACTGCTGCGACTCACTGGAAAGGGTGGCGATCCGGTGATTGAACTCCAGACCAACTTCGGCGGTGGTAAAACCCACGCCATGCTTGCCCTTTATCACCTCTGCTTCGGGGTATCTGCCCAAGACCTACCGGGCATGGAGCCTGTATTCCAAGAAGCAGGAGTAGAAAAGCCACCTCAGAACGTCAACACCGTCGTCTTGGTCGGTAACAAAATTTCTCCCGGACAGATTCATCAAAAGTCAGACAGCACTCAAGTGCGAACGCTTTGGGGTGAAATTGGCTGGCAGCTCGGTGGCAAAGAAGGCTACGAGATGATGCGAGAAGCCGACGAAAGTGCCACAAATCCAGGTGATGCCCTCAAAGACCTGTTCAACAAATACTCACCCGTCCTCATCCTGATTGATGAGTGGGTTGCCTATGCCCGACAGCTCCATGACAAAAGCGACCTACCCGCCGGAAACTTCGATACCCACTTCACCTTCGCCCAAACCCTGAGCGAGTCCGCCAAAAACGCCAAAGAAACCCTGCTGGTGGTGAGCATCCCCTCCTCTGATATTGAGATTGGGGGCGATCGCGGCAGAGAAGCCCTTGATCGACTCAAGAATGCGATCGGGCGGGTTGAATCCCCCTGGCGACCGGCTAGCGCTGAAGAAAGCTTTGAAATCGTTCGGCGACGGCTCTTTCAGCCATCGGCTGACCCTAATCTCTTTGTTCAACGGGATGCTGTCGTTCGGGCTTTCTCCGAGATGTATCGCAACCAAGGACAAGAGTTTCCCACAGAGTGTAAGGAAGGTGATTATGAGCGACGGATGCGAGACGCCTATCCTATCCATCCTGAACTGTTCGATCGCCTTTACTCTGACTGGTCTACCCTCGATAAATTCCAGCGCACCCGTGGTGTCCTGCGACTCATGGCAAAAGTGATTCACTCCCTCTGGGAGCGAAACGACCAAAGCCTTATGATCATGCCTGCCCATGTGCCAATGGATGATCCACAGGTACAGTCTGAACTGACACGCTACCTAGAAGACAACTGGATTCCAGTCATCGACAAAGATGTCGATGGAGCTAACTCCCTTCCCCTTTCCATTGATCGGCAGAACCCCAACTTAGGCCGTTACTCTGCCTGTCGTCGGGTGACTCGAACCATTTACATGGGTTCTGCTCCAACCCTTCGGGCCTCGAATCGAGGCTTAGAAGACCGGAGAATCAAGCTTGGCTGTGTTCAACCCGGTGAAAGCGTTGCCACCTTTGGTGATGCGCTCCGGCGTCTCACCGACCAAGCTACCTACCTCTACATCGATGGCAATCGCTATTGGGTTTCCACTCAGCCCAATGTCAACCGCACGGCTCAGGAACGAGCCAACCAGTTCCTCGATGATCGCTACCTGGTTTTAGAGGAAATTACCCGACGGCTCAAAGGTGATGATGCTCGTGGGGAATTCAGCGCTGTTCATGTCGCCCCCGACTCCACATCTGATATCCCTGATGATCCAGCGCTCGGCGTCCGATTGGTAGTGCTAGACCCACAGCATCCCCATAGTCGGTTGAGTGAAGATAGTCCTGCTCGGTTGTGGGTCGAGGATGCCTTAAACCACAAGGGCAGTAGCCCTCGGTACCACAAGAACACCCTTCTCTTCCTTGCCCCAGACAAAGCCAAGATCGAAAACCTGGAACGGAATACCGCCCAGTACCTTGCCTGGAAGTCCATTGTCGGTGATAAGGAAGCCCTCAACCTGGATGT
>CAYSIR010000345.1:0-4512 GCA_964431105.1 uncultured Leptolyngbya sp. | reverse complement strand
GTAAAACCTCTCTCACAAAGCTTATCTATCTTCGTAAGTCATTTAGAATTGCGATCGCTATACAGTGGGCACTGTTTATCTTGAAGGAAGGCTCTGTTCTAGATCTCTACCATAACGTCAGACAGGCAGCGCAGGGATACATTTCTAGTCTTACCGATGTCCATTGGCTCAACAGGGTTGTGCCCTAGAGGACGGCGTCTAAGAAACGGGACAGGAAAAGCCGTAACGCGATCGCCCTCGCACGATCCTCCACGATCCTCTGGGAGCGCGCTAGGCGTTTAAGGTCTATGCGAGGGCTGTAGTTCAAAAGCAGTAGTATTCATGTAAAGACTTTCGGCGGTGTGAGCGCTGCTCACACCGCCGAAAATCCTCACCGATCGGGGACTACCCGTTCAAAAATGGATGGTGTGATGTATGTTACAGACTCTATTTCTGTTTGAGACCTATGGCGTCATCGTTCTACTCCAGCTCGCGTTCGTTGCGATCGCAACAATTTTTGGACTCAGTTTTGTTACGTTAACGTAATCTTATTAATTTATTAAAGTTGTTTTAGGGCAAGACTGAGATCCTTATGTGTTAGTGCCAGTCCTTCTTGAGATGAAAATGAGTAGTCAGTTGCTAAAGCGTTCCTTGATCACTTTGTTGGCGGTTTCCGTAGTTGCCTGCGGCAACGATCCCGCTTCTACAGACAATGCCTCCGGCAGCGCATCGGACACAACCGCTGTGACAAGTACCGAAGACTGCCCTCGCCCTCCAGAAATGGATGCGCGGTTCTGCGATCGCGACGATGATCTCATTGCCGATCCTCCGGAAGATCCATCCGAGTTTGTTAATCCTGATACATTAATTTTTGCCTACACCCCAGTTGAAGACCCTGCTGTATACCGTGAAGTGTGGGCTGATTTTCTGGTTCACATGGAGGAAGTGACGGGGAAAGAGGTTGAGTTTTTTGCAGTGGATTCTAACGCTGCCCAGTTGGAAGCAATGCGAGCCGGACGGCTACACGTCGCCGGTTTTAATACAGGCAGCAACCCCTTCGCCGTGAATTTTGCTGGGTTCAGGCCATTTGCCATGATGGCGGCTGAGGATGGTTCCTTTGGTTACGAAATGGAAATCATTGTGCCAGCAGACAGCGACATTCAAAGCGTTGAAGACCTGGCTGGAAGACAAGTTGCCTTTACTTCAGAGACATCAAACTCTGGCTTTAAGGCTCCGTCCGCGCTGTTGCAGTCTGAGTTTAGCCTAGAGGCAGGTACGGACTTTGATACTGTATTTTCCGGTGGTCACGATAACTCTATCTTGGGCGTATTCAACAAGGATTACGAAGCAGCTGCGATCGCCAATTCGGTGCTAACTCGTATGGCTGAACGGGGCGTGGTTGAGCCTGAAGGAATCCGCACAATCTACAAATCAGAAACCTTTCCCACTACTGGCTACGGTTATGTCTATAATCTTGACCCAGAGCTAGCGGAAAAGGTGCAAGAAGCATTCTTTTCCTTCGACTGGGAAGGCACTAGCTTAGCGGAAGAGTTTAGCCAATCCGGCGAAGACCAGTTCATCCCCATTACTTACAAGGAATACTGGGCAGTGATTCGGACGATCGACAACGCTCTAGGTGTCACCTACACCGAACCGCAATAGCCGTTCTAGCTCAGAGGCGATCGCTCGCTGGCATCGCTTCTGAGTTGAGTCGAGATAAGTCATGGGAGAATAGCAATGTTACGGTTGGTTTCGGTCAGTAAGCGTTACCCAACAGGGGATTTAGCTCTAAAAGACATCACGTTGACAGTGCCAGACGGACAAGTTATGGCCTTGATTGGGCCATCTGGCGCGGGGAAGAGTACCCTAATCCGCTGTGTTAACCGATTGGTAGAGCCATCGGATGGGCAAATCTGGCTGGGTGAGGTGGAACTGACCCGGCTATCGCCCCGCGCATTGCGGTTGCAGCGCCGACACATGGGCATGATTTTCCAGGAATATGCCCTCGTTGAACGGCTCACGGTGATGGAAAATGTGTTGTCTGGGCAGCTAGGCTACGTTGGATTTTGGCAGAGCTGGCGGCGACGGTTTCCTCAACCCATTGTGGAAGAAGCGCTACGGCTGCTGCACCGCGTTGGACTGCCGGATTTTGTAGATAAGCGAGCCGATGCCTTATCTGGTGGACAGCGCCAACGGGTGGGTATTGCCCGTGCGCTCCTGCAAAACCCAGATTTGCTACTCGTAGATGAGCCTACGGCCAGTCTTGATCCTAAAACCGCTCGGCAGATTATGCGTTTGATTACGGAGCTAGCTCAAGAGCGGGGGCTAGCCGTGATTATCAACATCCATGATGTGCCGTTGGCCCAAGCCTTTGCCCAGCGCATTGTCGGTTTACGGGCTGGAGAATTGGTTTATGACGGCGCTCCTGACAGCCTTACTCCTCCGGTATTGACAGAAATCTACGGTGCTGAAGATTGGTCAACAGATGTATCTGACGATCGCCCCTCTGCCGTCGTTGGCAGTGTGGATTAGTTAAGTGAACGCTCTTATTTGTCAGGAACGTTGCTACCCATGTCATATCTTATTGCTCTATGACGCAAGCTACTCCCCCTCGCCAATGGTCGCCGCCGCCTCTAATCCGCAATCCTATCAAGCGATGGACCTTGATACTGGGTGCAGGTATTTATCTATTACTAGCTTTAAGCACCCTCAGTATTAACATCGATCGCATTTTGCGGGGGCTAGAGCGCAGCAGTCGCATTTTTTCAGGCTTCTTGCAGCCTGACTTTATCTCTCGCTGGAACGACATTCAGGCTGGTATTTTAGAAAGCCTCACCATGACCGTTGTGGCAACGGTGATTGGAATCCTGATTTCCATTCCCATTGGTTTTGGGGCTGCCCGCAATATTGCTCCCTTACCAATTTATCTATTCTGTCGCGCTTGGGTTTCCATAGCCCGGACATTTCAGGAAGTAATGATCGCCATCGTATTTGTGGTGATGATGGGGTTTGGCCCCTTGGCAGGAGTGCTGACCCTCAGTTTTACAACTATTGGCTTTTTATCAAAGCTGCTGGCGGAAGACATTGAGGAAATTGATCCATCTCAAGTAGAGGCCATTCGTTCGACGGGTGCTTCTTGGCTACAGTTGATGACCTATGGGGTTGTGCCCCAGGTATTGCCGCGATTGGTTGGACTCAGTGTCTATCGGTTTGACATTAATTTACGTGAGTCGGCGGTAGTTGGGCTAGTGGGGGCAGGCGGCATTGGCTCAACGCTACAGACTGCCTTCGGTCGCTATGAGTTTGATACTGCCGGAGCGATTTTATTGATCATTATTGCCTTAGTGATGGCGACGGAAATTGCGTCTGGGGTCATTCGTAAGAGGCTACAGTAGGAGCGCGCACCATGCCTTTACAGGAAGTTAACGGTACACAGATTTGGCAGCGTCGCGATCGCGCTACTGCACTCAAGCACTGGCTAGGCTGGCTCATCGGTACAGCCTTATTCTTAGGCTGCTGGCAAATTATCTCCGATGCAACGACTTGGGAGTTTGTGTGGGATGCGCCCCAGCAGGGGGCGCAGCTAGTTGATCGGATGTGGCCGCCTCGTTGGGGCTATGCCAATCAGCTTTGGCAGCCCCTTTGGGACACGCTTAACATTGCGACTTTAGGCACAGTAATCGGGGTAGCGATCGCTCTTCCTTTATCTTTTTTAGCAGCCCGAAATACTTCTCCTCATCCTGTAGTGCGGTCAATTGCTCTACTTGTGATTGTTACCTCCCGTTCGGTGAACTCTCTCATTTGGGCATTGCTGCTAGTTGCTGTTATTGGGCCAGGATTGCTAGCGGGGGTAATTGCGATTGGTCTGCGCTCAATTGGGTTTGTAGGTAAACTATTTTCGGAAGCGATCGAAGAAATTGATCAACCGCCGGTCGAGGCCATTACTGCAACTGGAGCTGATTCGTTGCAGGTTCTTACCTATGGCATTGTGCCTCAGGTATTGCCGACGTTTGCTGGAGTTAGCGTATTTCGTTGGGATATCAATATTCGCGAATCTACTGTCATTGGCTTGGTTGGGGCAGGCGGTATTGGCATTAGCCTGAACTCCTCAATCAGCTCGCTACAGTGGTCGCAGGCTAGCGTCATTTTTATCGCTATTTTCATTATGGTATTTTTCAGCGAATGGATTTCGGCTACTGTGCGCCGATCGATTATCTAATGGCTTGAGCAAAGTAGCAGGGCGATCGCATCTTATGGCATTGATGACGGTTGTGAAAAGCCTTCACACTGGGCGCGAGAACCACGCCCAAAATTTTAGACAAGATAGGAGTCAAGTTTTCTGACTCGCAGTTAGGGTTTAGCCAGTGTTGTCAGTCCACCAAGGCCAGAGGCCGAGGAACAGACTTACAAAAGTTTGGTTATGCTCTATTCATGCTGGCTTAATTTGAAGCAGCGTCTCACTCCCCCGAATCGCTATTCAATTTGCCTAGGAAATCAGGGCTATTTCATTGACATACTCCCCCGTTTAGAAAA
>CAYSIR010000344.1:0-4538 GCA_964431105.1 uncultured Leptolyngbya sp. | reverse complement strand
TTGGGAGAGGGATTTAGGGTGAGGGCGTAAAGGTGACATGCACCCTACTCATTCGGGCATAGGCAGCTATTCACTAGCTTTAAAAATTCTCAATAGCATTCCAATTTGGTTATCCCTACACAAATACTGCTGCCCCCAATTTGTCAGCATTGCTAAATAAACATATACTTTCAACTCCTGCCCACACAGAAACACTGATCCGCAATCGTAAGCACGACTACAGACTGCTACATGACTCAGCCAGTTGCAAGAATCATCCAGTCCTCCAGAAACATCAGAACTTGCCGATCATTCTAAGTTGACAATTTCTCTCAACAAGCTTAAACTTCTTTTATACTTCCATGAACAACTCTATTTGCTGTTGGTTTGATTGCATTTGCAAAACCAGTTTCGATGCCAACGGATTATTAGAGTCACTCCTCACACAGTTACTTCTCACAAGACATACCCAGGCAAGTTTTTAACTCTGCAATAGCGCTAAGCCAACCATTATAGCCATCCACTTAGGTTGTGAAAGAGGTTTCGCAGCGGATCTCTAGAAGTGTTCATCCCCATTCACAAATCACTTGGAAGCGCTATCGATCATTGAATAGGTGACGCTATTTTATTTTCCACCACAGCCAGTTTATTATGATGAAAGATTTCACCTTGCTACACAAGCTTATTTTGAGTGGGCTGATTGCCATTCCCCTGTGCCCTGTTAAGCCAGCGATCGCTCAACACCCATTCAATTCACCCTCTGAGCAGACCCACATAGGCAGCCAGCCTCGTTACCTAGAGACTGATGTTCCTCAGTTACAGGATATTGCCAGTCCGGTAATGTCTGCGGATCTGCTCAGCCAAGACATCTTGGAAGATGGATCATCGGATACAGATGAGGAAGATGAGGACAGCGAGGAAGACGAAGAAGAACAAGAAAATATAGATACAGATGCGACAGTTGAGCCAGATATATTGGAAGGATCTGAAATTCGTATCACGGTAACTGGCACGCGATCGCCTCGCCGATTGGATGAATCGCCAGCGAATGTGACCGTTCTCGACTTCGACGACATCAACCGCATTACCGCCACCGACATCCAAGATTTAGTTCGCTATGAGCCAGGTATAACAGTTCGTAACAGTTCCCGCTACGGTTTGCAGGACTATACCATTCGCGGTTTGGATGGTAATCGTGTCTTACTTCAAGTTGACAACATTCGTCTTCCAACCCGGTTTCAGTTCGGCCCCTTCCAACTGGGGCGAGACTATATTGATACCGAAATCCTCAACACTATCGAAATTATCCGTGGTCCCGCCTCTGCACTCTACGGTAGCGATGCCTTAGCGGGGGTTGTTAGTTATTTTACATTAGATCCAAGTGTGTTGCTGGACGAAGCAGAGGGAAATATTTTCAGCAGTCTCTCAACTAATTTTGACTCAGCGAATAGCGGTTTCGTCAGCACTGGAATCCTTGCATCTCGGTTTGATCAACTGGATGTGTTGCTGGGGTACACTCGGCGCGATCGCTCAGAAACCTCAGTTGCAGGTGACAGCCTCTTTGTAGACGATAGTTCAGCTAACCGAAATAACTTCCTAGGCGTCATTGTCTATAACTTTGATGAGTTCAATGCCCTTAACATTACAGCAGAAGTATTTGATGATACTAACGACATTGACATCGCTGATGTTAATATTGGCCCAACTGTTTTCTTTGAAGATGTCCGCATCAATACGAATCGAGAACGTATCAGCGTAGCGTATGAATATGATAATTCAGATTCAGACTCGTTCTTACAGTATGGTCAGCTCCAGGCTTATTTCCAAAACTCTCGGCAGGAAGAGCTG
Source organism: uncultured Leptolyngbya sp. (assembly GCA_964431105.1). GTDB lineage: Bacteria > Cyanobacteriota > Cyanobacteriia > RECH01 > RECH01 > RECH01. The sequence continues at coordinate 2,711 of CAYSIR010000344.1, read as the reverse complement.
AGAGAGCAAGAATTTACCTATGGCGTCTCTAGCGGGGGGCAATTTCCGATTGGCACTCCGACGCGGCGGAACGATGATTATGACTTTTTGGATCGTGTTGTCGGGGTCAATTTGCAATTGCGAAGCGACTTTACACTCGGCGATCTTAGTAATCGCCTAACCTATGGGGCGGAAATTTCAAATACGCGAAACGAACGCCCTCGCGATCGCATTGAAACCAATTTAATTACGGGTGAGCAAACACGCACCTCAGTAACAGACACGTTCCCCGTTGCTGACTTTCCTGACTCTGATACGTTTCGATTGGGGCTATATGCTCAAAACGAAATTGCATTACCGGGCGATCGCTTTAGCTTAATTCCAGGTATTCGCTTTGATTACTACGAACTCACAACAGATCCAAATGAAGCATTTACTCGTAATGGAGCTGAATCTGTCGATTATGATTCAACCTCAGTCTCACCTAGTCTAGGATTGGTATATCAAGCAACACCAGAGATTACTTTAGTTGGTCGCTATGCGAGAGGGTTTCGCGCACCGCTCTACAGCGAAATTAACAGTGGCTTTACCAACTTATCTGGAGCATTCTTCAAATATCGTACCATTTCTAACCCAGACCTAGAAGCTGAAACCAGTAACACCTTCGAGTTGAGCGTTCGGGGAGAATTTGAACAGACTCGATTTAACTTAACTGGATTCTACAGTCGATACAGTAACTTTATTGAGTCGTTTGTCAGTGCAGGCACTGAAGTCCTAAATCCACCTCCCGCCTTCGGTACGCCAGTAGTGAATATCTTTCAAACGCAGAATGTCAGCGATGCAGAAATCTATGGTGTCGAATTTGGTGGAGAATATCGATTTAGTCCTGAGCCGCACGGATTTCGGATCAGAGCCGCGCTAGCTTGGACAATTGGCAATAACTTAACAACAGACGAACCTTTATTATCGGTCGATCCGTTTGAGCTAGTTGCAGGAATTGGCTACCAAGCTCCCGAAGATCGATGGGGGGTCGAGTTAGTCAGTACGATTGTGGGTGAACCACGTAGCGATCGCGAGTCAAATCCTTTAACCGGAGCAGAACCCTTTGAACCAGGAGCCTTTGCAATATTTGATCTAATTGGCTACTATCGATTCTCGTCAAATGTGTTATTCAACGTCGGCATCTTTAACCTTCTAGATGAAGAATATTACCGCTATGCTGATGTGCGGAACTTTAATGAACGTCCAGATATTGAGCGTTTTACCCAGCCAGGGTTATCAATCGCAGCAGGATTAACGTGGCAGTTTTAGATTACTTTATAGTAGCCAATCTGAAGCGACAGCCGATTGATAAGCATCGATGAATTGACAGCAGACCGTTTTCTAAGTTAGTCAGTAAGCACTGGTAGGATAAACCCATGATGAACAGTTGGAACCGCCGCATCGGAGCGATCACATTACTAGCATCAATTATCTTAATATCTGCCTGCACGTCTGAATCAGCTAATTCTCAGATATCTAGTAGACCAGATACGATGCAGTCAACTGATTCTGCGGAACCGCCGCGAATTATCGCCCTGACATCACTGACAGCAGATATTACTCAGCAGCTAGATGCAACCTCACTGGTTGGCATACCGGGTAGCCGCTTACTCGCTGGTGACTCGCGATTTGAAGGGATTGAAGTAGTTAGTAGCGGACGTACTCCACCCAATCTAGAGAAAATTATTGCCCTAGATCCAACATTGGTCATTGGAGCGGCAGGGTTCCATGATCAAATTGCAGAGCAATTAGAGCCGTTAGGCATTCCAATTTTACTTACAGAAGTAAACAACTGGGACTCATTACGGGACCTGACGACAGAACTAGCAGATATAGTTGGGGCTGATGAAACGTCTTTGCTGCGCCGATATGATCAGTGTTTAGAAGGCGGAGTTGAGCAGGAGCAATCGCTGATCGTATTAGTCAGCTATCAGCCGATCTTAGCTCCGAATCAAAATAGCTGGGCTGGTGATTTTATTCAACAGTTCAACTTCCAAAATCTGATGGCTGATCCGCAGGGCGATTCGGGGCTAATTCCCAGTGAAGCATTCCAAGGCTATCTATCCTTTTCGGCTGAACGTTTGCTTCAGGATAATCCAGATTTCTTATTCGTTGTCAATGCCGAGGAAGACACCTTAGAAAAATTTGCATCGAATGCCTTCTGGGGTGAACTCAAGGCTACTCAGTCTGACAATGTTTATGTATTCGACTATTTTGGCTTGGTTAACCCTGGAAGTCTGGAAAGTATCGAAAGAACTTGTAAACAACTGGCGGATATTGCAGCATCAGTAAATTAGGCGACACCAGTTTCCGAGTGAGTAGTGTTGGGCTGCAAACCTCAAATAGCGATCGCCCTTCTCAAATCTCAGGGCTACTGACTGTTTACGGCAAACCCCTTGCATACCCTATGGTTAACAGTCCTAAACCGGATACAGTTCGTGCCAGGACTGTACAGCGTGTAAGTCGCTTTCCCGGAGATGCGCCCCACACTGCCAACCCATGCTCTTGTTCATAGCGACATCAGTACAATAGCCTGGTAAACTTAGCCTTTGCCTTCATTATCTCCTTACCCTGAACGTGGTATAGAAATCCTATTTGGATTGTGAGAAGGATTCCTGCGGAATCCTTCTCACAACAACCATTCTCACTTCACAACTCATTTAGGATCGCTATAGTTTGGAGATGATGCG
>CAYSIR010000343.1:0-4561 GCA_964431105.1 uncultured Leptolyngbya sp. | reverse complement strand
GGTGTATCCTGGGGAAAGAGTGCGATCGCGGACTTTAAGCAGCGAATCAGTCGGTGTCCTTCATTTCTACCAATGGTAACTAGCCCAATGGAGTTCATATCGGTCGATTCAATCGTGAACGTGGTAATACTATACTAATCCTAGTCCGCACAGTTAGACAGTTTTTCCCTAACTTCTGTTTATTTCTCGAACGGGTCAACCCGACTATAGAGCTAGTAGATTTATTCAATAAAAGTTAATGTTCAGATTCAATTAACATGACTCAATCCAATCATTCTTTTTATTTGACCTCTAAATCGACCAAATTGGCAATATATCGCTACATTACAAAGCTTATTAAAAAATCAGGATTAACGGAAGATCCGCCCTTTACAAGAGCTTGTCGGGCTTTATCAATTGCCCAAGCTGATAACTCGCTAGAGTTTGATTTTTTAAATGAGTACACATCTATTAAATTTGATAAACCTGGGTTATATTCAGAAGTACAGTCTGAATTTTTAAAGTACTTCAATGGGCAACCTAAGACCTACTCGGCGGGAATAATTTCAGCCAACAATGTTTTTGTATCTTTTCCTTATCCGATTCATAGATGGAAAGGGAAGGTCTTTATAGAAGCTCTCAGGGAAAGTACAAAATATTTAAGCGAACCTCGATATCTTATGGCATTAGAAGCCATGCCTTTCGTTAATAAGAAAAAAATGGCTGAAGCTGTGCTTTTGGCGATGCCGGCTTATGAAAATTACTTCCATTGGCTAGTTGAAACTATGCCGCGTCTCAAGATGATTGAAGACGATAAGCAATTGTATGATTTGCCTTTAATTTTACCGAAAAATCGCACCCCGAAGTTTATTCGGGAAAGCTTAGAACTGGCTGGTTATTTAGATAAAACCCGATTCCTGGATGATGGAGTGTATCAATTTGAAACCTTGCATATACCCACGCTTTTTTCTCCTCCTAGTAATCCGTCTCCTCTAGCCATTGATTGGTTAAGAGAAAAATTGATACAGCAAGACTTTATAGGTAAAAAGAAACGCCTCTATGTATCTCGCAAGGATTCCCTCAAACGATATGTTTCTAATGAGACAGAAGTTGAACAGATTCTTTTTGAATTTGGTTTTGAAGCAGTATGTTTGACCAATTATTCATTTGAAGAGCAAATAAAACTATTTCAAAGGGCGGAAATGGTAATCGGCAGTCATGGTGCAGGCTTAACTAATCTAGTATTTGCTCCTGCTGAATGTGTATTTATTGAGTTGATTATGGAAGGTGTATTTACTCAGGCATACTATCAAATAGCTGGAATTAGAAAAATCAAGTACGGCTTTCTGATTTGCCAGAGAGATGGTGCAAGTCAGTACGTTGATGTTAATATACTGAAAGAGTTAGTGGAAAAAGCAATTAAATATGTCTGATTCACGAATCTTGATTCATATTGGTTACCCTAAATGTGCCTCATCTTGGCTACAACAAGTTATGTTTGCTGATGAAAAAACAGGCTTTTTAGCTCTCCCATCCCATGAGGCTAAGAAGCAATTTATCACTCCAGAAAATTCTAATTTTGATGCTGGATCAGTACAGAATTTTTTTCTGGCTGGATTGCAGGAAGCGACTAGACGAAATCGTGTACCAGTGGTATCTCATGAGTATTTGGCTGGGGCTATATCAATAGGTCGAGGTTGGAGAAAAGAGACTGCTGATAAAATTTATGCTACTTTCCCTAAAGCGCGGATTCTCATAATAATACGTGAACAAAAATCAATTTTGCTTTCAGCTTATGGTCAGCATATTAAAACGGGATATACTTCTACGATAGAACAATTCCTGGGAACTAAAAATAACCCCAATAATCCTAGTATTGAACTAGACTTTCTGAAATATGATTCCTTAATTCAATACTATCAAATGTTATTTGGTAATAATAATGTATTAGTTTTGCCTTTAGAATTATTAAAGAAAAACCAAAAAGCGTTTAGTCAAACTATCCTAAGTTTTAGCGGAACTCAGGGAAGTTTATCTAACAACTTGCCATCTAAGAATGTTGCTTGGCGGGGAGGAAAATTAGTTGTAAAACGGCAATTAAATTTCTTTTTTCCTCGTTATAATAAACTCGCAATGCAGGTTACAGGTAAGTTGTCAGCAGGATTTGATAGAATGATACCCACCGATATTCATGAACGGATAGAAAATCATTGGAAGCAATTGATTAATCATTATGTAGGAGATTACTTCTGTAAGAGTAATATAAGAACGAGTCATTTGATTGGAATTAACTTAGTCGATTTTGGTTATGATTAAAATTGATTTTTCCTTTAAGATTAATTAGTTGTTATTCTTCACTGTATCCTTAGCTATCTTAACAAATTGTGCTTTTTTAATTTTTAATTCTTGCCTGAGTGAATCTTTTAATCTACCCGCATAAAAAACAAAAAGCGAAACTAATGGTAAAGATGGAGGGGGATCAGATTCAGTTAATCCAATATGTGAATAGGAGATGTAGAAAGAAATAGGTCGATTAAGATAATCAAAATAGCATGCTTTCAACGACTTTTTCCAGGTCATGAAGTGGAGATACATTATTTCTCCACTTTTTTTATCGTATAGCTTCCCCTTTTCCCAGTAATAACGATTCGTAAAAGCTCTTAAAACAGATGGATTTGGGTTAGTAGAGTTGGCAGAGTTTAACAAAAACTTTTCCCAATAAACTTTTACATCCTCTTTTTCCATCAAATCATCAATAGCAACCGTTATTTTCGACTCATCAAAATTAAAAGATTTTGGAGACTGTAAAATATCTTTGTAATTAGGATATCGAGTAAATGCAAAATTAATTTTTTTCTCATTTCTAAACAATGTGAAATGACCAGCAATTTTATTTCGTCTTGTCGTGACTATATCGTATTTATTGAGAATTTCATCAGTAATAAATTTTCGTATGTCCCCCCAAACAACATCAATATCACAGTATCCCCAAAAATCATAATTTCTAACATACTGCTCGAATATTACCCCATACGCTGGTTTAAAGTCGCATAATTTATAAGGGCGTGATAATTTAAGTTCAAAACCTAGTTTTTCAGATGCCAACGAATTAAAATCAACTGATGTAAATGGAATAAAAAAAACATTGTCTAAGGTGATTTCAGGAATATCGCAATCTGTAAAAAAAATCCAGTCAACCAAAGGATTATATTTACAAGACTGTAAAAAAGCTGGAAACCAAACGGGCCATTTCCCAAAGTAAGGAACAATCAATATCAGTTTCATCGTAAAAACCTTATCCTAGTCTATGTATATATCTATTTATCTATGATACTTTTATCTACGGTATATCTGGCGCAACTGAACCAAATATATTGTCTGACAGTTCCCGAAGTTCGGAGTCCCTAAGTAGATCTCTATACAATGGGTCTTCGACAAAATTTCTCCATCGTTCAAGGACTTGCATTTGATTTGCTTTTTCGTTGAATTGGACGCCGCTAAAAGAACTTCCCCAACCTATATTGGAAACTTTTTTGTATTGCTCACCCGATGTTTCAAATCCTAGCTTTCTAGCTATATCCCGACGATATTCTCTACTAGAAAACCATTGGTTATAGTTGATAAAAACGCTTTTATTTTCCAAGATATTAGTTACGCCTAAAAACTCTTTAGCGTGTTGCTTGTAGATTTCTATAAGATTACTGAGTTCATGACTTCTTTCTCCCAATACTTTGTGGCTAAGCAAGCTAGCAAATAGATTGAAAGGATCTCTCAAAATAATTACTTCATATCGATTATCGCTGACACCCAGACAGGATTCTCTTTTGAGTTCAAATTTTGAAAAGTATGGCTCGTCTAGCTTTTTGTTTTCATAACTATGAATTAAAAAATCTTTAGGAGATAAATTTCTAATTAGCTCGATGTTTACTTTTGTGTCTTTGGATTTAAAATCAGAATTGATTGACCCTTTAACAATGTTTTTTATTCCATGCTTTACTAATCCCAAAGGATAGGAACTACATTTCCAATAGGGAATACCTTGTACAACTAAATTAACGCAGTCTTTATAAGGATCGAGTCTTGCAGACATCCAAACATCATTCAAATGAACCCCAACCCCTGAATATCCGTCCATTATCCATGATAGGATACCATGGTTGCCACTCCTGCGAATCCCAAAGACACGAATTTCATGTATGTTCTTCATGTTCTCTTAATCCCTTTGAGTGACTTTTGAGCCAGTAGACCATCTATCCTGACACCTTAAAAAATATAAATTGCTATATGGTATAATACCAAAACTTTACCCAAATGTCAACGAATTGTCAAATTTGACTGATGGCAATGAGTCTAATAGTACCTCAATGAAAAGTATTCCCACTCAAATTCCAGAAGTTTTAATTTTAGAACCCCGTGTCTTTACCGATGATCGTGGTTTTTTCCTAGAAAGCTACAACCACAAAGCCTTTGCCGAAACAGCGAACATCACGGCTGAGTTTGTCATGGATGGTCATTCCCGTTCCGGGCAAAACGTCCTACGAGGACTACACTATCAGATCCAGCAACCTCAGGGAAAGATGGT
>CAYSIR010000342.1:0-4570 GCA_964431105.1 uncultured Leptolyngbya sp. | reverse complement strand
CGCCCCTTGGGAGAGGGCTAGGGTGAGGGCTTTCGAGGATTTTAGCCGAAAGTTTGGTCAGTCAATCAGGTCAGATCTTTCCGGTTCCCTCGCCCCCTGGGAGAGGGCTAGGGTGAGGGCTTTCGAGGATTTTAGCCGAAAGTTTGGTCAGTCAATCAGGTCAGAGAGTTCCAACCAAAGCGCTAACCCATCAGCAAGCGATCGCTCCGTTTGCGATCAAAAGTGGGCGATGCCTGATCGGTTTCGGCTATGATTCTGGGGTTGCCGGGATGCGGCTAGTCGCGAGGGCGCAACGATGAGCAATTTTAAGGATGTGTCTATGACTGGATTTGTCAATCAGCCAGATGACTCGCTTGAAAATCCCTTCGATCCAGCCCTACTGACCGGGCATGATGGACTTATTTTGCAGCGAGGCGGGTCAGAAATTCCACTCAGTAAATCCTCCGATCGCTTCACCGTACGGATTGCTGAGGGATACCAACTCTCGCAGCTTGCCATTCATCCAGCGGTGGAGTCGGTTCAGGCGATCGCTGGCATGGAACTCAAAGAGATAACAGTCAGGAGTGGGCAGCTTGAGGTGGCAATGAGGGCGGCCCGCAGCCTGGATGAGGTCGCCTTTGCCAGCCATGTCTATGAACTGGAGGGGGTAGCCCAAACCCCGGCTTACCTCACTGATGAAATTACGGTTCAGTTTGCCCCTAGTCTCACCACTGCCAGTATTCAGGCGATCGCCTCCAGCCTTGGATTGCAACTGCTAGAACCGCTGCCTGCCCTTTCCCAGACCTTTGTGTTTCGCGTTACCAAAGCAGCGACAGCGAATCCGGTTAAAATTGCCAACCGTCTAGCGCTGCGCCCAGACGTAAGACTGGCTGAACCAGACATTATTGTGCGCAGCCAGCCCCATTATCGCCCCCAAGATCCGCAGTACAGCAAGCAGTGGTATCTGCACCATAATGGCGGTACAGACTTAAAAGAGGGCATCCATCTATCGATTGAAGCCGCCTGGGATATAACGCGGGGCGATCGCTCAGTGGTGATTGCAGTGGCCGATGATGGCTTTGACCTGAATCATCCCGATTTTCAAGGGCGGGGTAAGATCGTTTCCCCATTGGACTTGCGCGGCGGCGACGCGGTTCCTATGCCAGAGGAGGATTTGGAAAGCCATGGTACGGCAGTAGCAGGGCTGGCGGTTGCTGAAGAAAACCGCGAGGGCATTGTTGGGGTTGCGCCAGGCTGCGCCCTGATGCCCATTCGGACTTCGACATTTTTGAACGATCGCAGCATCGAGCAACTGTTCGCCTGGGCCGTGGAGCAAGGAGCCGACATCATTTCCTGTAGCTGGGGCGCAACGGCGGTTAGCTACCCCCTCTCAACCCGGCAACGGGCCGCCATCAACCGAGCGGCTACCGAAGGCCGCAACGGCAACGGCTGCGTCATTGTATTTGCAGCCGGCAACACCAATCGCCCCATCAACGGCACAGTTAATGAATCGGGTTGGACAGACAACGTGCTGCGCGGCCCAACGGCTTGGCTCAATGGCTTTGCCAACCATCCCGATGTGATTGCTGTCTCAGCCTGTACGAGCTTGGGCGAAAAGGCTGCCTATAGCAACTGGGGCAATAGCATTTCGGTCTGTGCGCCCAGTAATAATGTGCCGCCGGATGTGTTTCTACCGCAGACAGGCTATGTCTTCGCGCCGCCGCCCATTCGCAAAATGCTGCGGGGGGCTGGTATGGTCACCAGCGATCGCCTGGGCGCAAAAGGGTACAGCCCCGGTAGCGTCACGGATTCCTTTGGGGGAACCTCAAGTGCTTGTCCGCTAGTGGCGGGGGTGGCGGCGTTAGTGCTGTCGGTCAATCCTGACCTGACGGCTAAGCAGGTTAAAGACCTATTGCAGCGATCGGCCGACAAAATTGTAGACAATGAACCCGATCCGCAATTTGGCAACACTTACGGAACCTACGACACCAGTGGTCATTCTCCTTGGTTTGGGTATGGCAAAGTCAACGCGCAGCGGGCCGTGCAACTGGCAACCCAACAGCGGCGATCGCCCCAACCGATTCGGCAAACCCTACGCCAGCAGAACACTACCGTTGTCACCATTCCCGATCATTCGCCCCAGGGCATTGCCAGCACCCTTCGCATGAGTCAAAACCAAGCAATCCAAGCGATGGCGATTGTGGTTGACGTGCAGCATAGCTACCTGGGAGATATTGAGATTAGCCTAGAGTCTCCTACGGGGCAGCGCTGGCTGTTGCAAGGGCGCACGCTGGGCAATCAAACCCGGCTGCAAGCGACCTACACCATGGACACCACTCCAGGATTGCGGCAATTGCTCGGTCAGCCCTCGGCGGGCATCTGGAAACTACACTTAGCTGATTATGTCCCAGAAAATATCGGCTGGCTGAATCAGTGGACGCTAGAAATCGGCGTCGCTTAGGACAGTCGGGAGAAATAGAGTGCAGACTACTCTGCTGCCCCAATTGTGGTTTCAACGGGTTTTCAACGGGTTGCCCGCCCCATAATTGACCCCTGATGGCTTCGATCGCTTCTATCTGCTCTTCGGGTTTTACACTGTTATTCACCGTTCATGAACCGCCAAGCCTCTATCTCATCTCGCCCAATTCGCATTTTGTGTCTTAGTAATGGACATGGTGAAGATGCGATCGCCCTGCGAATTTTGCGATCGCTCCAGCGCCATCCCTCCCGACCGGATGTAGCGGCCCTGCCGATTGTAGGCGTTGGGCAAGCCTATCGAGATCAGGGTGTTCCCATGATTGGGCCGACCAGGCAACTGCCGTCTGGCGGCTTCATTTACATGGATCAACGACAACTGCTGCGGGACGTGCGAGGTGGGTTGTTGGGGCTAACCTGGCAGCAGCTTCAAGTAGTGCGGCAGTGGGCGGCGAAGGGTGGGCATATTTTGGCCGTGGGAGATATTGTGCCGTTGGCGTTTGCCTGGCTGAGTGGTGCGTCCTACTGCTTTGTTGGAACGGCGAAGTCAGAATACTATTTGCAGGATGAAGCCGGGCGGCTGCCGCGTCAATCCTGGTTTGAAAACCTGGAAGGGCTGTTTGGTTCGGTCTATTTACCGTGGGAACGCTGGATGATGGCCCATCGCCGCTGTCGAGCAGTGTTTCCCCGCGATCGCCTCACAACGAACGTACTCAACCGCTTTTCCATTCCTGCCTATGATTTGGGTAATCCGATGATGGACGGGTTGGATGAACGAACCGGACATCTGCCCCACTATCCCAAAGCAGAAAGCGATCGCCCCCTCATTTTTACGCTCCTGCCCGGCTCCCGCATTCCCGAAGCTTACGACAATTGGCAGCAAATCATGCAGATCGCTCAGGTATTGTGCGATCGAGTATGGCAGCGGCCGCTAGTATTCTTAGGGGCGATCGCCCCCAGCCTCGACCTAGAGGTACTGAAAGCCACCTTACCCAAACATGGCTGGCGCTTAAAATCTACTGACCCATTCACCGCAACCCAGCGCAAATCTACCCTTTTGCTGACGCAATCTGCCTATGCCGACTGTCTGCATACCGCAGATGTGGCGATCGCCATGGCGGGCACAGCGACTGAGCAATTTATCGGACTGGGCAAGCCAGCCATCACCATCGCCGGGAAAGGGCCGCAATTTACCCCTGCCTTCGCTGAAGCCCAGACCCGTTTGCTAGGGCCATCGGTCATCCTCATCCAAAAGCCAGATCAGGCGGTTCAGGTGATTCATCAATTATTGGATGACCCCGATCGCCTCCAGATTATTGCTGAAAATGGCAAACGCCGGATGGGAACTGCCGGGGCCGCCGATCGCATTGCCGATCGCATGATTCAAGCGATCGCCGAATCAAACTCAGCGGTATAGTCCTGGATAGCCTTCTGGCAAGGATTTTGGGCATTGCCCACACCACCCAAAATCCTTACATGAATACCACTACCTAGTCCTGAACCGTCAACCGCTTGAATCACAGTCGTTGACGGTCAGCGATTGCTCGCTCCTGCCAAGACAGGGTCCTTTGCAGTATTCCGCAGGATTTACGCAGACGCGGCGATCAACCAGTGCGGCAACTTCAGTAATTTCTCGCTTACGGGCCACTGTCATTGAAGTATTGTGCAAGTGAACGCCGCAATCAAAATATTTTTGTAACTTTGGCTACAAAAAATATCTGTTTTTTGTGGATTTGAACATTGACGAACGGCCATCATGCGGTAAGCTATTTCCTAACTTTAACGATGGCAGCATTGCTCTGAAACTAGCGGCTTGGCTGGATCGGCTATATCATCTGGTGCTGCGATCGGGGGCTAAGTGCTACGGTCGCTGGCGATGAACAGCACCGTAGCTCAATGTTCGTAAAATTTGCAGCCCACCCTGACGGAGGCACGATGATCTGTAATCATGCTGAGGCATCTAACACTGGCGCTGCTGTACGGTTACGGAGAACGGCTCTAAGTAGATGCTCGGATGGGAGCATGTCACGTTTGCAAATCCCTGTATTGCCCTCATCCCCCACCCCCCCTTCGACAAGCTCAGGACAAGCTTCTCCAAGATTGGGAGAAGGGGAGA
>CAYSIR010000341.1:0-4575 GCA_964431105.1 uncultured Leptolyngbya sp. | reverse complement strand
AAAACCTGTAAAATTTGGGCGATCGCTTCTTTCGCCCCTACCGACTAGGTTGCCAAATCAAACGATCGACGTATCTTTAAAGTCTTGGTAAATCCTCCATTGGTAAGGATTTTGAGTCGTGCAGGCGACGCCTACACGACTCAAAATCCCTATGTGAATCCCCCTACCCACGTCTCAGCCTAGCCAAAAGAGTTTACAAACCTGAGAAAGGTTAAGTATTCTGTAGTCGGTTATTAAATCTAAAAAAAACTTAAACTGTTTAGTGATGTTGTTTGCGGTAGAAACCGACTAATAAATACTCGGCTTGAGCCGCGCCTCCTGTCTTTACCCATCCAACCGATTACCTACGCCCAGGCTATCAGCCAAAAATTGCTGAAAGTAGCCTACCCATGGCACAGCGAGATAGATTCCCGTTTTAATATTGCTCTGAAGTTGACAGACCCTTGCAATCTAAGCTATCTATTTGTACCCTCCTCAAGACCAGCACTCTGGCTGAAGCGCTACTGCAAGCCCTTAGAGACGCTCCTCATACATTTATGCAGTTCGAGTCTGAGGATCGTTTCCTACAGTTTATTGAGCAGGAACCGCACAGCGTTGATTGTCTGATTCTTGAAGATGCTCCTGGCATTGACGATGTGCTGCTTGAAGTACATCGCCGATTGATTATGCTGCCGATTATCGTCCTTGAACTCGGCGATCCGGGCAATGATCCAGCCCAAGCGATCGCCGATGCACTCTCTTCATTAAATGATCAAAACGCCGCCGACAATCTCTACACCCAGGCCGTCCTGCGCCTCACCCTGACCCAGCTTGGGCAACTTGAGCATTTTATTGACCAAGCCATTAGTCAATTTCTCAAAATTTCCCTATCCGCTGGGCAGCATAGCGACTTCTTATCCCATGATTCGACCATTGATCCGCCGATTTCCCTCAGAACGCAACAGCGGCGGCTGTCTGAAAAACTCAAGGAACGATTAGGGTACTTAGGCGTTTATTACAAACGCAATCCCAAGAACTTTCTGCGGAATCTGCCCCAACCGTCACGCCAAGAATTTGTGCAGCGGATGAAAGCGGAGTATCGCGCCATCATCCTGTCCTATTTTTCGCCCGAAACGAAACAGCTCAACGAAAAGATCGACAACTTTGTCAATGCTGCCTTCTTTGCCGATATTTCTGTATCCCAACTGGTCGAAATTCACATGGAGTTAATGGACGATTTTGCTAAACAACTGAAATTGGAGGGCCGCAGTGAAGAAATCTTGCTAGATTATCGATTAACTTTGATTGATGCGATCGCCCATCTTTGTGAAATGTATCGTCGGTCTGTCCCGCGAGATTCATAACCCAATCTGCTGTGATCCGACCATTGTTTTCTTCCCTTCCCATTTGTTTGCCGCCGCACGAGATGCTTCTATGTCAAATCCCCTGAGAAAAACATACGTCCTGAAACTCTACGTTGCTGGCAATACGCCCAATTCAATCCGAGCGCTAAAAACCTTGAATAACATCCTTGAGAAAGAGTTTCAAGGAGTTTATGCGCTGAAAGTGATTGATGTGCTGAAAAACCCTCAACTTGCTGAGGAAGATAAGATTTTGGCTACCCCAACATTAGCCAAAATTTTGCCACCGCCCGTCCGCAAAATTATTGGAGATTTGTCCGATCGAGAAAAGGTTTTGATTGGGCTTGATTTACTGTACGAAGAATTGCGCGATGATGAAGCTAATTATTGATTGCATTGAGGCAATCGCTCATGAACCTGATAGGTTAGGAGGAGACCATGGCGCTGACTGTTCAATGAAGGTCAAAAAAAACAATTCTCTGGAATAGTAAGGCAGTTCTGCAAGGCTAGACACGATGAAGATCGTGATATATATCGACCCCTTGCGAGTCATCCTTGCAAATCATCCTTGCGAATTGAGAATCTAAACATTCAGTGGTCAATGTTAATACCTTGCAAGCTGAGAATCCGATATCCAATCGGCGATTTCAACGCTCAGCGATCGCATTTCGTTTCCTCATGGTAGACAACTCTTTTAGAACCGTTTTAATCCAGCCCGAGCGATTGGCAGCGATCGTTGAACCAACTGAAGCGCTCAACGACACGCCATCAATCCTTATTATGAAACTCGTATGGTAGACACCCCCATCTCTTCAGAAAGCACTCAACGAAAGCTGACCAGTGTTCAAAAAATCCACACCATGATTGAGGGATTTGATGACATTAGTCACGACGGTCTTCCCGTTGGCCGCACAACCCTTGTGAGCGGAACTTCGGGGACAGGCAAAACATTATTCGCCGTCCAATTTTTATACAACGGTATCACCTACTTTGAAGAATCCGGAGTTTTTGTCACCTTTGAAGAATCCCCCGCCGATATTATTAAAAATGCCGCCAGTTTTGGTTGGGATTTGCAACAGTTTATCGACGAAGGAAAGCTTTTTATTTTAGATGCATCACCCGATCCAGAAGGGCAAGACATTGTTGGAAACTTTGATCTATCCGCCTTAATTGAGCGGATTCAGTACGCCATCCGAAAATACAAAGCCAAACGGGTATCTATTGACTCAATTACAGCCATCTTTCAGCAGTATGATGCTGCCTCGGTGGTGCGTCGCGAGATTTTTCGGCTGGTGGCGCGGCTGAAGCAAGTCGGCGCAACAACCATCATGACCACTGAGCGGGTGGATGAATATGGGCAGGTAGCCCGCTTTGGAGTGGAAGAATTTGTGTCTGATAATGTTGTGATTTTGCGGAACGTGCTGGAAGGGGAGCGCCGTCGCCGCACGGCCGAAATCCTAAAATTGCGGGGTACGACCCACATGAAGGGTGAGTATCCATTCACGATTACCAATCAGGGCATCAGCATTTTTCCGCTGGGGGCAATGCGGCTGACTCAGCGATCGTCCAATACGCGAGTGTCGTCGGGAGTCAAAACCCTAGACGAAATGTGTGGCGGTGGGTTTTTCAAGGATTCCATCATTTTGGCAACAGGGGCAACCGGAACTGGGAAAACGCTGCTGGTCAGTAAGTTTCTTCAGAATGGCTGTAACCATAATGAACGGGCGCTGCTGTTTGCTTATGAGGAATCGCGGGCGCAGCTTTCTCGAAATGCGTCTTCATGGGGCATTGACTTTGAAGAGCTGGAACGAAAGGGGCTGCTAAAAATTTTGTGTGCCTATCCAGAGTCCACTGGGTTAGAAGATCACCTGCAAATTATCAAATCTGAGATTGCTGAGTTTAAGCCGTCGCGCATTGCGATCGATTCCTTGTCGGCGTTAGCGCGGGGGGTCAGCAATAATGCATTTCGCCAATTTGTGATTGGGGTGACTGGGTTTGCTAAACAGGAAGAACTGACGGGCTTTTTCACCAATACAACGGATCAGTTTATGGGGTCTAACTCCATTACGGATTCTCATATTTCTACGATTACTGACACCATTTTGATGCTGCAATATGTAGAAATTCGAGGTGAAATGTCTCGGGCTATTAACGTGTTTAAGATGCGAGGCTCTTGGCACGATAAGGGGATTCGGGAATATACCATCACGGCTCACGGCCCTGAAATTCGGGATTCGTTCCGCAACTTTGAGCGGATTATTAGCGGTTCTCCATCGCGCATTTCGGTGGATGAGAAAAGTGAGCTTTCTCGGATTGTGCAAGGCTTTCGGCCTGAGCGGTCAGAGGATGAGGACGACACATAGGTCAGGATCATGGCGACGATTTTGCGAGATTGGAGCTACCGATACCAGTGGCTATATGATGCGATCGCACGGTTGGCGGCTCTGATGGTCGGCGGCGAGCGTCGCTTTCGACAGTTGCCGCTTGATGGTCTCCATTGGTCGGATACAGGGGCGGTATTGGCGGTATTGGATCTGTGCTGCGGCAGCGGGCAGGCGACGCAGTTTTTGGTGGAGCGATCGCCCCAGGTCGTTGGGTTAGATGCATCACCGCGATCGCTCCAACGAGCCAAAGCTAACGTTCCAGACGCTACCTTTGTGGAAGCTTGGGCAGAAGCCATGCCCTTTGAAGAAAACCGCTTTGATGTCGTGCATACCAGTGCGGCCTTACACGAAATGCAGCCCGACCAATTAAACCAGATTGTGGCGGAAGTGTACCGCGTCTTAAAACCGGGCGGGGTCTTTGCTTTGGTAGACTTTCATCGCCCTCACAACCCACTGTTCTGGCCGGGTCTCGCTCTATTTTTGTGGATGTTTGAAACAGAAACGTCCTGGCAGTTCATTCAGACCGATTTGCCTGCCCTTTTACAGCAGCATGGTTTTGAGGTAGATGATCCTAGCGGACAGCGGCTTCATGCGGGCGGCAGTTTACAGGTCATTCAAGCGCGCAAGCCGGCCGTGGCTGGGCTGTAGCCAGCCTACGCCATACCGCAGGAATTTTTAATCCCTACAAAAGACGCAGTGAGACGCAGCGGGCGTAGTAGCCAGCCCGGGTTCTAGAACTGATTTATAATCCATCGCATAACCCGTCTTTTTCTAATCCATAGCCATCCTAATGAGTTGTAAACCAGCAAGAATGCGCGTTGTGAGAAGACGTCCGCCGGATGCGTTCTTAC
>CAYSIR010000340.1:0-4579 GCA_964431105.1 uncultured Leptolyngbya sp. | reverse complement strand
CACTAAATCTCTCTCCCAAGCCTGCTATCCATTGCGCAGATCGCCCAGCGACTTTTTCGTAATGGATAGCTAGGATTAGGGGGACAGTGCAGCTTTAGCCATCTGATTGTTTCAGCAGATCCTATCGCTGGCAGCCCTGTCTAGCACCATAACCGTTTCTCAAGACAATTTCTCAAGACAATTGCCTAAAAACGACAGTTGCCAAAAAAAAGTGACCCGGAGATCACGCCTATTACAAGCATCCCGTATTGCTGCTGCCTTCCGGCCCTGACAAGATTTAGGCGTTGTAATTGCATGAGTCCGAGTCTCTTTCAGCATAGCATGAGTCAGGCCATGTCGCAGGCGATCGCATTAATTTAGTGGGATGCTCAATCAATGATCGCCCTCTATCCCAGTTCCAGAGTCATTTTCACCGTTGTCTCTAGCGATTCCCCAGCGGGTAAATGGGTGAGATGTTGCCCGCTGTTGATGGCATTACGCGGCGCGCTCCACGGTTCTAGGCAGTAGAAATCTTTGCCCTTCACGGTCCAAAAGACCAGCGTTGAATAGAGTCCGTCATAGTCTAAGCGCAGGGTGCGATCGCCTTCTGTCACGCTAGCGGTGCGGGCTGAAACGTTGGTAAATGCTACATCAATTTCATCCTGGTCATAGTCAAACGATCCATCGAAGGCATAGGTATTGGAATCGCCTTTGGGTTGATATTCGGTAGCTGGAATATCGAGGCGTAGCTTGGACTTGTCTGCCACATTGAAATAAGGATGCAGTCCAGTAGAAAAGGGGAGCGATTCGGTAGAGTGGTTGACATAGCGCTGATGGATCTCTAGCGATCGCCCCACCAGTCGATAGGTAAACTCAATCGCAAACTCAAACGGATAGACTGGCCGCGTTTGGTCATTACTCGTCAGCGATAGGGTGAGGCTAGCAGCGCCCTCGGTGGATTGTTCAACCACCTGCCACGGTAGCGTTCGCCCAAATCCATGCTGTGGCAGAACATAGTTTGTATCGCCTACGGTGTAGCGATCGTCCGGCAGATTCCCGCAGATTGGGAACAGGATAGGAATGCCGCCCCGGATGCTCAGTGAGGGGTTCAGAAAGCGATCGCGGTCAAGGTAAAGTAAGTGATGAGAACCAATGCGCCATTGGCTGACGATGCCGCCCCGTTCGGGCAATACATCGATGGCGGCGTCGGTGGATGCATCACTTAGCGTATAAGTGAGATATGGATCAGCGCTTTGAGCGATCGCAAACATAATATTGTCCTAGAATTCAACCGCCTTCACTGTAGCGGCAATTGGTGAAAACGCCTGGAACTTCCAAAGGATTTCAAGATTAGGGGCAGTCCTCTATTGGTCAGGATTTTGGGTAGTGTGTGCCCACACCACCCAAAATCCTGACATGACACTCAAAAATTCCCTGTCTTAAATGACCAATGACTCATCGCCAATGACCCATAGAAGGATTCTCTATGGAATGTCTGGGCGGGCATCTATGCCATAAAAATTCTCACTCCTGGTACGCGATGGGGAAGTGAATTTGAGCATCACTGGTCAAAAAATGAAAACTGCCCGTATGATTGTGAGACAAATGGGGCAGGATGCCTCAGTCGTAGGCTGAAGCAAGGATAAGCAGCGGATGATCAGCACACCATTACTGAATGTCACTGAAATGATGCAGCAGGCCCAGCAGGGCGACCCGAAAGCGATCGCCTATTGGGTTAACTTGGCGCTACTGCCGCTGCAATGCTGTGCCAAGGTTGTGCAACAGTCGCCAGACCAACTGACAATGATTGTGCTGTGTCGTCAATTGCCCGATCGCGAGCAACTGCTGTCTACTCTGGGCGATCGCCTCCGTCGCCTATCGTCCAACCTGTCCGTTGTCGTGATCCGTACCCAATTGGCTGGCTCCAACCGAATGCTGTGGCAGGATCAAATTTCACTCCCGCATTACCCTCAACCATCCTTTCGGATCTCGCGGCTAAACCACTGGCTGCACTCAATGGGTTCAGCCTGTTCTGAGGCGGTTGAGCAGGTCTTTCCGCAAAATAATAGTATCGGCAGCGTGGCGATTCATCCATTCCTCGATCAGTTGCAGCATTCAAGCCGCCAGCGTAATCGGTGGCTGGGCGGATCGGCAATGCTCGCCTTTTTGCTAGGGTGCGGCGTTGAAGCGATGAGCTATCGTGCCACGACGGCGCATTCATGGGAGGGGCAATGGGTTAGCTTATCTGGACTGTTGGGGCAGTCTGAGGATACCGAGTATGTTCAGGCGGCACTTGAAACGGTGCCGATTGTTGACCATCCGGCGGCGGCTGATGGGGCTACGCTGAGCTTTAGCAGTGCATCCTGGCTGGATGGTGCATCTCCTTTTCTGCCAATCGTCCAAACTGATGTAGCGCTTACTTATTTTGATCCGATGGCGATCGCCCCTGTGGTTTCTGAGACAGCTAAGCCACTGCTCATAACCGACGAGATGCGATCGCAGGCTCAGGAGACGCTAATGGATAATGGTATTGACATTGTTAGCTTACCGAATGTAGATACGCCAACGCGATCGCGCCGCATCCAACTGCAACGTATCTTGGATTCCATAGACGAGGCCGGTCTGCATACCATTGGTGCTGGAGTACAACCGGCGATCGCTCGTCGCCCGCAAATTTTGAATGTTAGCGGCCAGCGCATTGCTTACCTAAGCTACACTAGCGCAGGCGAAACAGCCGCCCTGCAGACCCAGATTACTGCTGACGTTCAGGCCATTCGTCCCAACGTGGACTGGGTCATTGTAAATTTTCACTGGCGGGATGCCTTGGCAGACTATCCCTCTGCCCAGCAAATACAGCTCGCCCACCATGCAGTTGATCACGGCACTGATTTAGTGGTGGGCTACCATCCTCAAGTATTGCAAGGTGCAGAAATTTATCGTGACCGGGCGATCGCCTATTCTGTTGGCAACTTTGATACACAGATTGATGCACAGATTGATGCACAGATTGATACACAGATTGATGCACAGGCACCCGCCGACACGATCCACAACACAGCTATGCTGAAGGTGTCGCTGCGCCAGGAACAGATGCGTCTCGAATTTTTGCCCGTCCGCATTGAAGCTGGGCAGCCGAGATTAGCGACGGATCGGGCAGCAGATGAGATTCTCACTTACCTAGACCATGCATCAGCATTATTTGATAAACCGATGCGATCGCCCATCATTCTCGATCGCCACACCGTTCCAGACCGCCAGCCAGCCTCCGAAACCAATGCGATCGATGCGTCAGATATTCTGGATGAGCCTGCCCCGGATAAGCCTAGCGCAGTAGATTCTGACTCTTTTATTGACCCTGCGTCTCCAGTAACAGTCGGGGACTGACTCAGCCAATTATAGTAATCCCAAATAAGTTATGAATGAGAATAGGCGTTGGGAGCATATCAGGTTGGTTGATCTGGCTCCCCTTCTCCCAAAATAGGGAAGCATGTCCTGAGCTTGTCGAAGGGGAGCTGGGGGATGAGGGCTAAATTGCAAAAGTGACCTATTCCCATGGGCGTTAGCCATCCAAGAACAGACATGCTGAATCCGGCTCCCCCGAAACAGGGGAACCGGAGAATTGGGGTAAGTTTGTAAAAGTGGGATACGCCGTTGCTAAGGTTCGGCAATCAGCTCATCTATCCCAACGACCAAACGTGAATCAACAGGAACATAGAGCTGAACGAATCGTCCCTTATTCACCTAAGTTGACCTTGAAGACCTTATTTTTGACCTCCTCTGACTTTGGCAGATTTAGATGCAAGATACCGTCTTTGTAGTCTGCCGTTACCTTAGTATTTTGTACTCGAGTCGGCAAAGGAATAATCCGTTGGAATGAGCCATAGCGGAACTCGCTGCGGGTCACGCCATGGTCATTCGACGTCGTTTCAGACTTGCGATCGCCCCTGACAGAAACAGATTGCTCCATTACCTCAATATCTAGATCCTTGGGATTCATTCCCGGCAGTTCTAGCTTCAGGAGGATAGCATCATCCGTTTCACTAATTTCCGCAGCCGGCACAGAAGTAAACCAATCCTGTTGGGCAGCAGAAATAGGGGCTAGAACATCATCAAACAAACGATCCAATTGATGACGAACCGTGTTCATTTCCCGGTAAGGTTGCCAGCGAATTAGTGCCATAACAGTTAACTCCTTCTCTCAAATACTCTAACGTAGTGGAGGTTTGTTCTGTAGAATCCACATTCTGCATTGCCTCCGTTGATTACTACATTAAACGGTAATTGATGAAAAGAGATTCGGTTAAGTGAACCGGTTTTGGTCGTAGTTCCCGAATAAAGTATGTCCCCTAGGCATAGAGTACCAAGTAACCGTCCGTTTTAGTTTTCATCCTCTTTTGGGGTTTTGGAGGGATGAACTTCAAGTGTTTCAACAGCTCCGGGCGTTGTTGAATTGAGCTAGGATAGCGTCAGAGAAGCAAGTCAACGCAGCTAACTGATGACGACTCCATCAACTCGACCTGACTGCCCGGACTGTCACGGACAGCACATCTGCAAAAATGGTTTCAATCGACAGCACAAGCAACAGTATCTCTATGGTCTA
>CAYSIR010000339.1:0-4604 GCA_964431105.1 uncultured Leptolyngbya sp. | reverse complement strand
CTTCTAGCGGTCACTCAGAGTCCTCGTTTTTGAACCGAGGAATGCGGGTTTCAGCGAGATTTGCGTACTAGATTTGCGTAATGGATAGATCCTAAGAAGGGGGGCTGAATAGCAGGATGAGTTGGAACAACGTTTCAGTTCATCCAACTCTAAATTCATCCCCAGAATCCGCAATGCCCCGGGGGGAATGCAGCCGCGATCGCGCTACCCGACGCGGTTGAGCTTATTCGTGGCGCGGGTAGAACGATGGTGTAGGTTTGCCACGAATCCACGAGGCAGATTGATCGGTACTATGGTAAAAGCAGATCCATCGCGCAGCCTGCGGGCATTAGCACTGTTTGGCAGCCGTGCTGCTCTGAAGGCTGGGCAATGTTGATTAGCGGACGTGATGGATGGACAAGCGATGCGTTGCAGCGGTTTGGAGCATCAGTCACGGTTTTATCATCAACCCGTTGAATTGAGTGTGTGGAAGGTATGGAGCTTCAAGGGATAGAGACAGCAAGAGCAGAATGGTCAGGCGATTGTCTAGTCATCGGATTGTTTGAGGATGCGATCGCGCTAACGGATGACTTGGCGGGACTGGATCAGTCCCTCGATGGCGCACTTTCGGAATTGATTGAAGAAAGTGAATTTAAGGGAAAGGCTGGGAGCAGTGCTGTCACCCGCGTGGGCGGCAAGAGTGCAATTCGCAAAATTGCCGTGGTTGGTCTTGGCAAGCCGGATACATTTTCGCTTGACCATCTGCGGCGGGGGGCAGCGGCGGCCCTGCGGCTGGGGAAACGCGAACACTGCAAAACGTTGGGCATCAGCTTTCCGGCGTGGAACGATGATGCAGGGCAAACGGTGCAGGCGATCGCAGAGGGCATCGAGCTAACGGCCCATCAAGATACTCGATTTAAGTCTTCGTCAGACGATGCAGAACTGAAGCTTCAGCGGGTTGATTTGCTGGGATTGGCAGGACAAGACGAGGCGATCGTTCGGGCTAAGCAGGTCTGTTTAGGCGTGATTTTGGCGCGGGAGTTGGTATCGGCTCCGGCCAATGTAGTGAATCCATTGGTAATGGTGGAAACGGCAACAGCGATCGCCAATGAATACGGTTTAGAGTTGCAAATTTTAGAAAAGGAAGACTGCGAAAAGCTAGGAATGGGTGCATTTTTGGCGGTGGCGCAAGCGTCAGATTTGCCGCCTAAATTTATCCATCTGACCTATCGCCCAGAGGTCACGCCACGTCGTAAGCTGGCGATCGTAGGTAAGGGATTGACCTTTGATTCGGGTGGCTTAAACCTAAAGCCCTCCGGCAGCGGCATCGAAATGATGAAAACCGATATGGGCGGCGCAGCAGCGACCTTTGGGGCGGCAAAGGCGATCGCTCAACTGAAACCGGATGTGGAAGTTCACTTCATCAGTGCTGTTACAGAAAATATGATCAGCGGTCGAGCCATGCGTCCTGGTGATATTCTGACGGCTTCTAATGGCAAAACCATTGAGGTCAATAATACTGATGCTGAGGGACGACTGACCTTGGCAGATGCGTTGGTCTATGCGGATAAGTTAGGCGTCGATGCGATCGTGGATTTGGCGACGCTGACCGGGGCTTGCATTGTGGCGCTGGGTGATAATATGGCGGGGCTATGGACGAGTGATGATGCGATCGCCTCTCAGCTTTCAGAAGCGGCTGCCCTAGCGGGCGAGAAGTTCTGGCGGATGCCGTTGGAAGAGAAATACTTTGACGGCATGAAGTCAGTCGTGGCGGATATGAAAAACACTGGCCCACGGGCAGGCGGCGCTATTACGGCGGCGCTATTCCTGAAACAATATGTCGAGAAAACGCCCTGGGTTCACTTGGATGTAGCTGCTCCTGTTTGGACAGAGAAGGAGGACGGATACAATAACCCTGGCGGTACGGGCTTTGCGGTACGGACGCTGGTGAATTGGGTGCTATCGTAACTCGCTGTATCTGAGAGTTTGTCTGACTTTTTGAATTACAAGCTTCCTGATGAGTCGGGGAGCTTTTTTATTTTAGTATTTTACTGTGGAATGTCTATCCGAACAGTTTATTCAGTTCAATCATAAAACCGGGCAAAAGAATCCTGGTCTTCGCTAGTTCTCCGGCACTGAACAGCGATCGCCCCTGCTCCGTCAAAATCACAATCCACTGACTTTCCGGCAAAACCAGCCACACTTCCTGACTCCCCGAACTAAGATATTCGGTGGCTTTGGCGAATATCTCTTCAGCGCGATCGGTCGGAGATACAATCTCGGCAATCAATGGAAAACTTTGGGGTAAAACCGTTTCATTGCCATATTGATCGACCAGTTCTGGAGTCAGATAAGCGACATCGGGCGATCGCCCCTGTGTATTTGTGCGACAAGGTGCTTCAGTATAGACAATCCCGCCCTGTCCGCTGGATTCAGCATAGGCATCCCAAAAACGCCCAAGCTTGAGCTGTACTCGACTATGTTTTAACGTCATCTCATCTTTTTCCAGCAATGCTCCATCAACCCATTCCGTCCGTTCTGGTGGGTTTTGCAACCACTCATCAAGAGACTGGGGAGCCGCAGAAATTACATCCAGCATTCAAAAAGCAACCTCCGTTATGCCTGACTTCAGCGTAGCAGACGGTTTAGGGATTAGGCTTAGAACAAAAAATAGCGCTGCGCCATCGGCAGCACCGCCGCCGGTTCGCAGATCAGCAGTTCGCCATCTGCCCGCACTTCGTAGGTTTCTGGGTTGACTTCCATCACGGGTTGGTAAGTATTGAGCTTCATGTCGGCTTTGCTGATCGATCGCGTATTCATCACCGCCACTGCCGGTTTTTGTAACCCAATTT
Organism: uncultured Leptolyngbya sp.; assembly: GCA_964431105.1. Classification (GTDB taxonomy): domain Bacteria; phylum Cyanobacteriota; class Cyanobacteriia; order RECH01; family RECH01; genus RECH01. The sequence goes on along the minus strand of CAYSIR010000339.1, from coordinate 1,773 downwards.
GCCCAGCAATGCCCTGCGCTACGCCAGCTTTGGAAATAAAGGTCAACGATGTAGCTGCGATCGCCCCGCCATAGCTGCCAAACATCGGTCGTATATGAACGGGCTGCGGTGTAGGAATGCTGGCATTGGAGTCGCCCATTTGGGCCCAGGCGATCGCCCCACCCTTAATCACAAGTTCCGGTTTCACGCCAAAGAATGCCGGTTTCCAAAGGCAGAGATCGGCTAACTTACCTTCTTCTACTGACCCAATATGATGGGAAACGCCGTGGGTAATCGCCGGGTTGATCGTGTATTTGGCCACGTAGCGCTTGGCTCGATGGTTATCGTTGCGATCGCTATCTTCTGTGAGCGGGCCGCGCTGCACCTTCATCTTGTGGGCCGTCTGCCACGTCCGCAAAATCACCTCCCCAACTCGCCCCATGGCCTGCGAGTCAGACGCAATCATGCTGAATGCACCTAAGTCATGCAGAATATCCTCGGCAGCAATCGTTTCGCGGCGAATGCGCGACTCCGCAAAGGCCACGTCTTCCGGAATGCTGCGGCTGAGGTGGTGGCAGACCATCAGCATATCTAGGTGTTCTTCCAGCGTATTCACTGTGTAGGGACGGGTAGGATTGGTAGACGATGGCAGCACATTGGTTTCACCACAGACTTTGATGATATCCGGGGCGTGGCCGCCGCCTGCGCCCTCGGTGTGATACGTGTGAATGGTGCGTCCTTTAAAGGCAGCGATCGTGTCTTCCACAAAGCCAGATTCGTTGAGCGTATCAGTGTGGATGGCAACTTGCACATCATAATCTTCTGCCACGCCAAGACAGGTATCGATCGCGGCTGGCGTGGTTCCCCAATCTTCGTGCAGCTTTAGCCCCAACGCCCCTGCCATCACTTGTTCAATCAATCCCGGTTGCTGAGCGCTATTGCCCTTGCCCATAAAGCCAAAGTTCAGCGGAAAGGCATCGGTGGATTGCAGCATCCGCCAGATATGCCATGCGCCGGGAGTGCAGGTGGTGGCATTGGTTCCGGTGGCTGGCCCCGTGCCGCCACCAATCATTGTAGTGATGCCGGATGCGATCGCCGTTTCAATTTGCTGCGGACACACAAAGTGAATATGGGCATCAATGCCGCCCGCCGTCAAAATCATGCCCTCACCTGCGATCGCTTCCGTGCCGGGGCCAATAATAATGTCGATATTGTCCTGAATGTAAGGGTTGCCCGCCTTGCCAATTTTGTGGATTTTGCCGTTCTTCAGCCCAATATCTGCCTTGACGATGCCCCACCAATCCAAAATCAGCGCATTGGTGATGACCGTATCCACCGCGCCTTCTGCCGTGGAGATGGGGGATTGACCCATGCCATCCCGGATGACCTTGCCGCCGCCAAACTTCACCTCATCGCCGTAGGTGGTAAAGTCCTGCTCCACTTCGATGATTAGAGCCGTGTCCGCCAATCGAATGCGATCGCCCACGGTTGGGCCATAGGTTTCAGCATAGGCGCGGCGATCCATGCGGTAGCTCATAGCGTTCCTCTCATCTCAGTCTGTTGCTTCATTTTGGTCTGCCAGGGTTCATCGGCTTTGTGCCATAGAACACCAACTCGCAAAGACTACCACAGTGCGCCATCAGAGGCATCTCTTTTGCCAAGAATTAAACGTTTGCCCCCTGCGTGACCAGACCGTTGAGACGCTGATTCTACTCTGGGTTGGGTAAGCGATCGCGTAATCCAGCGAACCGTCTGCGGGTCGCTTCACTATCTCAACTCAACCGGCTGGGTAAT
>CAYSIR010000338.1:0-4617 GCA_964431105.1 uncultured Leptolyngbya sp. | reverse complement strand
TTGGTTTGATGGAAACTTGGTTTGATGGAAACTGCTTCAAACTGCATTTATGCCGAATATAGGCTTTCCTGACGGCTCTAACTAATTTTCGTCACTTTGTTACTGCTTACCCTTGCGGCTGAACGGATACCCATGATGCGCCCTATTTGAACAATTGAGCCAGGCTGCCATCGCCTTGATTAATGCTCAATCGATACGTTTATTCCTACCTAATGCGATCGCACCATTAGCGCAAACAAACCATTTTTAGAATCAGCGCCCACACGGGTTTAACACCATCACGATGAAGAATGACGCGATGAGGACTGAATTATTGTCTAACGTATGATGCTCAGATGACGCTCACACGATGCTCAGTTGTAGGTGCGTTAACTCTCCTCGCGGCGCAGGCTTCCTATTTTCAGCCCCTAGCGATCGCTCCGGTTTGATTATCCAAGTCCACCCATTCGCAACCGTCTAAGGATTTCAATATGAAACAGTGGCTACGTGAACTTTTTGATCAATATTTGGCCAACGTGTCTGAACTGACACCGCACGACCGCAGTAAGGCGGAAGCATGGGCGAATTGGATAAAAGCAAAGTGGGCGGAGCAAGGGTTTCATTCTCCCGCAGAGCAGAAATCTTTGATGGCCGAGGTGCGACAGTCATTGGAAAATCGTCTTGGCCATCAGCACATTGCGCTGGCAACCCTCACGCTCGACAATGCACCCGTTAACGATTCACAGTCAAAGGAGGCAATCGCTACCGTGTCATCTAATAATGGCAAATCTTCAGCCCACCACTCAACGCCGCCCTCAACCACTGAGGAACGCCAAGGCGATGCATCTCCAGGAATGCTAACGGCTCGTGAAGCCTACTTGGTGGCCTGCGATCGCGGCTATTCTAGCTCCAAGCAACAGATGCAGAAACTAGCCCGTCAATCTCCGGCTGAGTTTCAGGAAAAATATGGCTTAGCCTACAGCAAAAGCGTTAGCTTTGGGCGCAATGCTAGAAACTGGATTGATCGCTGGGTCAGCAATCGTGCGCCGTCGGCAGCACCGTCCCTAGCCCCTACCCCAGCCAAACCATCCTCCCCAAGCGACTCAGATCTCCATGACACCATGCAGCAGATTGGGCAGACGCTTTTATGGTTTATCCAGCAAATTGAGGACTTACGAAGCCAGTGTGCGGCGCTAGAAAATGGCAGAGGTTCTCGTCAGGATTCTGCACAATATACCGACCTACAGCAAGAGAATAGAGACCTCCGCGCTGAGCAAGATACGTTGTATGAAACCCTCGATCGCATCCATACCACCTTCAGTACCTCCACGCAGGCAGCTAAAACTCAGCCATCGCCTTCTAAGGCAACGCCCAAGTCTTCTAAGGTCAAGCGTTCTACGGCTTCATCTAAAGCCCCGAAGGCAGCCAATACAGATCAAAAACGGACTAAGACATCATCTGCGGCAACGGAAACAACGGCTAAACCTGCAACGAGGGGACGACCATCTAAAAAAGCAAATCTTGACCCGATAGCTGTGCGGGTGATGAATGCCATCATGGATTACAACAATGTGCCGGGGCGATCGCATGATGAAAAGTGGGTCATTTCTTATCCAACAATGAAAGATCTGCTGAGGCAAGTGGGGTCATCGACGCAGCCTAAAATTCGTGAGGTATTTGATGCTTATAAAGCCGACATTAAGCGCCACCATCGCAAGCATAAGCTGACTAGCCGCCATAATCGAGTTCACGGGCAGCAGAGTATTTCTGAGGTGATTCAGCTTGAGTCATAGTCTCATCTGTGATTTCGTCTGTGCCCGCGATACTGACTGCAAATGGCTGCTGCTGAATAACTAGATGAATTAGCACCGTTTTATTCATCCAACTCTAAATTCAGCCCCAGAATCAGCAACGCCCTGGATGATTCATCATAATTGGGTCGTGGTGTTTATGCAAGAATTTGTAATAGTGTGGGCGTGGCCCACACTATTACAAATCCCTAGCCCTGGAGGACTACCCATAATTGCAGCGATTCGTTAAGGTCCAGGACGACAGAGCCGCTCCTCAAACATTCTGATGTAGGTAAGATGGCTACTGCCACAATTTGATATGGGGTTGGTCTAGTAGATTCATTATCCTGATGCCTAATTGACTGACAAAACAGTCTGCCTTTGGCGCGAAGACCGCGCTCCTAAAAGAGCTTAGACAAGCTAGAAGTCAGGTTCCCCGATCCACGCGGTAGTTACGGTTGAGCAGGTGTTGTCAGTCAACTCGATTCTGATGCTAGCGATCGCCCCAGCCTGTCATCATCCAAAACGGCTATTGAAACAACTATTTAGCCGCTAGAAATACATAGCTAGAATGCTGATGTTCATCATTACGGAATGCGGGATGGGCATCCTCCAGCCAAGTACACAACTGATGATGAACAATATGAAAACTGCACTCTTTTAGCATCGCAATTGATTCGTCTGGGGTAATAAATCGGTAGAAGTACCGTTCTTGGTAAAGGTACTCATTTTCTCCGACCGATTTCATATTAATATTGGCAATGCTGTCTTCCACACCAGGAATATTACACAGCAAATAGCCGCCCGGTTTCAGAATCCGATGAATCTCTCCTAGAGTCGGCAGTGGGTCAGGCAGCGTCTCAACCACATCACACAGCAATACAAAGTCAAAAAAGGACTCATCAAACGGGGTGCAGCATAAGTCACAAATGTGACCTTTGACGGTCGCCTTTAGCGCTGTTGGCATTTTTTGTAATGCATTAGCAGATGCATCGCAGGCATAGACTTGGCCAGGCAGTTCGAGCAGCTTCGGCAGATTGCGCCCCTCTCCTGTACCAGCATCCAATATTCGCGCTGTTTGAGATAGATTTGGAGCAACTCGCGGTAGAAACGGTTCGATGAACCCTACCGGTTTCTCTCCCCAGACCAGGTCTGACGTAGCTCCGTACAGTTGGTTCCAGGCTTTCTTATTCTGTTGGGATAGTTCATCAATGGTCGGTTTACGGGTAGTAGACATGAGCGAGTCTCCAAGTCAATACAAGTTAGCAGAAGATAGGATAATAAAACTGATGTCAGCACTGAACAATGAGCAAGCGTTGCACCCGATCGCAAGGCAAAAAAGGGGGGTTAGCGTAGTGAATTATCTGCTCATGCAGACGTTGCAGGGCAGGCTGGTTTTTCTAAAAAGCGGCCACGTTTAGTTCAGCACAACTATCCTGACAAGCAATCGCATGGGCTGTCAACTGCCTTAGCAACTTTTGCGATCGTCTTGATTCATTCCTCACATTTCGGAGTAGTGGTATTCATATCATAATTTTGGGTGGTGTGGGCGTCGCCCACACCACCCAAAATTATGACCAATGGAGAACTTACCCATTTCGGATTTTAGTTTGGCATCTTCTTCATAGAAACATTGATGTAACGTGAAGCTAGTGTAGCGATCTTACCTAGATTGAGGGTGATCCTCCACTGATCATGATGGGCGGCGGCGTCGTTTACACTACCACAAATCATGATATGAAACCACTACCGATTGAGAAAGAAAGGCTTTGGGAAACCTGCTGATAACGCTTATCTTCATTCACAAATGATTGAGGGTTGCGATCGCCCGTTCGCGTTTGGGTAAAAAATTGAGTAAAAAAGCGGTGGCAGTGACGACTGTCACTGAGTAGGCGTGTTTGATGTCCGCCTGTGGGCAGATGTGCGATCGCGATCGTATTGATGAGACACACAGATTATCTACTGCTACATCACGGCAGCCAAGTTAAAAAACAGCGATGATAAGTTTGACCGATTAGGTTTGACCGATTAGGTTGAACCGCCTCGATTTAATCGCCTTGATTTTTATTCATCTACACCCAACGGGGGACATTTACGAATGATTCAGAAATTATCTATCGCGGCAATTTTGGCCCCACCGATTATGATCATGGATGAAAAAGCGGTTCAGGTGTTTTGTACCTATGATGCGGGACGATTGTGTACAATGATGCACACGCAGCAAACGTTTTATCGGTTAGTACAGTCATTTTTGCTCGATGAGCGATCGGCGGCCCTACGCATTATGGGTTTACAGCAGCGGCAGGGCTACCGTCCGGTTTTGACGATCGCACGGGATGGCTATCGGGTTTGGAATGATGCCCGCTGCACTCCTGCGATCGCTCTACCTCAGACAGTATAACGGCTTGGTTTGGAAATGGCAGCCGAGCCAGACCTGCGATCGGATGCTGTACAAATTAGGCTGCGGCTGGCGGTTGCCTGACGGCAGGCGTTGAAATGCATCAATGCGTATGTGACTCTCAAAATCTCAATTAGCATCTTAAATTAACATCAATTAACATCTTAAAAATGTTACGGCGTTATGAAGTCAGGGTTAAACAGTATTTTTTATCACAATTCATCCTGTTTGCATACAGTATTCATACAAGTGTAGCTGGTGGCCAGTGAGTAGTGTAGCTAGTGAACCGCAGAACCGGTGAATGATCGGACTATGATTATGACTGAGATGGCGATCGCCCGGTTTCAAGATCAGGCTTGGTTGGTAGTGATAATGGAAACTCAGACTGTGGAACCTAGGTATAATACCCGCAGAGGCGCTACTGTAGAGATACTGTAGAGATACTGTAGA
>CAYSIR010000337.1:0-4637 GCA_964431105.1 uncultured Leptolyngbya sp. | reverse complement strand
GCAGGGCAATCGCATCATGTCAATAGCGCAGCCTTATTCTCAATAATATTGCGAACAGACTCAATAGCCCCCTTAAAATAGTCTAATTGAGTATATCTTTATACCAAGATGGGCTTATTTTGTACGGAGATGCGATTGCCCTGGCAAAAAGGGAGGTGCTAGCTGTTGCGTTCAAGGGCGATCGCTAATGTTGGCGATCGCTAGAAATTGGGTATTCTTTCAGAGAATCAGCAAAGCAGGTGCATCGTTGCACTGATGTTGTAGTGAATGGGGGTGTATAGCTGACCGACATACTGCCGCCGCGCAGTGAGGCGTCTGTTTGTAGTCGATGGACAGTCGGTGATTTTGCTGGCTGAGGAAGGCTGCTGGGGAACTCTGATGCAGCAAGAACCCCAACCGTTCGGAGCAGCGGCGAGCTGTTACGGTGGCGTAGTTAACGATTCATTGCAATGATGTCGCGGATGCGATCGCTGCGCCTAAAGACTTTCTAAGATATGGTCTAGGTAATCAAAGTTACACTGACTTGGGGGCGATCGCCCTTGCGCCAACCAAGAGCAAGCCATGGTAAGTAGTGTTAATGGTTCGCTGTTGCAGCTTGTCAGAGCTGGGCTAACTGTTGAACGTCCAGGGAGCGTTCAACGCTGGTTTTGGCTGCCCCATTGCGGCTTTTTGCCGGATCACCGATTAAAATTTGGCAGTGTTCTCAGGACGTTGGCGCAATCAGTTGGTGCAACTCACACGCAAAAATGCAAAGCTGGGCAATGCATTCGTCTGGCTTCAATGTTTTTTCAAATGACGGCCGCGATCCCTACCGTTCCCTAAAATCATTTCCTAAAATCGTTAGTATCCTTAATTACGTTCAATCTCAGTTACGCTGAACTAGCCTCTGTTATTCCGTGGCGTTATCCATTCGCTCGGTTCACACTAATCACACTAGGGAAACCGTAGGCATCCCGCTCGGCTCAATCATCATCGTGACGGTTCTAGAAATGATAGTCAAATGATGCTCAAAGCATTATAAAGAGTGCATGATTGCGGTGATGGGCGTTTTTTAGACGCCAATGCGTCAGACTAAGTAATCGTTGTGCAAGAGGTTGCATACGGATGGAGTCGTTGAACAATCTACCAAATAATAGTGAATCGGGGGCATCCCAATCTCCCGATCGCGTCTTGGCCAAAATGACGCAGGATTTGCAAAACCTGCAACAAACCTTGGTTGTGCAACTAAGCCAAGACGTCAGTCGCCTTCAGTCTGAGAAATCACGGCTGATGGATGACATTGACTCGCTACAGGTGAGGCGGCAAAATCTGTCGGCTGACCATGACGCGGCTCTTTCACAACAGCAAATCGCCCAACAGCAGATCTGGGCAGCGCAGATGGCCCAAGCGATCGCCGATCATCTGCAAGCTTTGATGGTCAATCGTTTAAGCCAGCCCAACCCGCCGGATGGCACTGGCAGACCGACCCCGCTGCCCGCTGCCGAGCCGGAAGCAACCCATCGCATTCTGGCATCGTTGGATGCCAGCGTAAATCAGACCCTTGATTCGGTCAAACGCGACCTGAGCAGCTATCAAAGCACGCTCTCGCAGCAGCTTAACCGAATGCAAACCATGCAGCAGCAGGGAGAAGCCATCCTCGAAGTGTTGGTTAGTCGGCTGAATCAACAGTTGCGCGATGAAATTCGTCGTCCCCAGCCCGTCGCGTCTTCGTCCTCTCTCAATGGTTACGCTGCTCAGCACCCAGATCCCTGGGAACTTTCCTCCCAGCCACCATTGTCTCCTTCATCGCCTGACGCGAGTCGTCCGCCATCGCCTACGATGCCCTATCCATCTCCTCAGCCATTGGTGAGGCCGGCCATGGCGAAGCCCGCACCCAAAGCACTCTCCCATGCTCGGCTTGGGCTGTTGATGGTGCTGGGATCAACCTTGGCGCTGTCATTGCACAATGTTGTTGTTGGCATCATCGGCAACGAAAGCAGTATTTTTAACATTTGGTCGGCAGGCGGCTATATCAGCCTATCTAGCCTGGGAAATTCTATACTGGTGCTGCTGATTCGGATGCTGGTTGTGCTGCCGTTAATGGCGATTGTCGCTACGGTCATATATCCCAAGGCTTGGAATGATATTAAACAGTTTTGCCAGTCTAGAGATTATGGGCTGATGGGGAGTGTCATCGGCAGTGGATTTTTTCTCTTTCTGTCGCAGGTGCTGATTTATATTGCGATCGCTGGTGTTGGCCCTGGGGTAGCGGTCACAATTTTGTTCATGTACCCCATCATTACGGCGTTACTGGCGTGGATACTGTTTGGCGATCGCCCCGGTGCGCTGCGGGTAGTGGTCATGGTGGGTATTTTCATTGGTGTCGTCCTAACCGGATGGCCAGGGTTGCAAAACACTAGCAGCGTTTCGGGGTGGGGGTTGATAACAGCTGTAATTTCCGGGATCGCCTTTGCTTTTTATCTCATTTCAATGCAAATCAGCTTCCGCAAACTACATCCGGTTCCGGTGAGCGTCATCCAGTTTTTCACCATTTTTATTCTGACTTGCATTAGTCTCATTGTGCTGCCTGCGAGTACCCCCGTGACTGGATTTGATTACGGTCTTGTCCTAAATCCTCAAGGTCGCATGGGCTTGATCATCGGCGGGATAGCGCTGGGTGCCCTAACGTTGACGGGCTATTTGCTGAACAACTTTGGCGTGAAGTATATGGGGGCAGCACGGGCGTCCATTATTGCCTCTAGTGGGCCAGTGCTGACGGCTGTTCTAGCGGTATTGGTAACGCCGGGCGATCGCACAGCTCTCGTCATGATCCAAGTTGTTGGGGTCGTGATTGTGACCCTGGGAGTAGCAGCAATGAACTTTGAAAAAATGACGATGCAGACAAAGCCAAAAAGCTAATTCGCTGTACCTCCGCCTCTCCATATCCTGTCAGATGTTGATAGGAGCTATCATCCATTAAACTTCAAGCTCACGCTCAAACCCCTTGTTTAGGGATGATGGCAGCCCTTAGCTGATGGTGAGCGATCGCTTGATTCCGGCATTGATAGCGTTCTCTAAGCCTTGAACACAATCGCCGGGTCAACGCGCGTCACCTTTTGAATAGCGAATAGCGCAGACCCAACGCACATAAAGACAGTAATGCCCAGCACGCCAACACCCATCAACGGCGTGATGAGAATCGTAATGCCCTGGGTTGCGAAAGTCCATGCCCCTAATCCTAGGCAGAGCGCCATGCTTGGCAAATAGCCTAAGACTGCCATCCACAAGGCTTGCTCAATAATAACGCCGTAGATGACCCAATCAGACGCTCCCATGGCCTTGAGGGTGCCAAACTCTTTCAAGTGGTCGGACACAGATGAGTAGAGAATTTGTCCGACCACAACCATGCCTACAATGATTCCGACCGCGGCCCCCAGCCCCAAAATGAAGCCCACTCCCGTGCTATTTTGCCAATGATTGCGGGTGAGTTGGGATAATTCATCGCGGCTGAAGGCTCTGATGTCAGGCATGTCCGCTTCTAGACGGCGCTGCAAGTCTGCGATATTTTCACCGGGCGCGGCTTTCACTAAAACATAGGAGATGGGATCACTGGCCGTCAGCGGCTGAAGGGCGATCGCTTCCATTGAACTTTCATCCCCAGGAATGTCTTGGATGCGCTCAAAAACAGTGCGGCAGGTGACGCTTCCCTGGGCATCTGGTGTGCATTGCACCGTCGAAGTTAGTCCGGCAGCGGCATAAGCTTTGGCATTTTCTAGGGATGTAAAAATAAACGTGCTGGACACAATCGACTGAGTGCCTTGGGTAATCCCCACCAGTTTTGCCATAACCCCGCTGATGCTGGCAGTGTCACGAATGACCTCTAGCTCTAGCGATCGCAAGTTGCTCTCATCCAAAATAATAGACTGCGGTTGTTCAATAGCCGCCTGCTCTCCATCGACCATATTCCACAGCCGAAAGAGTTGTCCGTTCGGGTTAAAGCCAACAATGCGAGCCGGTGCGATTTTTCCAGAAGGGCTGCGCCATCGACCACTTTGAAGGGCGATCGCTTCAGCACGTTCCACTCCCTCCGTGTTCTGAGCTTGGATAAGTCGTTCAGCGGGGATCGGCTGGGTTAGCTCAAAGTGCAAAATTTCTTGAGAACTGATCCAAATATCAGCATCGGAGTGGTCGATGAGCAGCGAAGTAGAACGGGTGAATCCTCGTAAAATGCCAAGCTGAATCGTAACAAGGCTAACGGCAAAGACAATGCCCGCTTGAGCCACGAGAAATCGAGGAATATCCTCAAACAAATTTTTGCGAGCGATAGATGCCATAACTGGGGCACGACGTTAGAACACAAAACTGACGCACTGCAACCTGAACCATTCAAACGGCAGCCATTCTCAGTATGACTGACAAACGATGCTGCCCTAGGCGCGACTTGCTACAAGACTTTAAACAAGGTAGGGATCAGCTTGAACAGAGGCGCATGCCCCTTAAAGACCACTGTTGAGACTGTTCTCAATAGATTTGGGCGAGACCTCCAGGGATCATCCCACCTTCGCGATCCCTCGCCTCAAATTCCGCTTTCAGCAAAGGCAATGAACCATAAATCTAGCGCTCCTTCCTGGGTTTACTATGCACTACGCAAAAGTCGC
>CAYSIR010000336.1:0-4640 GCA_964431105.1 uncultured Leptolyngbya sp. | reverse complement strand
GTCCGTCTCCCACAATTGGGGATTTAGGGTGAGGGCGTAAAGGTGACATGCACCCGATTTATGAGGCGGAACTTCAATGCATTCGCTTTAAGTTTTGAGACAATACGCTTCTTTCAAATCGCTATATTCATCATTAATAACCAGTGGGTAGTGGTATTCATGTCATGATTTTGAGCAGCGCCCACACCACCCAAAAGCATGACCAATAGAGGACTACCGAGAAGTTGACGCTAGGGTTAGGCAATTGGCAGAGGCAGGGCAACATCAACCCATCAGAACAGCCAGGATGGAGCCTTGCCACAAAAAAAGGGCGATCGCCGCCCCATCTGCTAATTTGCTCTGGCCATACCGTTGGGCCATGACGCGCTGATCAGTAAACCGTAGCGACTCAATCCAGCTACTCAAACATCCATTTATATACTCGCTGAGCGCTACTCCAGTTTGGTTTGCGTTTCAGCCCATCTTCAAAGTTGCTGTGAACTTCTTCTCGCAGTTCGTCCGCTGCTGTAATCAGTTGAACCGCGACTTCAACGTGAGGGCGGACTCCCTTTTGCTGCTTTTCCAACATGGCGATCGCCAGATTAACCCGTGCTTGTGGGTCTTGAGGATTGAGCTTCACAGCTTTTTGGGCGGCTTTAAGAGCAGAGTTGGGCTTATCTTCAAGCAGGTAGAGCCAGGAAAGGCAGGTCCACGCTGAACTACTCTTGGAAGCGCGATCGCACACCTCCCTAAAGACCGGAATTAAATCTGCCGGTGCTTCTCCAGCCTTGTATCGTTCTAGCCCCTCATCAAACAGGGCATCAACAGTCTCAGTCATAACCTTACTATCTAGGTACAAAGTGAAATGGGGAGCGACTCATTCAATGTTTTGCTCCCCCTCGCCCACCGTTGGGTGCAGGGGGATGAGGGCAATGCAGGATTTGTAAACAGGACATGCTTCCCATCAATTTGCCATAAAAAAGCCGCTAAGCGCGGCCATTGAAGACTATTAATGTTGGTCGAGGGCAGCTTACGAAAACGATTTGCCGCAGCCGCAGGTTTGAGATGCATTAGGATTCGTGAACTGGAAGCCGCCACCGATCAGTGCATCGCTGTAGTCCAGCATTAGACCATACAAATACAGCATACTCTTGGGATCACAGACGACCTTAAAACCGCTGTAGTCAAACACCTCGTCGGATGCTTGAATGTTTTCGAGACGCTCGAAATCCATCATATAAGACATGCCCGAACAGCCACCCTGGCGAACCCCTACGCGCAAACATAAGTCTTCGCCTTGTTTTTCGCGTAGCGCCATCACGTGCCTAAGAGCTGCATCAGACATGAGGATGCCACGTTTTGGAGACTGGATTGCTTGTGTCATCAGGTTAAACGGCTCCTTGGTATTTAACAATTAAAAAAGATTGAAGAAAAGGCAGCGATCGCCGCAAATGGCGAACTTCGCCACACAGTCCACAACAAGCCAGTACAGTCTACCGTCAGAATTTAACTAGCATTGGCTGATGTGAACCTTAATAAACCACGCACTAAGCCAATTGCGATCGCTAATTGTGCTTCAATAGCATCAACCCGTGCAAGCGATCGCTCTCAGTGGTGGTTCAGGCCGCGTCATTCCCATCATGCCACAACAGTAGTGGTACGGTAGACCATAGATAAACTAATCTAAACGGATGATGGGTGTATTCGTTCATAGCACGTTAGTCTCGTTACAATGCGAAGGAATTATGGAGCGATGGCAAACGGCTCGCCCCGGCGAAACTGTAAGCCACACCGCTCTTCATCCACAGCATTTCGTTCATTTCTCGATCGTAGCGGATTCAGTCAATCCCCGTGTCTAACAAAAACAAATCCCTAAGCCTGGGTTTGCTCTATTTCTGACTAGCTCGCGTTCATAGGGGTTCTTGTTCTAGATGTCCCGGCTGCAATAGGCTGCGGCTGTTATCGTTAGCTCACAGGTTGGATTACAACGAATTGTTGCAGTGATGCTTGCCCTTAAAGTATTGACAGAGTTCGTTACCGTTTCTGTCTTTTGTTGTGTTTCTAGTAGCGTCTATGACTAATCTAAATCGAACGACTTGCCGTCGGCTACAAAAACTCAATCAAACTTCCTCTGTTTGGGAAGGCGATCGCGGCTCCCTGACAGAAGGTCGATTATCGCTCGTCGGCGAGAATGAAGACGCAGGTGCTCAAGACTACATTTTGTGGGTTGATGGCGCAGAAGCGGCCGTGCGTTCGATGGATTTAGTGTCTGCATCGGCCGGGCAGGAGGCGGTAGTGCGCAGTTTACTCAAGGCGATGGAAAATCCCCACAGTCCATGCCGTCCCTCTCGCCCCCAAAAAGTGATCGTGCGCGATCGCGAAACGCAATTCTATCTGCGGGGCGTGCTAAACGACCTCGATATTGATGTTGAATATTCGCCAGACTTACCCATCATTGACGAGGTCATACGCGGTCTTTCTAATTTTTTAGGAGGAGACGAAGCGCCCTCCATCCCAGAATCCATCGCAGAGCCGCTGTATGCAGTCGCCGACCAAATTTGGCAAGATGCTCCCTGGGAACGGCTAGATGAAGAGAAAATTATTTCGATTGATGTGGGACTAGAAGAGACTGGCCCGCTCTACGTTTCGCTCTTGGGGCTGAAGGGGCTAGAGTTTGGGGTATTGATGTATCGTTCCCTTGAATCCCTCAAAACCTTTCGTCGCCAAGCTTTGCGTATCGACAATTCACCCAAAGAATTAGAGGAGGCATTTCTGACTCAGGACTGCTTCTTTGTCACCTACGAAGAAGAAGAGGATGCAGAGAGCCTACCAGAGATGCTGAATGATGACACCATCCAGCCCTCCTTTGGCAATCTTCATCCCCTCGAAGGAATCCGCCCAGTGCTGCACGAAGAAGAAGCGCTGACCGTGTTTTTTGCATTGTCGGGGCTACATCGGTTTTGCGTCCGTCATTTAGCCGCTCTTAGTGTGAAGTTCTTCCCGGCAAAGGCAGGGCGCTACACCATTCCTAATCCTCTCAATCCTGACCAGAAGGTACTGGTCAAAGTTTCAACGCTGCCTGCGGTTGCTGATGAGTTGGCTGAGATGGCTGCAGACATCATGGGTAATTCTCCGGCGATGGCGGATTTCGCGGGAGGGCTGATGGAGGCAGGGATGCCTATTTTGGAGGATGATCTGATGCCCTCTGACGCTTACTACAGTATTGGCATGATGCCTTGGGAGACGGTAGAACTGCTGCGGATGATTGCCAAACCCCATCAGGCGTCGGAAGAGGTGATTCCTCAAAAAGCGGATGGGTTTCCGATTGTGTTGATTCAGACCTCGCGCCCGAAGGCGCAGGAGATGATTGATAAGATTCAGAGCAGTGGTGGCCTAGATTCGATCATTTTTAACCCCGGTGAAAATCCAATGACGGGCGATCGCTACGATCTAGGAATTTTGCAAACCCTTGATCAGAAGCTTCACTTATTTGGCGAGTTTGATGCCAGTGATGTGGTTCATATTCAGGCGCGGCGCAAGTGGGAACGACGCTGTAAGAAAACCAATGACTACTGTGGGTTGATCATTGCCCGTGGTTTTTCGGGTGCATCGCGCGGGAATCCTGGCTTGAATGACATGATGGCGTTTTTTGAAGTGCAATCGTTAAAGCCTGAAGAGCTTGGACTGGGGGAACTAAAAATGATGGCGGGCTTTGAGTAGCGATCGCTGGCTGACCCAAAATTCTGCACTAAGCCCGGAAACTGCTCACAGCTAGGCGATATGGGGAAGTCTGCTGACTGTTTTTGGGTGATCCATTTGACGGCGATCGCCCATCTGTCACCCAACTGTCACCCAACTGTCACTCAACTATCGCCCAACTGTTAACGACCGTAACAATAAGCCTGAAGAACTGTTACAGATCCCAACAAACCAGGACAAGAGCGGAAGGTCGGGTGATAGCATTTCATAAAAACGTTTAGAGTAAAACTCATGACGGAAACGCTTACTGGACAAACTCCCATTTTCGGCGGCAGCACGGGTGGTCTGCTCACCAAAGCTAATGTCGAAGAAAAGTACGCCATCACCTGGACTAGCTCCAAAGAGCAAGTGTTTGAAATGCCCACTGGCGGGGCCGCCATCATGAAGGAAGGTGAAAACCTTCTGTACTTAGCTCGTAAAGAGCAATGTTTGGCGCTTGGCACTCAGCTCCGGACAAAGTTCAAGCCTCGCATTGAAGACTATAAAATTTATCGCATTTATCCCAACGGTGAAATCCAGTATTTGCACCCCGCAGATGGTGTGTTCCCTGAAAAGGTAAATGAAGGTCGAGATTACTACGGCAAGGTCGATCGCAACATCGGCAGCAATCCTGAGCCAGCAACCATTAAGTTTAGCGGCCGCCAACCGTTTGACCCCTAGGTGACGGGTTGAACGACCGTTGGACAACGTCATCTTGTTCTTCTGCGCTCATCGCTATTCGTAATATTCAAAGGGGGTAAGTTGACTTGCCCCCTTTTTTGTCGCTAATTTTGCGATATTGCAGTCGCTATTTTAGATAGGAATGGTCTTGAGGGGCGGTTCGACCGTCTCTCAAGAACGTCTTAAGCTATCTGCGATCGCGCGCTCCGATCAATCGCCCACATCAGTCTGAGTGAATTTCA
>CAYSIR010000335.1:0-4657 GCA_964431105.1 uncultured Leptolyngbya sp. | reverse complement strand
GGGACAGCTACTTGGGATGTAATTCAACGCGATCGCTCAATATCTGCACGTCATAATGGCTTAAAAAATCTTGCCCAAGTACAGGCTCCCCTGCTTGGATAGCAATGGCGACGGTGAGTTGTGTCTGCACGGCTTCGCCTACAGCGATCGCAGGAATCTGCCCCATCGGCAGCTCGACCATACCGCCATCATTGGTATAACACCAGCGCTTTTCTCCAGGAATAATGCCAGCCGTTCGGGCAATATCAGGTGTAATGATCGTGATGCCGCAGCTTGCATCAAGCACCATATCAAAGCGATAGCGATCGTTAATGGTCACTTCGATGACGGGGTGCCCTGCTGCCCTAGTTTTGATAGGTGCTGCTATCGCAGCCCCAGCCGAATCGCCCGCAGGTTTCGGATTTTGCAGGGCCGCGAGGCGTTGCTGCATTTGCTGATGCTTTGGCCAATTGCCTGCATTCAGCCAGAGGGTGGCGGCTTGTTGATAATCTTGGATGGCTTCGTCGCGATCGCCCATCGCATCCCAAACCGCCGCCCGCGCCGCATAGATTGACGGATTTTCAGGATCATACCCTAGGGCATTGGCATAGTCTTTAAATGCATCATCCCACTGTTTTAGCTGGGAATACGCATTGCCCCGCTGCATCAACAAAACGCCTTGATTGGTAGTCGTTTGTAGCAATGCTGAAAACTCTTGCACCGCCCCGCGCGCATCTCCCAGCGCTAGCCGAATAATGCCCCGCTGCTTGAGAATATCGGGATCAGCGGGGGCAAGCTGTACCGCACGGGTCATATCCTGTACGGCTTGCTGCGATCGCCCCACTTTGGCATAGGCATAGGCCCGCTTACACAGGGCATCGGCGTGGTCTGGCTCTAGTTGCAAAAACCAGTCGAGATCGGTGATGGCAGCAGCAAACTGATGCTGTTCTAGTTTCGCTACAGTCTGCTGCAAAAAGTCATCGGCAGAGGTCAGCCGCAGCGTCGGCATGGACGGGGGAGCCGCGATCGCCTGTCGGAGGCGATCGATCGCCTGGATGCATTGTCGAGCCGTGGCTGAGTCACCGGCATCTAGGTAAGCATGGGCCGCCGCTTTGTAGGCGGCGATCGCATCTTGCCGGTCGCCAACCAGAGCGTAGGCTTTTGCCAAAATATGATGAGCGATCGGCAGGGTGGGTTTGAGGCGAACAGCTTGCTCAGCATCAATAATTGCGGCGGATGGGTTGGAGTAAGCCAGATAGGCCGCCGCTCGTTTGAGAAATGTCTCTGGGGCAGGAACCTGCTGGAGCGCCTGAGAAAAATGAGCGATCGCCCCCCCATAGTCACCCGCTTGCATACAGGTTTGACCCCGCCGGATGGCTGCTTCAGCCGATACTGCATTCGGATTTGCCTCAGTCATCACAATACCTCTACGACAACACAATCCCTACCGTCTTGTTCAAATTCTGGTAGTCCTCTACTGATAATGATTTTTGGTGGTATGGGCGTCGCCCACAACACTAAAAATCATTACATGAACACCACTACCCAAATTCTGGCGTTACTGATCCCAGGGATGACTTTTAGAGTTGAATGCATTGAAACGTCGCTCCTATGCATCCTGATATTCAGCAACACCCAAATTCTAACCACGTTCCATGAAATGCTGACTCTTCTTTGAGGCAATCCCTAAGCTTTCTGCTGAGCGCCAAAGGGCAGAGTAGCTTGATGGATGGCAAGAATTCTCTGCCCATGAACCCAATGGCTACGGCAATAGGGTGAGCCAGTTTGAGCCAGTTTGAGCCAAAATAAACGGGGGTGTAAATTGCAACGCTCCGAGTCTCATCGCTGGCTCATGATGATTACTCCAATGGTTTCCGATTGACTGACCCAAAAATCTGCATTGGGCACAGAAAGCGCTCACAGGATTTCAGACAATGTAACTGTCAGATCTCCTGACCGTTTCAGCGTTTGAAGCTGAACCAGTTTTGTCAGCGTTTGTCAGTCTGCCTACCGTTCTCAACGTACATAATGCAGAAATCAGAAAATCCACTGATTCGAGATGTTCATTTTGGACTGTAATGTTCATCGTAGGGGGCAACAGTGAATAACCATTCATGAACGCCAGTTTCGACGCAGGGAGCCATAGATGTTCGACAGCATTATCCTATGAACTCTGACAAACCATCGTCTGACACTGTACATCCGCGACACACAACCAACCAGGCGCTAAAGTTTCCTCAACTTAAACTCAGAGTACGCAACATTCCCCTGCGACAGGTGTTGGTGGTTCCGTTTGTGTTACAGATTTTATTGGCAGTTGGCCTAACCGGATTTTTTTCGCTGCGGAATGGACAGCGTACCGTTTACGATCTCGGCAACCGCTTATTGAACAATACCAGTGATCATATCACTCAACATCTCAATAATTATTTGTCTATTCCGGTTTCAATTAATCAGGTCAATACCAATTTGCTGCGCCAGCAGGTCTTACCGATTGATGATTTTGAAGTTTTGGGGCAGCATTTTTGGCAGCAAAATCAAGCGTATCCAACCATTAGCTACGTTGGACTAGCCCTGCCAGATGGTCGATACGTTGGTGCAGGCAGATGGTTAGAGGATTACGATATTGTGATTGATGAAACAGATCGGCAAGGCAACACCCTATCTTATTCGGTTGATGATCAGGGCGATCGGGCTGCTGCGGTGCATAACTATACTTATTTTCCAAGGCAAGAAGGCTGGTATCAAAACGCACTAGGTCAATCCAGTCACATTTGGAATATTAGCTTTGAGAATATTGAACCCGCTTATATTTCTGCTGCTGTTGTGCAACCTGTTTATGATCAAAATGGTCAGCTAATCGGAATGCTAAGCGCAGATTTAGTCTTATCTGATATTAGCGAAACGCTGAGTCGCCTCAATCCAACTGAAAACAGTCGGCTATTGATTCTTGAGCGTAATGGGAAAGTGGTCGCTAATGCCAATACCCAGGAGTTGTTATCTGACGTAGATGGCAGTATGCAGCGCCTGACGTTATCTGAGATTGAGGTTCCTATCATCCAAACGATCGCTCAGTATCTCCAAACTGATTTAGATGGGCTGTCAGCGATCGCTACTACGCAGTCAGTGATGATCGGGAAAGGACGCGATCGGCATTTTGTGCAAATCCAATCTTGGCAAGGGGAGCTAGGAATAGACTGGATTATTATTTTAGCTATCCCAGAAACAGATTTTATGGAGCAAATTTATGCCAACACTCGCTTAACTGTATATCTGTGTCTGGGAGCGCTGCTGATTGCAATCGGAATCGGCTGGCTGGCTGCCCGCTGGATTAGCCGCCCAATTGAACAGTTGAATCAAACCAGTCAAGCGATCGCAGATGGAGACTTATCTCAAATCGTTGAGTCACACGCAATTGATGAAATCGATCAACTCGCTGATAGGTTCAATCAGATGACCCGCACACTTCATCATCTTATTCATCAGTTGGAAGATGCGAAAGCCGGGTTGGAAATACGGGTAGAAGAACGAACGGCAGAACTGCAGCAAACTCTACAACAACTGCAAAAAGCGCAGTGGCAGTTAATTCATGCTGAAAAAATGTCGAGTTTGAGTCAGCTTGTGGCTGGCGTTGCCCATGAGATTAATAATCCCATTGGTGTCATTCATGGCAATCTAGGTCATGCATCTGCCTATGTGGAAGGGTTATTAACGCTTCTACAACTTTATGAGGATACGACTCAAAATCCATCCGATGCGATTCAGCACCTTCGAGATGAGTTGGATACTGATTTTGTGCGTGAAGATTTTCCACTGCTGCTGCAATCTATGGAAACAAGTACGGCCCGTATTAGTGCGATCGTGCAGTCGCTGCGAAAATTTGCTCGACTCGATGAGGCTGACATCAAACCAGTGGATCTCCATGAGGGGTTGGATAGTGCAATCCTTATTTTGCAAAATCGGCTGCGTGGGTTTGGGCAATCCCCAACCATTCAGATTGAGCGAGATTATCATACCCTGCCAATGGTTGAATGTCACTCTAGCCAAATTAACCAGGTTTTCCTAAATCTGCTAACCAACGCCATTGACGCGATTCACGTACAGTCGAATCAGTCATGCCAGTCCGGGGGTGAATCAACCATTTATATTACTACCCATGCTATAGATACAGAGTGGGTTGCGATCGCCATTCGAGATACGGGCAGCGGTATTCCTAGGGAGATTCAAGCCCGATTGTTTGACCCATTTTTTAGCACAAAACCTATTGGAGAAGGGCGCGGACTCGGATTGTTCGTATGCTATCAAATCATAGTTGATGAACATCAGGGTAAGTTAGACTTAATTTCTAGTCCCGGCGAGGGATCAACATTTGTGGTGAAGCTGCCAATTGCCTGGCGCGGAACATTGATGACTCCACTGCTAGCGAATAGCATAGTCCCAATCAGTTCTGATCTATAGCAACTTAGCTATTGCTGTCAGCCTACACCGAGGTAAGAATTGCCCCACGTCCCCAAAAACGTCTGGTAGTCCTTGATTAGTAAAGATTTTAGGTGGTGTAGGTGTCGCCTACACTACCTAAAATCTTTACATGAATACCACTACCGAATTTTTTAAGCGGTTTGGTGCTATGGCAATCCTATTTGGATTGTGAGAAGGATTCCTGCGGAATCCTTCTCAC
>CAYSIR010000334.1:0-4683 GCA_964431105.1 uncultured Leptolyngbya sp. | reverse complement strand
TGCACTAGGAACCACCTTTGCCCTACCGGTGGAAGTGTTGCCGATGGCGATCGCCCCTGTCACGCGGGCACTGGAAGCATTGGGCGGGCAGGTCGAACTGCGTATGGGCATCAAGAAAGATGGCCCTGTAATCACTGACCAAGGCAACATGGTATTAGATGTTACAATGCCCGCGATTGCTAACCCAGCCGAGCTGGAACAGACCATCAATAACATTCCTGGCGTTTTAGAAAATGGTTTGTTCGTGAATGTAGCGGACGTGGTGCTGGTGGGCAGTGTGCAGGGCGACACCGCTAGCGTTCGAGAGCTTTGACGGTGTTCTGCCCTAAAGTGGTTGAATCACAATGCGATCGCCCACGTTGAGTTCAAGTTCGGCTGCCCGCCCGCCGCGCAACTCAATCACTTGGGTCACCGGCACATCTGGGCCATAGGTTGGGCAAGGCGTTTCGGTGCAGGGCGGCACATTCTTGGCGATCGCCACCACCTCATCACCATTGAGAAAAATCATATCCAGCGGAATTTCAACATTTCGCATCCAAAAGCGCGTTAGCCGAGGGCGATCGAACGGAAACAGCATCCCGCGATCGTCCGCCAATTCACGGCGGAACATCAGCCCAGTAGCCTGCTGTTCGGTCGTTTCGGCAACCTCAAGCTGGATGACGGTGTCTGCGATCGTGGCAGAGGCCGTAATGGGAAGCGACTGGGCCTGGGCGGGTGCAACGGGCGCTTGAGCAACATCTGGACGAGCAGATGGCGCAGAGGTTGTATCAGAGGGAGAAACTATCACAGGTGAGGATGGTGTAGAAGGAACGGTAGCGGCAGCGCACCCATTGACCATCATGCTTAAGCCAATAGCGATCGCAATAGGACGGTAAATCATCTCTGACAATAACGAATAGTGATTATTAGGATCAGCTCAATACAGCAGATAACTGGAAATCAGAGACGATGGCTTACCATAAATTAGCCTATTCCTCTGTTCAATCTCGTCGCTCAGTCCACCGTGCGGTTTTTAGAGCATCTGCAAATTTTCTGGGCAAAGCTATAGACACAGGACTCAGATAACGGCTCAACTGTTGCGGCTGTGCGACCAAACGAGCTAGCTCAACCGAGCATCGCCTCTAGATGGGCTAACCGTAGCCTAACTGTCAGCACGCGGACATCGCCCCTTTCCACGATTTTAGACAATGTATATCGCTAAGCGAAAGTTTAAGGGGTTTTTGAGGGGCGGCGGAGCCGTCCTTCAAAGATTCTCATGTCCTAGGTAAAATGGCGGCGGTTATGAAGGCTAGGTTTCCTGACCCGCTCGTTAGGGCTTAGCCAGTTTTGTTCATCAACCGATCATTGACTCACACTGCCAGGATATTGTGATTACGCCTCCCGCAGCACGTATCCGACGCCGCGCACCGTTTGAATGAGGCGTTTTGCGCCTTCATCCTCAATCTTGAGCCGAAGGTATCGTACATATACCTCAATGACATTAGACTCGCCAACGAAGTCATACCCCCATACGTTTTCTAAAATTTGCTCACGGGTCAGCACTTCGCGGGGATGCGCCATGAGAAATTTCAGCAAGTCATATTCTTTCATGGTTAGCTCGATGGTGCGATCGCCCCGAAAGGCCTGATGCGTCGATAGATCTAGCACCAAGTCACCAAACCGTAACTGCTCAGCGTCCGTAGCATCGGGTTGCAGATACAGCCGCGCTAACTGCAAGAAATCATCAACACGGTAAGGCTTGACAAAATAATCATCGGCTCCTGCCTCAATGCAGGCAACTCGATCTTCAACGGTATCCCTCACCATCATCAACACAATTGGGGTGCGAATGCCGCTGCTCCGTAGCTGATGGCAAAGTTCTAAACCAGACTCATTGGACAGCATTCGGTCAATAATGATCAGCGCAGGTTGTGTCTCCTTTACCTGTTGCAGACCCGCGTGAGCCGTCCGAACCAAGTGTGGCTCATACCCGGCTTCCTCCAAATCACGACCCATCTGTTGGGCTAGCACATCATCAGTTTCAATCAATAAGATACGGGGATTTTGGTCTGCGATCGCAGTATTCATTCGGTACAACTCACCCGCTATGTCCAACAACAGTCGCAACAGTACAAAAATTTGAGCTAGAGACCCATGGAGTGCAGCCAGCAAACAGAGCGATCGGGCGACTGACAGCAGTCTTCAACTCGGTACAGTGACCGGTCAGTACAGTGACCGGCTCGATCCCGTCGCCTGCATTGTATGACGCTGTCTTTGCTACTAACGCCCCTAAAGTTGGACGATAGTGATATTCATGGAAAGATTTTTTATAGTGTGGGCACAGTCCGCACTACAACCCATCTCTACCACTAAAAACAACTGAGTTGGAAAATACCAGAAAACTCTGCATAAAAGCAGTTTTTAGGATGAATCTTACTCTATCATTGCTATTGCCCTTGCGCCGGAATTCTGCATCACTGTTGTGATTAGTGTGTCTGATAGGAGAGGTTAATTTTTCTGACTACTGCGCGTCTGACTAACTGTCAGATCGAGTTCACTGAAAAAACTGGCTAGCCCCTAACCCCTGAGCAGATCAGGTTTCCTAATCCCCCCTATGGTCTCTATCCATTATGCAAGTCTCGCTGAAACCCGCCGTCCTCGGCTAAAAAACGAGGCCTCTGGGCCGCTAAAAGGAATATGAGGCAAAAGTCGCTAGACCTTTTGCGTAATGCTATTGTCTACAATCCCGTGGGGGAGCGACTGCTGCGCCCAATGCAGAATCTTTTGTCAGTCAATCAGCCGTTAGGGATACGTTAAAGCTATGACTGAGGATTCTACTCGCCATTCATCACAGAAACCGGTCATTGCAGAAACGGGCCGAGGCAGACGCACCCGCTCCAACACTATTCGTGCGAGGCAGTCATCATGGTAGTAGAAAGAGTTTGAAATCAAATGGATGGCTGCCCTGTGCCTTCTTTCGTCATGCACCATAACTTCCACATAACTGTCCATGACTGGCTACGCAACCCTAGAGGACATCCCCAACGTGCCTGCCATTTCTGGAGATGATTGCCCTTGGCTAAGCTCTGATGGAACGGATGCATCCATAGGAGTTATATCAGCAGAGTTGCATCAGCATCCATGCTCGAAGCAATTGCTGGGTGCAGATGCATTCATTGCGTTTCACGGGTTGCCTGATTGCAGGGCTGCATTGTTCAGTCCACAAGCATCGTTGACCATTGCTGTATAGCGTTTAGTTTTGCCACTATGTCCACCCCCCGTATCCTCAGTGCTATCGTTGCGATCATTCTTGCTCTGGGGATGATCCTACTGGGCGGATGGTTTTTCACATTGAGCTTTAGTGTGATTGTCTATCTCGGCTTGCATGAATTTTTTCAACTGGCGCGTGCTAAGGGGATTGTCCCGGCCGCAAAAACAACGGTCTTGGCGAGTATTGTGCTGCTGGTGCTGGCCACGATTTCGCCTAGTTTGGCCGATGCTGCCATGCCGATCGCCGTCACTATCATTTGCTTCTATTTGCTATTTCAACCCGAACTTGCCACGATCGCTGATGTAGCGGCGTCCGTCTTGGGGCTGTTTTACGGTGGCTATCTGCCGAGTTATTGGGTGCGGTTGCGATCGCTTGGCAGTACCGGGGCCGTCGCCCCCTTTAATGACAACTGGCTGCAATCCATCACTGATGTTCAGGCGTTTTCGTTCAGTCTGTCAAATTTACAGTTTGGGTTGGCGATCACGTTGCTGACATTTGCCTGCATTTGGGCCGCAGATATTGGGGCTTATGTATTTGGCAAGCTGCTTGGCAAAACCCGCCTTTCGGAAATTAGCCCTAAGAAAACCGTGGAGGGGGCACTGTTTGGGATTGTTGGCAGTATGCTGGTGGCGATCGCAGGAGCGTGGCAGCTTGGTTTTGCATTCTGGCCCCTCACCGGAGCCGCGCTAGGGTTGCTGATTGGTGTGTCTAGTTTGCTAGGCGATCTCACCGAGTCGATGATGAAGCGCGATGCTGGCGTGAAAGATTCTGGACAACTGATTCCAGGACATGGCGGCATTCTCGATCGCACAGACAGCTATGTTTTTACGGCTCCGTTGGTGTATTACTTCATCACACTGCTCTTGCCGCTACTGGATTCAGTTTAGCCGGGCTGTTGGGTAAGATAGCGCGTGGTGGTGTTTGGGAAATTTCGTCTGATTTCCGTGGTATGGCATTTCCCTGGGTTGCGAACCCCTATACCCAATCCGATCCGGCAGAACTCAAGGAAGAACGCTCAGACCGATTACCAATAAAATCGAATAAGATCATCGTCATGTAGCTGTCCTAAATGAGTTCTAAATGAAAACGGGTGTTGTGAGCAAGAGTCCGCAAGACTCCTTCTTACAGTTCAAGTAGGCTCACAGTTCAAATAGGATGCTATGGCTGAGACAGTCTGAGCGAGATCGCCTAGAGACTGGTTTGGAGCCGTCAACTAGAGGAGATTGAATTGACAGGACTCCAATGGGCTTGAACGTTTGAATTAAACGTTTGAATTAATGCCCTGAGATTAGATGCAGAGCGTTGGGGCAGAGATGCCGTTTTCTGGATGTGGCTGTATCCTATCTTTTCTGGGTTGCCTAGCGCGGATTTGGTGGCAGCGGTACCACCTTGTCTTGGCGATCGCACCGGGAGCACACGTTTGCAAATCCCTG
>CAYSIR010000333.1:0-4701 GCA_964431105.1 uncultured Leptolyngbya sp. | reverse complement strand
GGGGGATTTAGGGGGCGAACAGCGCTGAAAAACAGCATAGGCAACTGGTGTGTACGTAGTAGCTCAGTTTTGGGAGAAAGGGCTGGGGGATGGGAGCTAAATTGCAAAAGTGACATGTTCCTTGGAGATGTCAATGAGTCCGCCTTCCCTAGCCTTGTTTACCGACCCAGGTTCCAATCTAGAAGTCGTTAGCTGCTAGTGCCGAAAACGACTGCTGGCCGATCGCCTAAGACTGAACGGACGGACGGCTGCCCAGGGCTGCGATCGCCACACCGGTCAGCAGCACTGCTCCGCCACCGATGACCACCCAGCCTGGGTTTTCATTAAACACCATGAAACTGAGTATCCCGGAGCCGAGGGGTTCCGCCAAAATCACCAGCGTGACCAATGTTGGCGAAATCCACCGAACCGCCCAGTTAAGGCTAGTGTGCCCAATGAGCTGTGGAAAAACTGCCATCAGAGCAATGTAGCCATACACGCGGGGGGGATAGCCCCAATAGGAGGTTTGCGCCAGCATTGGTAAAGGCAATAGCACCACGGCTGCCATGCTATAGGCAATGATAATCAGTTGTTGTGTGGTGAGTCCGTGCTTTTGGGCTTCTCGACTGAGCAAAAAGTACCCGCTTACCGTCCACGATCCGACGAGGGCTAGCCCATTGCCAAGCAAGGGCTGCTGTCCGGTAGCGCTAACGGCGACATCACTGAGTCCAACTATAAGACTACCAGCGATCGCCACGATGATACCGATGGTTGTCACCCCCGTGGGGCGTTCTCGCCAGATTAGCCAAGACAGCAGCGCTACCCAGACTGGATTGGTTGTCACTAGGGTTGTGGATGCAGCAATTGAGGTGTAAGACAGTGATGTAATCCAACTGGCGAAATGGGCCGCCAAAAAAATTCCGGCGGCAGCGGCCAACAGCAGCGATCGCGGTTGAGCAGGTTGCAGCGATCGCCAAGTGGGCATCAGCAAGGCAGAGGCAATGCTCAACCGCAGAGCCGCTATTACTAAACTAAAGCCTAATCCTTGCTGATTTGAGGACTCCAGCGCTAGCCGAATGAAAATGGCAGCCGTTGAAACTGACAGTATGCCGACGGACAAAATAGCAATGACGGTAACCCGTGATGGCGGAGATGCTGAGTTCATGCTGAGGTCGTGCGATTGAGCGCCATAAGTCACTGACAGGGAGAATAGTCCTGACATTTGTACTATTATGAGTCAGGGATGGGTCAGGAATCGAAACCCACTCCAGTGCCCCAGAATTCGGTGCAAACGCTAAATGGTTCCTGTGAAGCAAGGAGCGATCGCCACAAGCCCTCTGGGTTGGGGCGATCCATTCGCAGATCTCGCTGAAACCCGCATTCCTTAGTTCAAAAACGAGGATTCTGAGTAACCCTTAGAAAGGTTGTGAGGCAAAAGGTCTGGCGACTTTTGCGTAATGCATAGTTGGTTGGGGGCAGGGTTCGCCCTATTCCATGGCTGACCGGATTGAGCGTTTGAGCTTCCGGGAATGAAGCGATAGTATTGTTAAGAACTGTTGCCTTTGAGGCAGTTCCGTTGTGTCATCCCTCAAGGTCATGCCGAAGCGTTCATCCTCTAAAACTGCTGATTCTGCATCTAAATCATCCTCGACGCGATCGCCACGGGCAGCGAAGGTCGCCTCCCAGGTGGCATCGTCTGCCTCGAATGGTGCGAACGGCAACCCCCGCTCGCCTTTGGTGAACCTGTCGGATGACCTCATCCGCATTCGCGGCGCACGGCAGCACAATCTCAAAAATATTGACCTAGAACTGCCGCGCAATCAACTGATTGTATTTACCGGTGTATCAGGGTCGGGTAAGTCTTCGCTAGCGTTTGACACCATCTTTGCTGAGGGACAGCGGCGCTATGTGGAGTCTTTGAGTGCCTATGCCCGGCAGTTTTTAGGACAGGTAGACAAGCCGGATGTGGATGCGATCGAGGGGTTGAGTCCGGCGATCTCCATCGACCAAAAATCTACCTCTCACAACCCGCGCTCCACTGTAGGAACGGTCACAGAAATCTACGACTACTTGCGATTGCTGTTTGGGCGGGCGGGGGAACCCCATTGCCCCCATTGCGATCGCTCCATCGCGCCTCAAACCATTGACCAGATGTGCGATCGCGTCATGGAGTTGCCCGATCGCACCCGATTTCAAATTCTGGCTCCGGTGGTGCGCGGCAAGAAGGGAACTCATAAAAAGCTGTTGTCGAGTTTAGCGGCGGAGGGATTTGTGCGGGTGCGGGTGGATGGCGAGGTGCGGGAATTGTCAGATGCCATCAGCCTCAACAAAAACCATCTCCACGATATTGAAATTGTGGTCGATCGCTTGGTTAAAAAAGACGGTATTCAAGAGCGCTTGGTAGATTCATTATTTACCTGCCTGAAGCGATCGGATGGCATTGCCGTGATTGACCTGCTTAACCAGGGTGCTGATACCGAGAAGGTCGTCGATCTCAAGGCCCGCCGCGATGGGGCATTCAAAGCGGCGGCGGCGGCTGGCACCTATCAAGTTGAAACGCCAACGTTGCCCCGTGAGCTAGTCTTTTCTGAAAACTTTGCCTGTCCTGAACATGGCGCAGTGATGGAGGAACTGTCGCCCCGTCTTTTTTCCTTTAACTCGCCCTATGGTGCCTGTCCCCAATGCCACGGCTTGGGCAGCCTCCGCACGTTTTCGGTTGAACTGGTGGTTCCCGATCCGACCCTGCCCGTTTATGCGGCGATCGCCCCCTGGTCAGAAAAAGATAACACTTACTACTTTTCGTTACTCTACAGCGTTGGGCAAGCGTTAGGATTTGAGATACAAACGCCCTGGTGCAATCTCACAGAAGAGCAGCAGCAGACTGTTTTGCACGGCACGACTGAAAAAATCTATATTGAATCTGATTCGCGCTATCGGGAAACCAAGGGCTACTATCGCCGCTATGAGGGCGTATTGCCGATGCTAGAACGGCAGTATCGGGAAAGTACGTCTGATACTTATCGGCAAAAGCTAGAAAAATATCTGGTTGACCAAGTTTGTGAAGCCTGTGGGGGCGATCGCCTCAAGCCTGAATCCCTAGCGGTTCGCATCGGGCAATACACCATTAAAGATCTGACCCATGTTTCTATTCGGGATTGCTTATCTCGCATTTTGGATCTAAAACTTTCCTCGCGCCAAGCTCAAATTGGAGAATTGGTGCTGAAAGAGATTCGGGCACGACTACAATTTTTGCTGGATGTAGGGTTAGATTATCTGACTCTTAATCGAACTGCCATGACCCTATCCGGCGGGGAAGCCCAGCGGATTCGCCTAGCCACCCAAATTGGGTCGGGTTTAACAGGTGTGCTGTATGTATTGGATGAACCCAGCATTGGGCTACATCAGCGCGATAACGATCGCCTCCTGGCCACGCTCAACAAACTGCGAGACTTAGGCAATACTCTGATTGTAGTAGAACATGATGAAGATACGATTCGAGCGGCGGATTATTTAGTGGATATTGGCCCGGGTGCGGGTGTGCATGGGGGGGCGATCGTATCTCAGGGCAGTTTAGATAATTTACTTAGCAGCGAAGCGTCGCTGACGGGCGCTTATTTATCCGGTCGGCGCACTATTCACACTCCTGCCCAGCGCCGCACTGGCAACAGCAGCACTCTCTCGATTCGCAATGCCCATCGTAATAATCTGAAAGACATTGACGTTGAGATTCCCCTCAGTAAGCTAGTGTGCGTGACGGGGGTATCGGGGTCAGGCAAATCAACCCTAATCAATGAGCTATTGTATCCGGCATTGCAGCACCATTTTGGGCATAAGGTTCCCTATCCGCGTGAGATGGATGAGATGAAGGGGTTAAGTGCATTGGATAAGGCGATCGTGATTGATCAATCACCTATTGGACGCACGCCGCGATCGAATCCGGCTACCTACACTGGCGTGTTTGATGTAATCCGGGAACTGTTCTCTGAGACGATTGAAGCGAAAGCGCGGGGTTACAAACCTGGTCAGTTTTCCTTCAATGTGAAAGGTGGACGCTGCGAGGCCTGTGGCGGGCAGGGTGTAAACGTCATTGAAATGAATTTCTTACCTGATGTCTATGTGCAGTGCGAAGTTTGCAAAGGGGCACGATACAACCGCGAGACGCTGCAAGTTAAATACAAAGGTAAATCGATCGCCGATGTATTGAATATGACTGCCGATGAAGCCCTCGACTTTTTCCGAAATATCCCCAAAGCTGCGACCCGCTTACAGACGATGGTGGATGTAGGATTGGGCTACGTGCGCCTCGGACAGACTGCGCCGACCCTGTCCGGTGGGGAAGCTCAGCGGCTGAAACTGGCGACTGAGCTATCGCGCCGCGCTACGGGCAAAACACTGTATCTGATTGATGAACCGACTACTGGACTCTCGTTCTATGATGTCCATAAGTTATTGGATGTGCTACAGCGATTGGTGGATAAGGGTAATTCAGTTTTGGTTATTGAACATAATTTAGACGTGATTCGCTGCGCCGATTGGATTATTGACCTGGGCCCAGAAGGGGGCGATCGCGGCGGCGAAATTGTAGCGGTAGGTACACCGGAGGCGTTAGCCGAACATCCCACATCCTACACTGGATATTATCTTAAAAAAGTGCTGGAACTGCATCCACCAGGGGCGATCGCGGAGTCCTGATGGGTATATTTATCCGATAGTGCGATGAAA
>CAYSIR010000332.1:0-4704 GCA_964431105.1 uncultured Leptolyngbya sp. | reverse complement strand
GATGCGATCGGGCTATAGCGCCCAGCAAGAATCCCATGTCCTAAATAAAATGGCTACTGCCACAACGGCTGATTGAGAATGGCGACAGCCGATCCTACAGTGATGAGGCAGTGATGAGGAGAGCAACACCCTTGAACATTTTGTTTGTGTCAACGCCGGTTGGGCCCTTGGGATCGGGGTTAGGCGGTGGCGTTGAACTGACGCTGTATAATTTGGCCCAGGCGCTCACCCAGCGCGGGCATACCATTACTGCGATCGCCCCTAGTCAATCTCGCTTGGCTGGATTTGAGATCATTGAAATTCCTGGAACGCTGCAACCCACTGCCCAAAGCCAAGAACGCGATGCATTGATTACATTACCCGCGAATTCGGTGCTGGGAGCAATGTGGCGAGCGGCAAAGCAGCGAGAGGCAAACTATGACATCGTGCTAAATTTTGCCTACGACTGGCTGCCGTTTTACCTAACGCCTTGGTTTCAGCGGCCGGTGGCGCATTTAGTCAGCATGGGATCGTTGACCGACGCCATGGATGCCGCGATCGCCTCTGTGCTAGACCTGTTTCCCAAAACCGTTGCGGTACACAGCCAGTCTCAAGCCGCTACATTTCCATTTGGCGATCGCCTGCGCTGTTTGGGCAATGGGTTTGATCTATCACAGTATCAGTTTCAAGAGTCGTCTGATCATTGCCTAGGTTGGGTGGGTCGGATTGCGCCTGAAAAGGGAATTGAAGATGCGATCGCGGCTGCCGTACAGTGCCAGATGCCGCTCAAAATTTGGGGCGCCATGCCCGATTCCGACTATTGGCAACAAGTCTGCCAAACCTATGCAAATGCCCCAATGTCCTACGAAGGATTTTTAACCACAGCAGCCTTGCAGCAGGCATTGGGACGCTGTCGGGGACTGTTGGTTACGCCTAAATGGATCGAAGCCTTTGGCAATGTGGTCATCGAAGCGCTAGCCTGTGGGGTTCCGGTAATTGCCTATCGGCGCGGCGGCCCGGCAGAACTTGTGGCGCATGGGCAGACGGGTTGGCTGGTGGAACCGGACTCGGTGATGGGTTTGGTAGAGGCGATCGCTCAGCTCTCCCACATTGATCGGCGGCAGTGTCGCTACTGGGTTGAGCAGCACTCTTCCCTAGCGGCGATGGGCGATCGCGTAGAAACTTGGCTAATGGATATTCTGAGGGAGCCTGCCACCATTGCGCCCTCTCTCTAAACTGCGCTCCAGCTTTGGCAGAAAGACGCTGAATGGCTTGCTCCCCTGCATCCACTGTTGAGCAACTAAGAACCGGCCTGCGATACTTTTCGGCGATGTCTGCCCCTCAAATCTCCCAATTCTGGGGAACTTCAACTTTGATTGTCTCCCAGAATTGGGCAAAGGGAGCAATGCCGCATTTTGTAGGGAGCAATGGAAATGTGTGTACTTAGCCGCCCACTGTTGGGAGAATAACTGGGGGATGAGGGCAATGCCGGATTTGCAAACATGACATCCCCATCCTGACCCATCACCCGCCGCCTCGAAAAACGTGAGGATTCAGCCGTGGGCACATCATGAAACATTGCACCATTCCATCACCCTTGCAGCCGGGGGATAAGGTCTGCGTCGTTGCGCCAAGCGGGACACTCCGAGAACAGAGCGCATTTTGCGCTGGCGTGGAGATTTGGCGATCGCGCGGGTATCAGGTTGAACTCATGCCTGGCTACGATGACCGCTGGGGGTATCTGGCTGGCAAAGATAGCGATCGCCGTCAGCAATTGGCGGCGGCATGGGCTGATCCTGATTGTCGGGCCGTGCTGTGTGCGCGGGGCGGCTATGGCGGGGCGCGATTGCTCGAAGATTGGCAGTGGCCGCACTCGTCCCCGAAGTGGCTCATTGGCTTTTCCGACATCACAGCCCTGCTGTGGAGCTTAGCAGGGGTCGGCATTGCCGGGGTGCATGGGCCACTGTTGACTACCCTAGCCAGCGAGCCAAACTGGACTCAGCAGCGATTGTTTGAATGGGTGACGGGGCAGGCGATCGCACCGCTATCGGGAACACCATGGGCATCCGGAAACGCGCAGGGGCTGCTGTTACCGGCTAACTTAACGGTGGCCACTCATCTGTTAAACACCTCGGTGCAGCCAGACTTGAACGGCGTGATCTTGGCCATTGAAGACGTCTCAGAAGCCCCCTATCGCATTGATCGGATGCTGACGCAGTGGCGAATGTTGGGCAACTTTCAGAAAGTGAAAGGAATTGCGATCGGTCGCTTTAGCCAATGCCAGTCGCCGACTTCCCTGCCTAGTTTTGCGGTTGAAGAAGTGCTGCGCGATCGCCTTACTGACTTGGGCATTCCTGTTATTGCCAATTTGCCCTTTGGTCATGATGGTCAAAATGCGGCCTTGCCGGTGGGAGTGCCGGCTGTGTTAGATGGCGATCGCGGTCAACTGAGCATCGGTGTCGAATAAAACATTCGCATCAACCCCATTGAAGCCCTAACGTTTAGTTTTAACGACCTTCAAGTACGTTTAAGGAGTCGGTCGTAGTATTTCCACAAAGATTTGTAGGGATGTGTGCAACGCCCCTACAAATCCTTACCAATGGAAGACGACCAAAGATTTAAAGAGAAGCCTGACTGAGCTTATCCAGTTCACCCGCCTCCTTGAGACGACGCAGGGCAATCATCGCCGCCGTTGCCACATTTGAATGATTGTCTTTCGTCAAAAAGTTAAGCGCCGATACCGTCTTCTCACAAGGCAAGTTACCGAGTGCTTCAGCCAGCCGTTGCCGCACCAGCCAATCATCTGCTTGGGCAAACTTGAGAATGTTGTCTACCGAATCTACATCACAGATTTCACCCAAGGCCGCGATCGCGGCTTGCTGAATCACCACCTCTTCGCTCTCCAAGGCCTTACGCAATACATCACGGGCACGGGGGTCTTTCAAATTACCCAGCGACACCGCCGTACTAAACCGCACCAGCCAATCCGTATCTTCATAAAACGATCGCATCAGAGGTTCAAAGGCTCGTCCATCTTCGAGATACCCCAGCGCCCCAGCCGCTGCCGCCCGAATGCTGTAATCTGGATCACTTTCAAGTAACCGCACCAAAATTGGGAAACACTCATCCGTCTGCTTGATCCCCAGAGCAAAAACAGCCATCGAGCGAATCTGGAGATTCTTATCGTCCAATACCTTCTTAATCAGCGGAACGGCAATGGAAGCTTCTACATTTCGCAGGTTTGCCAATGCCACCATGCGATCGCGAGTGTTGGCGCTGTCCAAATGCTCAGAAATTTGCTCTAGATTAAGCTGACTCATGTATGCCACCAAATCGATACAAAACTACACAAACCGTAGTGGTCTCCATTGTAGTCAGTTTTGAAGGCCAGCGGTTGCGGTTGCAGGATGGGAGATCTCCGAACGTGGGGAGGGCAACCCCGCCTAGCAGCAACGATCATTGTCGTACCGATTTCCTGCTGAAAACATCTGAAGGCAGTCCAGGCAAATTGACGGAATCCTCCAGCAAACCGTAAGATTAAAGTTAAGTAAACAAGTGTAAAGCAATCGTCTGCAATCTGATGCGCGTCTTAGTTTTGCATAGTGGTTCCCATTCTCTTCTCTGCCACGTTAGAACCCGCTACAGCTTCGCTCAGGTCATCAACGGTTTTGGCTGATGCTACCGGCTAACTTTGAAGCCCTGCCCTGCTCCAAACGTAGACGGGAAGTTTGATAGGACACCACTTATTCAAAAAGCTATTAAGACTATTGCAACGACGAGTTTTGATCCACATCTTTAAAAAATGCCCATGATTCATGTTGCTTTCCGAACAGTTGGGGTTGTCTGTGCTGCCATTGCGCTCACGCTGTGTAGTTGGGCGATCGCACCAACCGCTCACGCTTACAACAATCCCGACTTGTTACCCGATGCTCCAACCAATGTGATTGACCTGGCCGATTCTCTCGCCAGCCTTCAACAAGAAGAGTTAGACCAATCGTTGAGTGCATTCGAGTCGGAAACAGGCTGGAAGCTGCGCGTGTTGACCCAATACGATCGCACTCCAGGGCGAGCCGTTAAAGACTTTTGGGGACTAGATGACCACAGTGTTTTGCTAGTTGCTGACCCACGCGGCGGTAATTTACTTAACTTCAGCGTTGGGGATGATTTGTATGAATTGATGCCTCGAACATTCTGGATTGAGCTACAAACTCGCTACGGCAATCAATTTTTTGTTCGCGACAATGGTGAAGACCGTTCAATTATTGAAGCCCTAGAATCCATTCAGGGCTGTTTGCGGCAGGGCGGTTGTCAAGTTGTGCCGGGGCTGCCCCGTGAGCAATGGATTCTTACCCTGATCACGTCGCTCATTGGGGGAGTGGTGCTAGGGTTTGCGGCTCAACCTCGCAAAGACGAGAAAATTATGGCGTGGCAGTGGGCGTTAATTTTTTCGCCACTGTGGGGGATTTTGTTCATTGCATTTGGGCTAGGGCCGGTCGTCACTCGCACGTCTGACTGGCTGCCTGTGGTTCGTAATGTAGCGGGCTTTGTGTTGGGGGCATTGGTGGCTTACATCACGCCAATTTTGGGCGATCGCTCGACCACTTCGGAAACCTGAAGCGTGATGATATGGCGATAGACGGAATGGCATCTAGGCTCTAGAACCTGCTGGTCATCCTTAAGCCCCAAGCATCACATTAGCCTTGGGTCGGCGTTGGTTCTGAGTGA
>CAYSIR010000331.1:0-4708 GCA_964431105.1 uncultured Leptolyngbya sp. | reverse complement strand
AACTTTCTCAGGACGACTTCCAGCGACTCACCCGCATCCTGGCCGGGATGGACGGCTGGCGCGACATACAGAGCCGCCTCGACTTACCGACGACGTGTTTGCCGGATCGCCCCGCCGCGACGACATCGTGATCTACCGCAAAGTCACAGGCGGCTTTCGCACCGACTGGGGCGCACAGGTCTACGCCAACATCATATCCATTCTCGAAACGGCGCGGCGGCAAGGACAAAATATCGCCGATACGCTCGTTGCTATCCTCGCCTCTGAACCTGCTTTCTCATGGCAAGCTGAATAGATCCCAGTTACTACCCCCTCTGAATGTCGGTATCTGATACATTATCATGCACCGGAGGCCGAGCGACCAAAAACCCTCGCACGCGGACCAAATGTGTTCGCGGATCATTTTCACGGTGCGCGCTGTGCGTCCAATTTGGGTCCAGCGAGCCAATTCCGAGCTGCTTGCGGATGCGGTGGGCACGGTTGGCTGTCGTGTTCGGACTGCGGTTGAACGCGGCGCACAGAACATTGGGGTCCAGCCAGTACCCGGTCGCGTTCTCCTCGTATAGCTGATTGACCTCCGCCAGCGCATAGACAATAGCCGCCGCCCACGTCTCCACCTGCCCGTTCATGACCAACGGCTTGGGCTGTGCCACCAGCGACCGCGCTAGCGTCTGCGTTAACAGCATGAATTCCTCATCGAGGGCGTCCTGGCAATAGCGGTCGGTGAGCGCTACCAGATCCTCGTAGCGTGACTGTCGTACCGCATTGAGCGCCACATCTGGCGCACGGTTCGTCGGCGAGAACACCGGAACCGGTTCCCCCTCCATCAACGGTGGCATCACCTCCAGCTCATGCGCCGCCTCTTGTGCCACCCACTCACGGATCTCCGGAATCTGGCCCAGGTATTCCGGCGGCAACGCCTCAATTTTCGGGGGTGGCATCGTCTGCAACAGATCATCGGACGGCGGTAGCGTCTCACCCAACCAGAACGTCGTAATGTCATAAGCGGACGAGTCCTTTTCGTCGGTGGGGAAGGTCTCCCCTGTCCAGCGCGTTAACAGTGTTTGCGGGTCCTGCCCCAGTATTCGGAACAGCAGCATCGGCTCATCACTGATTAACGCCGCGATGACATACGCCAGCGCTAGAGCATTCGGGCTTACCCAGGGCCGACGACCATAATGATCTTGCCAGTAAAACGAAGGACGGGGGATCAGGTTAAAACCCCGGTCCAACATGCGTTCGTAAAGCTCGTTCGACAACTCACCGGCCAGCAGCCCGGCCACATACCGCGAGTGGTGCATCATGAGGGTGTCCAGCGCCGCCCAGCCTGGCGGGGAGAGCGTCTCCACCGTCAGCCCAACCAGATCGACATGGGACATATAGTAAAGCCGTTCGCTGACCGCCCCGTTGACATCGCCCGGTGCCAGCCGCACCAGCAAGGTGGCTCCGTCTCGCCCAATCCGCCGCCCCTTGTTGATCGTCTTACGGTCAGCCTCGGCCTCACACCGTTCGATCCACGCTTGCCCCCACCACGTCGGCGCTAACTTTCGTTCCCGCGTGACCTGGAAAGGCCCGCGCCGGAATACTGCCAGCGGAGCCTGGCCGCCCAGGGCCGTCTCGACGCGCTGCTCGTCAATGATATAGCCCCCTTTGTTATAGTCGAACCTACTTATATGAATGGGCATACTATTTTTAACCTCCTAGGGCATTTGCACGTAGCGCCACCAGGTCGCGCAGCTCACCGTCGCTGAGTTCGGATACCCACGCCTCGCCGCTGCCCACCACCTGGTCGGCAATCGCCTTCTTGCGCTCAATCAACTCGTCGATGCGCTCCTCCAGTGTGCCGATGCTGATGAGCTTGTGGACCTGCACCGTCCGGTCTTGCCCGATGCGATAGGCGCGGTCGGTGGCCTGGTCCTCGACCGCCGGGTTGTACCAACGATCATAGTGGATCACATGGCTGGCCGCCGTCAGGTTGAGGCCCGTTCCGCCCGCCCGTAGCGACAGGATGAAGGCCGGGGGGCCGTCTGGCTGCTGGAAGGTCTCAACCATCTCCGCCCGTTTGGTTCCTGGCGTGCCGCCATGCAGGAACAATACATCGCGCTTGTAGCGCCGCGCTAGAAAGCTGTGTAGCAGGCCACCCATCTTCGTGTACTGCGTGAACAGCAGCAGTCGCTCCCCGGCGCTGTCGATCTCGTCCAGGATATCGTGCAGCCGGTCCAGCTTGCCGCTCTTGCCCTTCAGCCGGTCCAGCTTCAGGTAGTGGGCCGGGTGATTGCAAACCTGCTTGAGATGGACCAGCATCCGCAGCACCGCGCCGCGCCGTGTCATCTCACTGTCGGCCTGGGCGATAACGTCCAGCTCGCGGCGGACAATCGCCTCATACAACGCGACCTGCTCGGTGCTGAGTGTGCAGTAAACGCGATTCTCGTGCTTGTCCGGCAAATCCTGGATAACCTTGGGGTCGGACTTCTCCCGCCGTAGGATAAACGGGGCTACCAACTGGCGTAGCTGATTGGCGGCGGCCTTGTCGTTATGGCGCTCGATAGGCGTGGCAAAGCGCGAGGTGAACACCTGCCGCGACCCCAAATAGCCCGGATTGAGAAATTGAAAGATTGACCACAGCTCACTCAAACGGTTCTCGACCGGGGTTCCGGTAAGCGCCAGCTTGAACCTGGCGCGTAGCTTGCGGGCGGCCTGGGCCTGCTTGGTGGAGGGGTTCTTGATGTTCTGCGCCTCATCGAGGGTCACGCTGTCCCAGCGCACGCCCAGCAGATCGTCCTGGTCGCGGGTGAGCAGCGCGTAGCTTGTGACGACGACATCCATTTCCTCGATGGAATCACTAAAGCTGTCACCGCTGAGGCGGTTTGGGCCGTGATGGGCCATCACCCGCAGCGCTGGCCCGAACTTGGCCGCCTCGTGGACCCAATTGCCGACGACTGAGGTCGGGCACACTAGCAGCGCCGGGCCGGTCACGGCCAACTTCTCGCGCTCGTACAGCCACAGCGCAATTGTCTGAATCGTTTTGCCGAGGCCCATGTCGTCTGCCAGGCAAGCTCCCAGGCCAGACTGCCGCATCTGCACCAGCCAGCCCAGTCCCTTTTCCTGGTAGGGGCGCAGCGTCGCTTGGAGGCTCTTGGGCGGCGTCGCCTTTTTTGCCTTGGCCGGTTTGCGCAGCTTGTTGAGCAGCTTGTGCACCTGTTTGTCCAACTCCAGCGCGCTGATCTCGATCCCGTCGTAGTTCTCCCCAGCCGACTTTTTAGATGTGGCGTGCAGCGCGTCGAACAGGTTCATCTCGCCGTCCGGTGGCTGGTCGGTAAAAAACGCCTGCGCGGCCCGTATCTGTTTTTCGTCTAGCGCGACCCACTCCCCAGCGACCTGCACCAGCGGCTGCTTGCGGGCGACGATCTCCTCGAACGCCTCGCGGTCGATTGTGGTATCCCCGAGCGCGACCTCCCACTTAAAGTCGAATAGCGTGTCCGCCCGCAGCAAGCCGAGCGAATCCTCGATTGTGAACAGATTGCGCTTGATCTTGAGCTTGGCGGTCCGTGTAAACCAGTCCGGCACCAATACAATGATATCCTGCTCGCTCAGCTTGGCGGCCCCGTCGTACAGAAAGGCGTGGGCTTCTGAGGCGGATAGGACGGCATAGGACGGCTGGCGTTGGTTCAGGCTGCGGTCTACTGCCGGAACATACTGCGCGGCCTGATACAACCAGGCTAGCACTTGCTGGCGGGGCGTGGGCATCCCCTGACGGACGTGTTCGTAGTCCGGCCCGCCCGCCCAGAGTTCCGCCAGTGGAATCAGTGTCCCGACATCTTGCTGCGACTGAAGGAAATAGGACAACTGCCAGTCGCCGTGGTCGGTTTCCGGCTCGTCCAGTCGCAGGCATAGGCGGTAGGGTCGTGGTTGGCTGCGCTCTGCCCAGTTGGACCAATCCTGGTAGAACTGACTCCCTCCCCTCAACGACAGCACACCGTTGTCAGAACGGCCCACAAGCGCCTGATCCCAGCGGGTATGGCGGTAGATTACCGACCCCAGTACGTCCAGCTCAACCATCTCTCGAATCTGGTCGTCGATAAAAACCGTGAGGAAACCCCTCAGCGCCTCGGAGGGTGACACGACTTGCCCATACTGGTTTGCCAGCGCGTGCGCCTCACGCGGCATGGCCCCTACCAGGGCGTCAAGCGCCGCTCGCGGTGGACGCGCCTCCCAATAGGCTATGAAGGTGTCGCCCTGATTGGGCGCCAGGGCCGGGATGTAGTGTCCGGTTTCCAGGCAGCGTAGCGCGAAGCGCGTCACCTCGCGCCAGTAGGCAATGCTGGCCCCGTACAGCCAGCCATCCATCTCAGCTTCGGGCCGCAGCAGTCCGAAGAAGTCTAGCAATTGCGATACGTTCAGCAGTACGCCATCTACCTCCCAGGCCAGTAGCTCCATGGGTTCTAGCGGTACCGGAATCCCGGCGGCCTCCGCCAGAGGTGAGGGCTGCGGGTGGCGACGGGCACCGGGTAACATCAGGGTGGCATAGCCCTGGCGCGTAAGGTGACTTTCTCTAAAGTCGGGCGTTAGCTCGCCCAGGGCCGTTTGCAGGCTGCCTTGATCTAACGTAAAGGGATGCGCTGTGACCTTCGCGCGCTGTCCCTGGCGCGGACGCTGGCTGATGGATGTGTCTTCGACCCATAGTAATAGGGACCCGCTTAATGGAATG
>CAYSIR010000330.1:0-4726 GCA_964431105.1 uncultured Leptolyngbya sp. | reverse complement strand
ATTAGACGAAATCTTCGCTCAAATTCAGCGATAAGGTAGGGGCGCATAGACGTGCGCCCTCCCCCCTAGAATTCACCTGTCACCCTTCCAGGTTCTTTCTGTCGAATAGATGCATCCATGAGTAAAAACTATAGAATTTATCTGGATGCTTGTTGCCTCAATCGTCCGTTTGACGACCAAACGCAATCCCGGATTGCGCTGGAAACCCAGGCAATTCTAACAATTCTCAACAAATGCCAGTCAGGAGTCTGGAGACTGATTACAAGCACCGCTTTGGATGCAGAATTAGACCAAACCCCTGACTTGGAAAGACTCAAGAATGTTAAGAAAATACTGGCGATTGCTAAAATCAAGGTGATCAGCAGTCAACTGCTCGAAGATCGAGCCATACAACTCCAAGGCTGGGGATTTTCTAGCTACGATGCCACCCATATCGCTAGCGCTGAAAGAAGCCAAGCTGACATCTTTCTAACAACAGATAATCGACTCCTTAAAAAAGCCCAGAAAAATACTCAATTCATTAATGTAAAAATTAATAATCCTGTGCCATGGCTCGTAGACGTTATACAAATAGATGAAAACAACAATGATTAAAACACAACAGGAAATCATTAGGCAAGGATATCAAGCTTTGGTTGATTCGTTAGGGGTTGTTGATGCCCTACGATTCATTCAGCATTTTAGTCCTGGTCAAGGCAACTACACCAGAGAGCGCCATCAATGGCTAGACAAAAAATCGTTGTCCGAGGTTTTTGCGGAAATGAAACAGCGCCGAGAAGATTACCTCACACAATATGAGGAAATAATTGAGTAGATTCAATATAGACGGTCGGTTAATTTCCTCTATGTTGCGCTCTTCCCCAAGGCTTGAGTATCTGAGTAGGAATGTTAAGGTTGTGGTATCAGAGGCGATCGCGACGACGAAAGACAAACAGATTGCCTGTTGCACCTCGCCCTATCCGAATTTCTGGATCGAGGTAGGAGGTTGTCCATAAAGCCTGATTGCGGAAGAATTCCCAGACGGGGATTTTCAGTTCTGGAAGGCTCCAGTTTTCCAGATTAAAGGGTTTGGTCGCTTGCAGGGAGAATGCATTAAAGGTAACATTAGCGGTGCGATCGGGAGTGTCCCACGTCCAAACGCCATCAGCTTGTAACCGCCACTCTCCTAGCAGAGGTAAGTCCAGAAATGCGCCGTTGGAGGCAAAGATTTTATGGGTATCGCCTGGGACTAAGGTTTGCCACACCCGTTTGATTGTTAGGGTTCCCCCCAAATCTGGAATTGATGCAAGCTGGCGGGTAACAACGGTTCCTCTTGAGGCGTAGATCAATTCCCAGTTACCGAGTAGAGAGGGGAGAGAATCGGGGTGGAGTGGGTTGGGAATGGGATTGAGGTTTTCTAGCTGGTATACAATTTCATTAATTGGCTCTCCATTTGAGGGAAATAGGGCTTGCTGTAATCCTAACGCTTCTATTCGTTCCAGGAGTTGTGTTTTTGTTGATGACATTGCGGCTAATCTAAGTAGCTATTAACAAGAGCGGCAAAATTGATATTTTCTAAACTAATATATCCATCTAGGTACTCTGGCTCAACTTCCTTGATGATCTCAGAATCATTTTGACAGGAAGGTATCCAGAACTCACTCTTAATCTCTAAATTCTTTAAACTATCATTGCCACCAATAAATTGCTGCAATAGATATTCATAGACAAATTGTTTTCTGATACTTTTTTCTTTAAGATAGCGACGATTGTTAATATCGCGACAGTATGCTAGGGACAAGTATTTTATGTCAATCACTTTCAAAGAGCATACTGTGCCGCAAAAACTTATAAATTCATCAATTATTTTTTGTGGTTCTAAAATTATTGTTCCACGTCTAAATAAAGATTCCTTAAATACATTGTTTTTATTAAGACAAAACTCATCCCACAAAAATTTTTCAAATTGATTGGGAGTAAAGATGGCTTTGTTTAAAGCCACGTAAAAAATGTGATTTAGCCTAAACATCATATCTAGCGACTTAGAATCTAACTGTTTAAGATCTATTTCCCAAAAGGAATAAAAATTGCTAGGCAATTGATTATTGATAATGAGTTGATTATTTTGATTCCTATAAACTTTTCCTAACTCTTCAAAAGTATGTTTATTTAAAGGCTGACCTTCATAAGCTATTTTCAAATCAACTTCAGCAAAATCAGGTGACTCGAATTTAGTTGTATAGCCATAGTCATCCCATGTAGTCCCCTTATAAGTTTGTTTTTTCAAGAAAATAGTATTTTTTTCTCTCCACCTAAATTCATTGAAACCAGTAGAAAATATAACCGCATCTGGTACTAATTGCCTACCATTAATACTAAAGACATTAGCTAGATCCACTATCTTGGTATTACTATTAGCTAATGACACTACATCATTAGAGAGAAATGTGGTATCTAAGTGCAAGATGTATTCTGGTGACACTGTCTTTGCCAAGTACGTCAGGCACATCGACTCCCAAACACTATAAAAGTTCTTTATTCCCCAAATTTCTCCTTCATCAGCTTTGGATATCTCCCCATGCAAAAATAACTCAATTGCATCATAAAAATACCAGTAATCTGTATCTTTAAGGGCAGTGTTTCTATCAATTAATTCCAGTGCATCTTTAAGAGTATCAACAGTTTGACTGCTATACTCAGCATAAAATAAGCCAGACTCAGCATCAATATACTGGTGCTTAAACCGTTCGGCTAAAGCAGCAACTTCACCGCTAACCGCTTCATGCAACTGCTGCTTAACTTCTACCAGGATATAGCAGTACATACCAACGATATCAGTGGACTGGTAATGTATCATCTGCCGGGGTAATGTCATAGCATCAATATATGCTGCACCATTATCCAGATACACCGCACGGTGTAGAAATGAATGCAGTTTGCTGTAGTCTATTTTCTCAGATTTTCCCAACCTATCAGCCAAAGACAATATTTTAAGCTCATCATAAGCGTTGAGAATAGAACCAATCAGATCTAACTTCGAGTAAAAAATATTCTCTTCTATCTCAACATCAGGTAAACTGATTCGCTGAATACTTCCCTGATTTGTGATTACACCATCCCTATCCTGAGTTTTGATATCAGCATCTTTCTGGAGGCAAATATCTTTAAAATGATTCAATATCCTATAAAACTGAAAAAATAAGTCTCGCTTGCTTTCGTAAGTAGTAAACAAACTTGGATCAAATCCTTTAGGCAAACAAAAGATTATCTGGGACTCTCGTCTTTTTATCCCTACAAACGAATAGGTTTCATTAACCTCTAATTGCAGTTCTTTAAAATCTATCATTATTCAAAAAATTAGAACATCGTTATCTAACTGAGCTTTACTCTTCTAAAGCAGGTACACTATCATGCATTTTTTTTATAAACTCTTCTGCATACATGACGAAATCGGCATAAGTAGTTAAGTTTATGTCATTCAATGATTCTGTAAAAAATTTTACTAAAGGTCTTTTGTCTCTGGCAAATACACTATCCCACAAATAGAACATGACTTTATCTGTTACTTGATCCAGCGAAACTTTTCCATCATTAGGCTTAATAAACCACCAACCAATTTGTTTGTCTTCTACTCTTCTAATACTTTGATGATGGGATTTTATAAACTCATTGATGCCTACAATACATCGATACCACTTTAGAGGCTCACCATTCTCTAGTTCCAAGGTGGCTTGTGATATTATCTCTGGTACGTTTTTACTTCTTATGTCAGCCCAACTAGGAGCATCCACATACTCCCAATCCCAACGTCTCTTAAAAGCACTGTCTAGATAGTAAATTGACTCATCAGAGGTATTGATGGTAGCAAGAATGGATAAATTAGGAGGAAGGCTAATTTTATAATCCTTTAAATTTTTCAACATTCTTACTCTATCCCTATCCTCAGAATTGCTACCTAATTCATTTTGCAATTCGCGGAAAAATTTTTCTAATATTGTACCTTCTACCTGTATCTCTCGATCACCTGTAATATTAGCTTTATAGTCCATGGCATTAAACAAACCGACCAGTTCCAACTCGGATATATCTACCTCATAAGTTGACCAACCATCATCTTCTCTATCTAATAACTGAAATATCGAGCCAAAAATAGCAGCAGCATTTCCT
This sequence comes from uncultured Leptolyngbya sp., assembly GCA_964431105.1. GTDB lineage: Bacteria > Cyanobacteriota > Cyanobacteriia > RECH01 > RECH01 > RECH01. Next base: position 580 of record CAYSIR010000330.1, on the reverse strand, counting down.
CGATTCAATTCATCAATCACTAATAGATATTTTTCTTCGGAATTGTCAATTAAACCTCGATAGGCTTTACCCAATGCCTGTAGGAAATGTCCGGGGTAATACTTGTAAACTACAGAATTGCCATACGTGTACGGCAATAGCTTACCCACAAAATCAGAATAAGTATATTCAGGATGAAATACAGTTTTAACCGTATTCTTTAGAATTTTGGTATCGTCATCAAATTCTATACCTAGTTGATCCTGGGCAATCTCGCGCACCTGATAACTTTTACCCGTACCGGGACTGCCAAAAATAATTTTTTGGATTGGTTTGACTGAATTTCCCATAATCTCCAAATAAGGTTCTGAAAAAATAAATTAGCCGTCTGTCTAATCTTTGCCTAGAACCAAAACCGCCGCTACACTACTCCATAAAATGCTTCGCCAGTATCGGCAGAGCCGCGATAGCCCACCTCTAGTAACTTCGACTCAAGATGTCTTTGTCGATTCTAGCCCAAAAAAAAGCTAGAGTAACAAAGTCAGCCGGTATTAAATTAGACAAATGGGGACACTGTATGTTGTCGGGACGCCAATTGGCA
>CAYSIR010000329.1:0-4726 GCA_964431105.1 uncultured Leptolyngbya sp. | reverse complement strand
GTTTGCATCGTGGGCCAGCGATTACAAGACACTGACAGAATATGAACGAATTAAGGGATCTTCCGTTGCAATGGTTAAATTCTTTTGAAGAGCCTGGCAGATTAGCATTCGGTCAAATGGATCTCGGTGCAATGCTGGCAGATAGCTCAGTTGCGTCACACTCTGCTCATCTAATGGAAGACTCGCAATTTGGTGGCGATCGCGTTGTTCAGGCAAATACGTTCCAGGTTGTTCTGGAAAGGGCAATTTTCCCAATTGATATTTCACAATTGCTTCCCATACTGAAACAGAACTCAAATAGACCTGATGCTCTGGGTTTTGAATTGCCTCTCGCACGTTTACCGATATGCGAGAATCATCACTGATGAACCACAAAAAGATGTGGGTATCCAGCAAAATGTTCATTGCCCTTCAAATGCCCGTAGGATTTCTTCGGGTAGTGGTTCGTTGAAGTCATCGGGAACCGTAAACTCTCCAGCACAAAGACCCGCCGGGCGAGATTGCTTGGTCTGAATGAGAGGACGGATTTCAGCGATCGCCCCTTCAGCGTTCAAAATCGTAAACGACTCACCCGCCTCAACCTGATGCAGAAATGCCATCAGATCGCGTTGGATTTCTTCGACTGTAATGCGGTTCATCGACCAACCTCCCAACGTTTTAGTTCATCATAGCGCCGCCCATCAGCTTGCGATAACGGTAGGTCAGTTCCGTTTGCATCGCGGGCCAGCGATCGAGCGTAGGGTCGCGGTTGATGGCAGCTTCGGCGGCTTCGCGGGCTAGTTCTAGCACGTCCTGGTCATCCACCAAGCTCGCTAGCGCAAAGTCCGGTAGTCCCGATTGTCGCTTACCCAAGACCTGCCCCGGCCCGCGGAATCGCATATCCATTTCAGCAATAAAAAAGCCATCCTGCGATTGTTCCATTACTTTCAATCGCTGTTTGGCGGTTTCGGTTTTGGTGCTGCTCATGAGTAAGCAAAAGGCTTGGTCTGCGCCCCGTCCAACGCGGCCGCGCAGTTGGTGCAGTTGCGATAGCCCAAAGCGCTCGGCGTGTTCAATTAGCATAACGCTGGCGTTGGGTACATCTACGCCAACTTCCACGACGGTGGTGGCAACTAAGATTTGGGTTTCGTTGCGGCGGAACCGTTCGATCGCATTATCCTTTTCGGTGGAGGTCATGCGACCGTGCAGCAATCCCACTGTAAACTCTGTAAATACGGTTTCGCTGAGGCGTTGATATTCTTCGATCGCCGATCGCAAGTCCAACTGTTCCGACTCATCCACCAGCGGCAACACAATATAGACCTGTCGCCCTTGGGCAATCTCGCGACGAATTAGATCATAGGCATGGGCGCGATCGCGTCCTGACAGCATTGTGGTCTGGATCGGCTTGCGTCCTGGCGGCAGTTCATCAATTTGGCTCACATCCAGGTCGCCGTGTAGGGTGAGTGCAAGGGTACGGGGGATGGGCGTGGCAGATAAGGTTAGCACATGGGGATTGTCGCCTTTGCGACAGAGGCGGGCCCGTTGCTCTACGCCAAAGCGATGCTGCTCGTCGATGATGACTAATCCCAATCGGCTGAACTTGACCGGATCTTCGATCAGCGCATGGGTTCCTACTAACAGCGGCAGTTCTCCGGTTTCCAGTTCAGTATGGATTTGTCGGCGTTTTGAAGTTTTGGTAGAGCCAGTTAATAATTCAACGGAAAGATGAAGTAAGTTAAACCAGGATACCAGTTTGCGGTAGTGCTGTTCAGATAAGACTTCTGTGGGAGCCATCAGCGCGACCTGATAGCCAGACTGAATCGCCGCTAATGCTGCAATGACCGCTACGACCGTTTTTCCAGAGCCTACGTCCCCCTGTACCAGTCGATTCATAGGCGTGGGGCGACCCAGATCCTGCAAAATATCGTTCACGACGCGCTGCTGAGCATTGGTTAGCGGGAAGGGCAGCACTTCATAAAACTGATCGATGAGTTGCCCCTGGGAGGATAAGATGCTGCTGGTTTGGGCTTGGTGCTGGGCACAGCGACGTTGCAGCAAGCCCAGTTGCAGATAGAAAAATTCATCAAAAATAAGGCGGCGGCGGGCAGCGCTAAGAATATCGCTGTTGTCAGGATAATGAATCTGGGCGATCGCATCTGGTAGGGTCGTCAATTCATATTTATCGCGCAGAGCCTCAGGCAGCGGATCATCTAGTTGTTGAGCAGCCGGAATCACTTCCAGCATGGTGCGGCGAATTAAATTCGCATTCACGCCATCGGTCAGTGGATAAATAGGAACTACGCGCCCAACGATGAGGGAATCAATCGGTTCATCCGCACCGGATAAGACTTCGATTTGTGGATCATCCAGCGTCATGCCGTATTTACTAGCTTTCACTAAGCCCGATGCCGCAACACGAGTTCCAACAGGATATTGCCGCTTCAGTTGCTCTTGCCAGCCGCGATTGCTGTAGCGCTTACCTGGATAAAATCGATTAAGTTTAATTTGCCCAGATCGATCTCGGATCACTAATTCAAAGATCGTCAGCTTAGTATTGCGCGGACTGGTAAAGCAGGTACATTTCTTTACCGTTCCCACTAGCGTCACCGTCTCGCCCGGTTCCAAATCCCGAATATTTACCTCGCGGGCATAGTCTAAATAATCTCGCGGATAATAAAATAATAGATCTCGAACAGTGTAGATGCCAAGCTTAGCCAGGCGATCGCTATTTTTTGGGCCCACTCCCTTCACGTAGGTAATCGGTTGGTCAAGAGTAATGCTCGAAGAACTGGAACGAGCGACGATATCAGTAGTTTTGGTCTGGCGGATGGTGCGTGGTTGGGGTTCGGCAGGTGATGCAGATTGGTCTTCCAGCGATCGCTTTACCTGCCATACAAACCGTCGTGTATCGGCGACCAAATGCCGCCGTTGCGCCAAAGATAAGTCAGAATAGTCGGCGTACTTCGCCGCCATCTCTCGACAGCGAGAGCGATCGCCCTCTGGCAGTTCCTCGGTCGGTTCCTGCAAACTCAGATGCAGAAATTCACTGAACCGATAGGTCTTACCCTGGCGATCGTTGAATGCACCCTCTGCCTCATAGGACAACGCCTTCTGCAACCGTTCCCAGTCCATCAGTTCTCAAACCAACTCGATCGCCATGCGGATTCAGCCTCCGCCACTGCCTTTTCCCGATGCACCCGGCGATAGTCGCGCCCCACCTGACTAAGCTTGGCGGACAGTTCTCGAATGGTTGCGCGTTTGGGCGCAAAATCAGGATTGCTGAACTCAATTTCTGATAGTCGCAAATGCACAACCACCAAATGCGCTGTTTCCAACTCTTCTTGATCCTCTGTTTCTGCTTCAATCCGAAGTTTCAATAGGTTTGGTGGCCCAACGGATTCTGCCATCATGTCAGTTTTGGAGGCAACCTCTAACACTGGTTCAGGTAATACTCCCGATAAGATACCGGCTTCTTGCAATAGCTTATTTGTAGCATGAGAAACGTTTTGCAGTAGTTCTGCGATCGCTTCTTCTAAATCATTGCGCCAATGAACTAAATCATAAGGATTGATCGGACGATCATCCACTGCTTCTGTATCATCTCGTTCCTCCGCCTCTTCTTGGGCAGCCGCGATCGCTTCAGTCAATTCATTAACCGATGGCGCTGCCTGGGGAAGTAACACATCAGAACTCTTATCTGTTTCATCCGACGGCAGGATAACATCATCCCCCAAGGCCGTTTCTGATGATTCATCAATCACCACATCCGTTCCGTCATCAATCTGTTCAAATTGCTGACGGGCCGCCACCGACATCAGCGCCTCCAGAAGACTCGGCTGTTCAGTGGGTCGTTTCGAGACAGGACAGGGAGGATGCACCAATTCTGACAACTGCGCCTGCGATCGCTGTCCAAGGTCTCGCAGCTTTTGTTGGAGCGATTGCCGTTCACTCAGCGATAACCTTAAAAACTCCTCCGGATACCCCTGAGTACAAAGATGATAGCAAGCGATAACCAACTGTTTTCGGAGCGCATCTCCCAAAATATGAATGTAGTCTCTGTAAGCATTATGCATGTCCTGGGCGATCGCTTCGACCGTCCGAGTCAAAAGTTGAATATCTTGTTCAATGCTCTGCACAGTCCGAGCCATAAGCGTTCTACTCTATTCAGTCGGCATGTTCAGCGTATGCTGTACTATTGTAATCACGAAAACTTACGAAAATTGAGGATACGGGACAAATTACCTTGTCAGCACTTCCGCCGGTCTTCAGATATGTAACCTTCAAACATAGAGATAACCGTTTCAGCGGTTTCCGTACCCAGTCCGGGGAAAGGGAGCAAGGGTGAGGGCTGCAAAGCTAAGATACGGCCAAATTTGTACCGTTTAGGAGACAAGCAAGGCTGCATCGATCCTGAATTACTCAATCCTGGATCAATAGTTCTATTGTCTAACGAACCGATAAAATTGCCCAGTGCAAACCAAGTGATCAATCATGCTGAGCAGATTATGCTCGATCACTCATCATCATTCTGATATAGCAATCCCAAATGAGTTGTAAACAAGAATGGGTGTTGTGAGAAGGAGTCCTGCGGACTCCTTCTCACGATTCAATTAGGATTGCTATATAGCGCCAAGCAGATACGGCAATCCGGTTTAGATTGTGAGCATTAGATTGTGAGCAAGAATGTGCAGGACTCTCTCTCACAGCGCCCATTCTCCTTCACAACTCGGCGGACCTCTATTGG
>CAYSIR010000328.1:0-4726 GCA_964431105.1 uncultured Leptolyngbya sp. | reverse complement strand
TATTAGGCGGAAAAACTCTTGCGATCCACCCCATATGGGATGATCGCAAAAATTTTTCCGTATATCACCCTAAAACGGATGGATCGCAGAATTGTTCCGCCTAACATCCCTTCTAAGGCAGATCGGCAGAATCTTTCCACATATTACCCCAAAATATGCATGGATCGCGGAATTTTTCTGCATAACACGCTTTTTGGGGTGGATCGGCAGAATTCTTCCGTATATTTTTAGACGAAGTACGAATATACTATAAGTAGTTTTTCTCGTGCTGGGTGCTCATTGCTACCGATCCTTGACCATGCAGAAACCTCCCAAAAAGCTCCTAGACCAAGTCCGCGATGCCATTCGCATGAAACACTATGCGTATCGTACGGAAGAAACCTATGTTCAATGGATTCGCCGCTTCATTCTGTTTCACAATAAACGCCATCCTAAAGACATGGGCACTCCTGAAATTGAAGCGTTTTTAACCCATCTTGCCGTGCAGGGGCGTGTTGCTGCATCAACCCAAAATCAGGCACTGAACGCACTGTTATTTCTATATCGAGATGTGCTAAAGCTTGAACTGACTGAAATCAGTGCCGTTCGAGCGAAACGCTCCCAGTATTTGCCTACTGTATTAACCAAAGAGGAAGCCAAAGCCGTCATTCAACACATTGATGGGGTTCCTCAGTTGGTGGTGAAGCTCCTCTATGGGTGTGGACTACGATTAACGGAAGGGCTACGGTTACGAGTTAAAGACATCGATTTTGCCCAACAGCAAATCATTGTTAGAGACGGCAAGGGCAGTAAAAGTCGTGTGACCATGCTACCGCTGAGTGTGACGGATGCCCTTCGTGACCATCTAGTGAGTGTTAAACGGCAGCATGAGCAGGATTTAGGCAGAGGATATGGGGCGGTATCATTGCCCTTTGCCTTAGAGCGAAAATATCCCAATGCAAATCGGGAATGGGCTTGGCAATATGTGTTTCCCTCGGGTCGAATCGTCAAAGATCCTCGGAGTGATTTGATGTGTCGTCATCATCTCCATGAGAGCAGCGTCCAAAAAGCGGTCAAGCAGGCAGTTCGAGTTGTGAAGTTATCAAAGCGGGTTAGCTGTCACACGTTTCGCCATAGCTTTGCAACGCATTTATTGCAGAATGGCTATGATATCCGCACCATTCAGGAACTGCTGGGGCATAAGGATGTGAAAACGACCATGATTTACACCCATGTGCTCAATCGAGGAGGACATGGAGTGCGTAGCCCACTCGATAATTAAACCCCGGCAAGTCACCTTACCGGGGTCTGAATTAAGGATTACTAGACAGGATTCACCGAATCAAGAGCAATGGGAGGCTTACTCAATCCCTTCAATTCGGTCTTCCACTTCTTGATAGAGTTCCCGCAAGCGATCGCCCTACGCTAATGGCTGCGATCGTTGAATCCCCCAAATTGGTATGATTGCCCAGCGCGATCGCTCTTGCCCTCCTCGTTATCTAATGAGACCCCCTGGTTAGTGAGGCGTATGGCAGGGCGATCGCGTTTAGGCGGAGACTTTGTCAGAAGACCATTGTGTTCAGCGCTAGGCTTCACGAGACTTCGACCCCTCGGCAGTAGCCATCTAAACCGGACTTTGACCATACATCGGCACCACCGCTGACCAGTCGGGGCGATCGCCCTGTTGCCAGCGCAGGTGAGCCAGTTCCAGCACGCTGATGACCGCGTCACCCTGTCCGCCGGATGCCTCAACGGTGCGATCGGGGGCGGGATACTGAGCCAGTTGCTGTTGCCATTGCTCCGGTGATCCCACTGTGTCGGCAATTTTAGTATCCAATTTGGGCAACGCTTCCGACGTAGTCACCGTGTAGAGTCCGCCATACACCTCGCCGCGATGGGCCGGCATTTGCACCGCAATAGAGCCGGATACCCTATTGGAATTTTTCATCGTTTGCCAAGCGATCGCCCCTAAACTCGATACCCCAAACAACGGAATCCTCAACTGTTGCGCCAGGGTTCGAGCCGTCACCACGCCGATGCGAGTTCCCGTGAAGCCGCCTGGCCCGATCGCGACGGCAATGTACGCTAAATTTGCCCAGGTCTGCGGTTTCAAAAAGTCTTGCAGGTAGGCGTGGAGTTGGTTGGATACATCTCGACCGAGCGGCCAAGATTGATACCGACTCTCGCTCAGCGCAGATAGGGGCGCGATCGCCAGGCCCAAATCTGGGCTAGAGGTATGAATAGCAAGGGCGTAGGCTTTAGACACGGTGGCGAAATCAAACCTTGATCAACATATCAACACATCAACTACAACAAACACACCAAAAGGACACGGCCGAGCCATGTCCCCAGATGTTCATCAGCGCTGACTCAACCAGCCAAAGGAATTACGCGCCTCCTCGCAACTTGTCGAGAACGGAGCGATCTTCCAGAGTCGAGGTATCGCCCGATACTTCCTGACCCGCCGCCAGCGATCGCAACAATCGTCGCATGATTTTACCCGACCGAGTTTTGGGCAGCGCCTCACTAAAGCGAATATTCCCCGGACGAGCGATCGCCCCAATTTCTTGACTGACGTGCTGCTTCAGTTGGTCTACCAAATCGTTAGTAGGTTCATAATGGCTCTCTAGAGTGATGAACGCCACAATTTCATTGCCTTTCACATCATCCGGACGACCGACGACCGCCGCCTCCGCCACCGATGGGTGCGACACCAGCGCCGACTCAATTTCCATCGTGCCCAAGCGGTGCCCTGCCACGTTGATCACGTCATCAACCCGACCCATTACCCAGAAATAGCCGTCACTATCCTTGCGCGCACCGTCCCCAGCAAAGTACAGATAGTTTCCATCCTTGGGCGTGATGTGTTCCCAATAGGTACGGCGGAAGCGATCGTCATCGCCATAGACCGTTCGCATCATGCCCGGCCAGGGATGCCGCACCACCAGATAGCCGCCTTCATTGTCGCCGACTGGATTGCCATCCAGATCTACCACATCCGCCAAAATGCCGGGGAACGGCAGCGTCGCTGAGCCTGGTTTGGTGGGCGTTGCGCCAGGCAGCGGCGTAATCATGACGCCCCCGGTTTCCGTTTGCCACCAGGTATCCACAATCGGGCACTTTTCACCGCCAATCACCTTGTGATACCACATCCAGGCTTCCGGGTTAATCGGTTCGCCCACTGTGCCCAGCAGCCGCAGCGAAGATAGGTCGCGGGCATTGGGCAAGTCGTCCCCCATTTTGATGAATGCCCGAATCGCCGTCGGAGCCGTATAGAAAATATTGACGCCGTACTTTTCTACGATGTCCCAAAAGCAGCCGGGATTAGATGGACGGGGCGCACCTTCATACATGAGGCTGGTTGCGCCGTTGGATAGCGGCCCGTAAACGATGTAGCTATGTCCTGTAATCCAGCCCACATCAGCGGTACACCAATACACATCATCGTCCCGCAGATCAAAAATCCACTGGGTGGTCATGTGGGCGTAGAGGTTGTAGCCCGCTGTGGTGTGAACCACGCCCTTCGGTTTGCCGGTGCTGCCGGAGGTGTAGAGAATGAACAGCAGGTCTTCGCTATCCATCGGCTCTGCCGGGCAATCGGCCGAAACCGTCTTTTGCAGGTCGTGCCACCAATAATCCCGACCGTCCTGCATGGCAATCTCTTGTTCGGTGCGCTTCACCACCAGCACCTTTTCAACTGAGGGAGCGCCACCGTCGGCGATCGCTTTATCGACCTGAATTTTGAGCGGCACGATGGAATCCTTGCGCCATCCGCCATCTGCCGTTACCACCACTTTGGCATTCCCGTCTACTAAGCGATCGCGCAATGCCTCAGCACTGAAGCCACCAAATACGACGCTGTGGGGCGCACCGATGCGGGCGCAGGCCAACATGGCGATCGCCGCTTCGGGAATCATCGGCATATAAATGCCGACTATATCGCCCTTGCCCACGCCCAATTGTTTCAGCGCATTGGCAAACTGGCACACCTCTCGATGAAGCTGGGCATAGGTTAGCGTGCGAGTATCGCCGGGTTCGCCTTCCCAAATAATCGCGGCTTTATTGCGCCGCCAGGTGGTGAGGTGGCGATCGAGACAGTTGTAAGACACATTGATTTTGCCACCGACAAACCATTTGGCAAAGGGCGGCTGCCAGTCTAGAACCGTATCCCATTTCTCAAACCAGTGCAGTTCTTTTTCGGCTAACGCTGCCCAAAAGGCCTGGGGATCGGCTTTGGCGCGATCGTAGAGTTGCTGGTAATTCTCCAGCGACTTAATTCGGGCATTGGCTGAAAAGTCTGCTGGGGGCGCAAACTGTCGGTTTTCTTGTAATACGGACTCAATGGTTGATTCTGACATAGCCTATGTTTCTTAATGCGGTATGACGTGCCCCTCAGAATTGTAGCGGTTGGCACATCCCAATCGGGCTTGCGATCGAACGAATCGGCCCGATCGATGAAATTGTCTCATGGAAAACCATACGGTGTTTCGGCAACCCAGAGAAAGCGATCGCTTGTTTTCTTAATCCAACCCATTGATTCTACTTAACCTACGCAACCCATAGAGGTAGTGGTATTTGTGTGAGAATTTTCGGTGGTGTGGGCGACGTCTACACCACCCAAAATTCTCACCAATAAAAAACTACCCCCATCGAAAAGTCTGATAATGGGCTGTCGCGTAGAGCGAAGCTTGGGGTTCAAAATCAACATCTGTGACTTTGGACAGCGCCCTCGTAGGTGTTGCGATCG
>CAYSIR010000327.1:0-4730 GCA_964431105.1 uncultured Leptolyngbya sp. | reverse complement strand
GGAATCCTTCTCACAATCCAAATAGGATTGCTATATGACAAAACCATTGATTCTAAAACCGCTCTAGCGGCTGAAGCATTACCTACAACCGCTAGTCTTCTGCAACCGCTAGCTGTACACTGTTTCATCTTGCTTGCGCCAAGCTGGATCAACAATACAGATAAAAATCAGCGGTTCGTCGGCCATATTTCGGATAAACTGTTTGGCATTTGGGGGAATGTAGACAGCATCGCCCGATTTCACAAGTTGGCGATCGCCCTCTATCGACATTTCCCCCTCCCCACTGAGAATGTAATACACTTCGGAAGTGGTCAACGAATGGGGAAGCGACGTTTGCCCGACCGGAACAATCGCATGGGCTAGGCTATAGCGCAGAGCAATATCTTGCTTGTCGGGGTGGAGCAGCTCGCGCAGCCGGGTTCCATCCCCAGCCATAAATTCATCGCAGTCTTGAAGTGAGCGAATCAGCATAGCAGTTCTCAAAGTTAATCAATGGGCTTAAGATGCAATGTAAGAACTGGTTTGCGCCGGGTCAGGTTCGTAATCTGGGCAATCGATCGCCCGTTCAGACAATGCCAACATTGGCTGTACTGGACACTTTAGATGATAGTCCTGAGTAAAAAATCGACAATTGGCACAGGGGATTTGGTGCATGGTTTTGGCTCGCTGCACGCTATCTCGCAGTGCCGACCAAATACTCCAGCCAACCATTGCAATCAGTCCCCAAGCGAATACAAAGCACAGCGGCCCTAGCACTGGCGACAGCCATTCCGTTAATTGATGGGCCCATTGAAAAATAATAGCGAGGATTTGATACACGGCGTAATTTACCCATAACGTAGTAACAACAAAGCGTGAGGTCGGCGCGATCGCAGATTTGATGGGGCGATCGCGCCGCAAAGGAGCGAACATAACCCTTAGAATGGCGGCAATGTTTTGACTGAATGAAGTCCATCCGTACCTCAATTCAAAGCCGTCATTATTAGATAGATCAATCTGCGCTAAGGTTATCGAGCTTTGCGTATAACTATAGCTGAGGCTATCAGGTTTTGCGTATAGCTATAAAAGATACTAGCAAACTATTGCTCCTTAGTTGACGGACAAGGCCGGCTAAACTCCAATCGTTAAAAGGGTCAGGAAACCTACCCCCTACATTGTCTAAAAATGTGCATTCCTGTCTTGCAAGTCTGGGTTTAATATATCCAATACCGCGTTCAGCCACCCTGCGGGTCGGTGTCGCGCACCCACCCTGCAAATAAGCTGCTATCGATCAGGTTTACTGAAGTGGACTCATAGGTCAACATTGCAAATACTTTGACCCCATTTCAATGGGTTGGCTGAAGTTGCCCGCAATCGGCAGGCGCATCCAGAGGGTCGCGCTGTTTTCCTCCGACGTTTGAATCAATGTTGAGGAGTGGTATTCATGTCATGATTTTGGGTGGTGTGGGCGTCGCCCACATCACCCAAAATCATGACCAGTAGAGAGCGACCTATTGTACGGATTGCACCATTGAGATGCACGCCAGCTATTGTTCTTTAACGATAACCAGGGCAATCGCATCTCCGTACAAAATAAGCCCATCTTGGTATAGAGATATACTCAATTAGACTATTTTAAGGGGTTTATTGAGTCTATTCGCAATATTATTGAGAATAAGGCTGCGCTATTGACATGATGCGATTGCCCTGTAACGATAACCCCCTCGAACCCAAAATTGATTCAAGGGGGTATCCTAAAGCGCGAATAAAGCAACTAAAGCGGTCAATATCAATCGCCGTAGTGTCCGGTAGTCACTTTACCTCGGAAAACGACGTATTGATAGATATTGTAGAACAGCATGATTGGAATCAAAAATCCAATGAAGATCAGCATGAAGACCAGCGAGCTTGACGAGGCTGCGGCATCATAGATTGTGATCTGCGTTGGGATAATGTACGGGAAGACGATCAGCGCCAGTCCGGCAAAGGTTAGCAAGAAAATCATGATTGTCCAAATAAAGGGCAATCGCTCTTGCTTAAGTTGGAGGCTCCGCAGCAGCAAGGCCACCAATCCCACGCCAAGAACAGGAATGGCGGCGAAGATATAAACAAATGGGGCTTGAAACAGGCGATCGCGGGCGAAGTCTGACAGCAGCGGCGTTGCAATGGTGATCAGGATGGCTCCGATCAGCGTTGTTACAGCGGCGATCGTGGCTGTGCGATAATGGGTTTTCTGAAGTTCACCCTCAGTTTTCATCACTAGGTAGGTTGAGCCAATCAGCACATAGCCCTGAATCAGCGTGAGTGCCACTAGGAGCGATCGCCAGGTCAGCCAGTCAAACGTACCACCAATGAAATGTCCAGACGCATCGACCGAAATCCCCCCTAGCACCGCGCCTAATGCAAAGCCTTGCCCAAGAGCAGCCGTAAAGCTACCAACTCCAAAGGATAAGTTCCAGAAGAACTTGCGATCGGCGTGTTCTCGGAATTCAAACGCTACAGCTCGGAAAATGAACCCGAACACCATTGTCAAGATTGGAATGTATAACGAACTCAAAATGGTGGCATAGGCCAGGGGAAAGGCTCCAAATAAAGCGCCCCCCATCAATACCAGCCAAGTTTCGTTGGCATCCCAAACATTACTAAGGCTGGTCATCAAGATACCGCGACGTTCCTCCGAAGATGCCGTGAGGGATAAAATCCCAACCCCCAAGTCAAAGCCGTCGAGCATGACGTACAGCAGCAAAAACAGTGCCAGGATAAAAAACCAAACCTGCGGCAAGAAATAATTAATGGTTTCCATATCTCCTCCTACTGTCGTGCCTCGACGGGGCGCTGGTCGGGAACGTGTTCGGCTGGCGTGGTATCCAACCCAACTATATTTGCCAGATTGGGGAGCGGACGGGACAGGTCAGGCCCTTTACGGATGATGCGACTGCCAAAGTAGATCGCAGAGACAAATAACAGCGAATACACAACGGCAAAGCTCAGCAGTGAACCAAGCACTTCTCCGGGGGGCAAGTTGGATGCAGCATCAGCCGTCCGAATTTGCCCATACATCGCCCAGGGCTGACGACCCACACAGCGCACAATCCAACCGGACTCGACGGCAATGTAGCCAAGGGGAGCGGAAAACATCCAGGCTCGCATCAGCCACTTTTGTTGTGCGATCGCATCGCCCGATAGCTTACCGCGCAACCATTGCAGTACCGTGATCCCCATCAAACCTGCCAGGAAAAATCCAATGGCGATCATGGTGCGGAATGCGTAGTAAATTAAGCCAACCATGTGTGGGCGGTCTTCAGGCTTCCATTCACTTAGCCCCTGTACTGGCTCTGATAGGTTGGGCTTGAACTCAAGGATGTAGCCTAGCGCATTCGGAATTTTGATTTCCCAATCATTGCGCTGCAATTCTTCGTTAGGAAACGCAATCAGACTCCAATCGGCTGGCTGACCCGCCGGAGCAGTCTCCCATTGAGCTTCCATCGCGGCCATTTTGGTAGGCTGCCGATGGTAAACTTGCTCTCCGCTGAGGTGTCCGATGTAAATTTGCAGCGGTGCAACTGCGATCGCAATAGCTAGGACAATTTTGAACGATCTAGCAAAAAATTCTTCATGGCGCTTGTTCAAAATGTACCAAGCGCTAATTCCACCAATCACAAATAAAGAGGTCTCAAGTGTGGCAAAAAACATGTGCAGCACACTATTAACCATGAAGGGATTAAAGATGGCTTGAAAATAATCATCGACTACAAATTTACCGTTGACTAATTCTCCTCCTGCCGGAGTTTGTAGCCAGGAATTTGCAGCAATAATCCAGAATGTAGACAAGTTTGCACCAAAGGCAACCATGATGGTAGCGAGGTAGTGAATCGATGGACTCACGCGCTCCCAGCCAAAAAGCATAATGCCCAAAAAGCCGGCTTCGAGCATAAATGCCATAGACGCTTCAAACCCTAAAACGCTGCCGAAAAAGTCTCCGACGGCTTCTGAAAATGGGGCCCAGTTTGTTCCAAACTGGAACTCCATCGGCACACCTGAAGCGACGCCAATCCCAAAGTTTAAGACATAGAGTTTTGCCCAAAACCGAGCATGGTGATAATATTCAGGTTTCTTAGTTTTTAACCACAATCCCTCAATAATGACGAGGTAAATAGCCATGCCAGTTGTCAAAATTGGCCACAGCATGTGAAAGATAGCGGTTAACGCAAACTGCATCCGCGAGAGGGCTACAGTGTTTGATAGAAACTCCATATTTGAGCCTAATGTGTCAAGAAGATGTGCTATGAAAATCAAGTGTCAACAAGTGACAACAGTAACTGACAGCAGTAACGATGAACCAAGTATCAATGAGGAGCGATCGCTCCTATCGATCTAAACTTATGCTAACGATACTGGTATGAAATGTGGATAATTTTGACGAAGTCTTAAGAAGCGCTCACCTGCAAAACGTTTTGTTAAGAAACTTGTCAAAAATAGACATTGATCCCAAAAATAAGCGAAACAGATTGTTAAGCCAATCGGAAGGATCAGGGTTTGGCGGCGGGTGGGTGTTAAGCCATGCCAAACCCGTGCCTGTTGTACGTTGCGCTGACAGTGGGTGAAGAGCGACAGCAAAACCAGGATGCGTTCTGGCGGTCTTGTCGGTTGCTCAGTATTTTTTCAATTTGATTTTCAATTTGATGCTGTATGGCAGTAGCCATTTTACTTAAGACACATAGCAATCCTATTTGGATTGTGAGAAGGATTCC
>CAYSIR010000326.1:0-4733 GCA_964431105.1 uncultured Leptolyngbya sp. | reverse complement strand
CCCAAGATTGGGAGAGGGATTTAGGGTGAGGGCGTAAAGGTGACATGCACCCAGCAGCAATCCCATCTCTGTCTGTGAATTGCAACTCATCTGATTTTGGTGTCTTCACCTAGGGCTTGGTATCACAATGCCAACAGGATTGCTATATTTCGCGCGATGCCACTCCATAGCCAATTGCCTGACTGAATTGACAAACCCAGCATGCTCTATACAAAACCTGCTGACGGTCTTTTGGGCAATGCAGGGAGAGCCAGTTTTGTCAGTCAACGAAGGCAGAATCAAGGGGCGGGGGCAGGTGGTTTGATTCACTGACCGCCTTTTTTAGAGTGCCGTTGGGGGGACACAGGGGCAGCCAAATCTGAAATCGTGTGGAGCGTTCTGGTGTGTCTACTGCCATGCGGCCGCCAAGATATTCCACCAGCTTTTTGGTGAGAGTGAGTCCTAGCCCGGTGCCGCCATGTTTCCAGCGATCGGCATTGGTGACGCGATAGAACTTGTCGAAAATGTGGGATAGCTCATCGGCAGGAATTTGCACGCCAAAGTTTTGGAATTGTAGGTGTAGGTCTTGCCCCTGCACTTCGATCGCCAGGGTGATGCGATCGCCCGGTGGCGTATATTTACAAGCATTGTTGAGCAATTCGGTCACAATGCGCTTGAGGCTAGGCGGGTCAGTGACAATAGTGGGCAGGTTTTCGGCCAGCGACACTTCAAAGGTTTGCTGCTGCGTTTCGGTACGAATCTCGAAGGTGCCAATAGTCGGCATCAGCCAAACATTGAGATCTAATTCTTCTAGCTCTAGCGGTTTAGTGCCAGCATCGAGGTGCTGCAAGTCGAGCAGGTCATTAACCAGCGTAATTTCCTGCACAGACTCTTGCTTCAAAATATGGAGGTAGCGATTGGCTCGTTCGTCAGTAATGTCAAGCTGCTGAAAGGTAATTTCCAACATTTGAGTGGCGACGCGGATGCTGGCCAATGGCGTTCGCAATTCGTGGGAGATGGTGCTAAGAAAGTCATCTTTAAGCCGGTTTAATCGTTCGAGTTCTTCAACTTGGGCTTGGGCAGATTGGTAAAGACGGGCTTGGCGAATGGCGATCGCACATTGATTTGTCACCTGCCGCACTAGGCGAATATCCTGTTCAGAATAGGCATGGAAGGTTTGGTTCACTAGCCACAAATCACCCAACATCCCTTGGTCATCAAAAATAGGGCACGCTAAGGACACGACCGGGCCGCGATCGGCATTGGGCAATAGCGAACAGAATTGAATCACATTGCCCTGCATCAGCGTTCCATAGATTTCCGGAAAGGCGTCTAGGTCAACGCTGCGATCTTTGTAATCGCCGGGCAGCATGGTGTATTCGTACACCACCGTTGCCGTGCGCTGCTGTAGATCATAGCGTGAGGCATTACAGCCTTTGATGCCCAAGGCTCTCACCAATTCTCGCACGGCAGATTCCAAAATCTGATCTTCGTCGAGGGTGTCACGAACGCGATCGGTAATGCGTTTTAGGGTGTCTTCAAAGTCAAAGGCAAGCTGGAGTTGGGCAGTGCGGGTTTTGACTTGGCGTTCGAGGTCGTTATTGAGGGTTTGCAGTTGGCAGTGCAGTTCAGATTGCTGGATGGCGATCGCCAACTGTGTGGCAATTTGCTGCAGCAGTTCCCGCTCCCATGACTGCCACTGGCGCGGCCGATCGCAGCTATGAACCACTAGCAGTCCCCATAGCGTTTCGTCTTGCAAAATGGGAACGACAATATTGGCCAAAACCCCAAGGTCTTGTAGCATCTCCATGTAGCAGGTTGGCTTGGAATGCTCAGCGCTGAGGTCTGCAATGCTGCTGATTCGCCCTTGCAGGTAGGGCAAATGCCATTCATACTCGAAGCATGGATCAGAAATGACGCGATTCAGGATGGATAGCTCAGCGCGACTGGTGGCTTCAGCAATTACTTGACCGTCCCAGTTGGGCATAAACCGAAAAATTAAGGTGCGATCGGTATCCAGCAGCGCTTGGACTTCTGAAACCGCTGTATGCAGTACGTTGTCTAAGTGAAGCGATCGCCGAATACGCTGGGTAATGCGCCGCAACAAGCGCTCTTGCCGCACCCGCTGTCGCATGACCTCTTCTTGGTGCTGAAGCCGCTGATTTTGCTCAACCAGTTGGCGCTGCTGCTGCACAATCGTAAGCTGATTCGAGATGCGGGCTAGGGTTTCGCCAGCCTGGACGGGTTTGGTAATGTAGTCTACCGCACCCAGTTCAAACGCCCGAATTTTCTGGCTAGGTTCACTTTCGGCACTCAGAAAAATAATGGGAATGGTAGTCGTTTCAGGCTGTGATTTGAGTAATGTACACAGCTCGTAGCCATTCATCCCCGGCATTCGTACATCCAGCAAGATGAGATCCGGTCGCTCAAGCTGAATCGTGTGCAGTGCCATCGGCCCGCTCAATGCTTTGCGTACTTCATATCCAGAGCGGGTTAGCAATGTTGACAGCATTCGCAGATGGTCAACCTGATCATCCACAATCAAGATATTGGTTTTGATGTTCGATGGATTCATGCGGACTGCATACAATGAGTGCGCGAGTTCTAGGATGTCTTGGCTGTAGTATCGGTGTCGATCGCGCTCACGCAGGGGCGATCGCCGTTTTTTCTACAGCTTTTCCAATAGTGCCCATAACTAGCCTAAATTTCTCGTCTGAGCGGCGGTTGAGTGGAGTTTGGCGTAGCATAGAAAACCATGACAGCGCGGATCAATCCGGCAGCCGTCTGGTCATTGGTGGGCGCAGCAAAGCTTTTCAGGCGTTAGTCGGGCGCTACAGATTGGACAGGGCAGTAGGGATGGTCGCTGATGATGGGTCGATGGATACAGAAATAGGTGCGTAGGCTATCAGCTTAACGTTAGATGCTCAACTATTAGCGATTTAGGGCAATTTGGGGCAATCAACGATGGGCTGATTTGGCTAGAAATGATTGGCTGACTATCAATTTTGGGGCTTGAGCCATGAACGGCCAACGATCGCATCAGCATGAATGCAGCGAGCAGCGGGCAATCGCGTTTGCGTAGTGTTAACCCGATCCTTTTTGGTTGAGCGATCGAAACCGACCGCCTTCAAACCCTCGCTTGCGAAGATGCTTCGTTTTACGACCGCTCACCCGTTTGCGCCACATCCGAAAGCTGGACGCTTTCATTTCTCGGCGCATGATTTCAATCACCTGCGGCTCTGACAGCTTAAACTGAAATGCGATCGCCTCAAACGGGGTGCGATCTTCCCAAGCCATCTCAATGACTCGATTGATGGTTTCAGTATCCAAGGCGGGCAATTTCATAGCCAATCGATAAAGTGAATAATTTGTGACCGTGCAATACGCGGTAGTGGTATTCATGTAGAGGCTTTGGCTGGTGCAGGCGTCGCTTACACCAGCTAAGATCCTGACCAATCTAAGACTACCCAATACGCCGAGTTGACTAATAAAACTGCTAAACTCCAATCATCGAAAGGGTCAACCTAACCCCTGCATCGTCTAAAATTCCATAAGCAGTTTCTGCGCCCGATGCGGAGCCTTCCATCCATCCGATCGATAGGCTCTGTGAGAAGGGTTTCGAAGGAAGCCCAGTCAACGTCCAACCAGGATAGCCATACACTAGGATTTACTTATTACCATAACGAGTTTTCAAGACTCTGGGATCTAGCAGAAGGGAGAGTCTACCGTCTAGCAATCTGTTCCTGCACCTGTCGCACCCGTTGGGTGGTATCGCGAGGCAAAAACCGAATTAGAACTGTTAGCACTCGATTTTGCAACCCATGCACCGCCACCGTCCGCCCGGACTGCATGGCCCGATAGCCAAATTCCGCAACCTCGGCGGCGGTCGGTAGTTGTTGCCCTTCTAGGCCCATTGTTGTGAGGCTGGCGGCTATAGCAAATTCAGATTGAGTTGATCCGGGGCATAGGAGAGGTGACTAGCGATCGCATGGTCACCATCGCTCAGCCAAGTCTCGTACTTTCAGCTTGGCTGAGCTGATGGCGTGGGCCCGCGCTTCTCGTCCGCTAGCAAGGTTGTCAATATGTAAAAACGTAATATCGGTGATACCAATCAGCTTGAAGATGGCTCTAAGATAAGGTTCTTGGAAGTAATCGGTTAGGCTTGATAATGAATTGGAATAGTGATCCCCCCTTGCCGTAATCACTAGCATTTTCTTACTTTTAACGAGTCCCTCATAGTTGCCATCAACATAGGTAAAGGTGCGATGGATTCTCACAACTTGGTCAATATAGGCTTTTAATGTAGAAGGAACATTAAGATTATACATGGGAATACCAAATACATAGCGATCGCTCGTCAGCAATTCATCGATCAACATATCGGATAAGTTCAGCGCATTTTTTTGTTCAGTGAGCCGTGCATCTGGCGGGGTAAATGCAGCAGAAATCCAAGCTTCGTTGATATGAGGAACCGGATGACGACCCAAGTCTCGATAAATGACGCGATCGCTAGGGTGATGCATTTTCCAGAGATTGACAAATCGGCGCGTAAACCGGCGCGAAACGGACGGCTCTCCTCTGGGGCTAGAGTCAATGTGTAAAACAGTCTGCATAGGCAACGATCCAGGCTTAAACTATCAGTGCGATAATGCTCTACCATATCACGATCGCACGGTGCGGCCATTGACCCTACTCTTGACCCTATAGCAATCCTAAATGAGTTGTGAAGTGAGAATGGTTGTTGTGAGAAGGAT
>CAYSIR010000325.1:0-4736 GCA_964431105.1 uncultured Leptolyngbya sp. | reverse complement strand
AGCAAGACTTCAAAGTCCCTCTCCCAAGCTTGGGAGAGGGATTTAGGGTGAGGGCGATCGCGTCACATACCTTTCACGAAACTGGGATGCACCCGAAACCGCCTGCGATCGCACCCTGGCACACCAGACAAAACCTTGACTGACTCATAAACCCAAAATCTATGTCATCCAACTGAAGTATGGCAGTCGCCATTTTTGGTAATCCTTACATGAACACCCCTACCATTTTTTGTAGGACATGGGATTTTTGCTTAGCGCTATAAATGGCAACTCCGACACACCCGGCGCAGAGATTCTACGCCTTACGCAAAAGTCGCCAGACCTTTTGCCTCACCACCCTTTTAGCGGTTACTCAGAGTCCTCCTTTTTGAACTCCATGCATTACGCAAAAGTCGCCAGACCTTTTGCCTCACAACCTTTCTAAGGGTTATTCAGAATCCTCGTTTTTGAACCAAGGAATGCGGGTTTCAGCGAGATCTGCGTAATGGATAGCTTTTTGAACTGAGGACGGCGGGTTTCAGCTAGACTTGCGTAATGGATAGGCGCAGAAGTTAGAGGGTATGCTGTTCGCCAATCGACCGCCAACGGTGTGTTCATCCTGTTCATTCACCTGAAGACAGAGGCAGCAATCCCAAAATCTAGATAAGCTATACGAATAGAATATCTGAGGCTATACCCATGGATGTTGAATGGTTACGATTTCGAGTTGCCGATGGGTTTCGAGAGCAATTCGTTCAGCAAGATAATGCGATTTGGACGGCCGCACTGTCTCAATATGCCGGTTTTTTAGGCAAGGAAGTCTGGATTGAGCCGAATAATGATGCAGAAGTTGTTACAGTCATTCGTTGGAATAGCTTTGAAGAATGGCAAGCGGTTCCGCAAGATGTGCTGGATGCGACCGAAGCCGCATTCTCACAGGCAATGGGCAATACCTATGAACTCCTAGAGTCTAAACATTATCAAGCGCGAAAATTTGGAGAGCCGTGTGTCTGACGATGGCCAACCTATTTGCAATGTTGGCTTACGGGATGACTCGTACAAGTTCTTGCCAAGCGCCTTTCCTGTAGCCGAATTCATAAAACCTGAATAGTGGCGTTTTTTAGTACGGCTTAGTCAGGGATAACAACGGGGTATTGTTTGTATTTGTGGATGGTTACAGGAACTCCGTAAACGGATTCAATTATATCTGGGGTAATACAGTCACAGCTTCCCTCAGCAAAGATAGCCTCGTCTTTGAGGAACAAAAAGCGATCGGCAAAGCGTAACGCTAGGTTTAGGTCATGTACTGTCATCAATGCACAACAGTGCCGAAAGAGAACACTGTCGCGGATCAAGTTCAAAATCTCTATTTGATTTTTTAGGTCTAATGCACTGGTTGGTTCGTCGAGTAATAAAATACGTGGTTCTTGGACTAACATGCGGGCGATCGCCACTTTCTGGAGTTCTCCCCCACTGAGTTGACTGGTAGAGCGCAACATCAGGGGTTCTAAATTTAAGCTTTCGATAACCTGTTCTACTTTCTGCAAATCTGAAGCTGAAACTTGCCAGCGAATGTAAGGGCGACGACCTAGTAGGATGGTATCGAAAACGCTCAGTTGCCCCACCTCGGTTCGCTGAGCCACGTAGGCAAAGGTTTGAGCTATTCTCTGACGGGAATAAGCGTTTACCAACTGATTTTCCACGAATACCTGACCGTGTTGAGGCTTCAAAATGCCATTGATACATTTTAACAAGGTTGTCTTCCCAGCCCCATTGGGACCGAGAATGGCTAGAACTTGACCTGATGCTAATTCAAACCCTACATTTCGCAGCAAGGTCTTATTTCTATACCTGAACTGAATCCCATCCACTCGTAACAGCATCAAATTCCTTTGGGTTTATCCACACCTCTTTGTTATCAGTCGTTTGGTTATCAGTAGTTCCCCTTTCGGGCTAATAAGTAAATAAATAGAGGTGCGCCCATGAATGAGGTGAGAACGGCTACTGGTAAAACTTGTGGTGATAGAAGGGTTCGGGCTACAATATCGGAACCTAGTAAGAGATTCGCTCCTGCGATCGCTGTAGCTGGAATTAAAAGCTGTAAATTATCCCCAACTAAGCGTCGCATCATGTGGGGAGCTACCAATCCCACGAAACCAATCACTCCTACTAATGAGACAACCAAAGCGGTTACTAAAGATGCAACGATTAATCCTACAAGGCGGATCTGAGCGACATTAACTCCTAAGCCGAGGGCTGTATCATCTCCTGCATCAATAGCGTTATAATTCCAGCGATTGAGCCAAAAGTAAAGCCCGGATAAGACCAAGGCGATCGCCATCAATCCTACATCTCGCCAAGTGGCTCGTCCTAAATCCCCAAACGTCCAAAAGACGACTGCCGCCAGTTGTACATCATCGGCAAAATACTGTAAAAACATAGTTCCAGCAGAAAACAGTGAGCTAATCGCCACGCCAATAAGAATCATACTCTCTGGGGAAGCCTGTCTGTACCGGGTAATAGCTAACAGCATTCCTGTGGCAACTAGCGCGGCTAGGAAAGCCGATAACGTCGTGATCCAGGGGTTATTAATAGTAATCCCTGTAGCGCTGCGGATGCTAACTTCTCCCGTCTGGAATGTCACAATGGATAAGGCCGCGCCAAAGGCCGCCGCGTTAGAAATTCCCAAGGTAAAAGGAGAGCCGAGCGGATTACGGAGGATACTCTGCATGGCAACGCCAGCTATGCCCAAACTACTGCCAACGGCTAAGGCTGCTAAGCTACGGGGCAGGCGGATATTCCAGACAATTGTATTGAGGTTTTCTATGGAATCCCCTAGCAAGAGGTTCATTAAGTCACTTAGGGCGATGTTAACTGATCCTGTAGCAATGGAAACCATCATTAAAACCAGCCCCAAACCTAGCATCAGCCCAATTTTGGTATACTGCTGGCGAATGTAGGCTCTGTATTGGCGGGAGAGGACTGTTGCTTTAGATGGATCGGCTGAATGATTTTTGAAGCGTTGCATCAGAAGTCCAGTTCAATGGGGCCATAATCAATGCCATATAATTCTCGGAGTTCTTCGTAAAGGGGTTCGCCTACGAAAAACGAGAAAATTTCATCCGCTTTCTCGGAAAAGTTGATGTCTTGAAATTCTTCAGGAGCCAGTAGCTGTCCAAGGAAGTAAGAGTTGACTAAGATATTTTCTAAGTTGGCATTGTAGAGGTTATACGGCCAAACGGCATAAACGTTCCCTTGTTGAACCGCTGTCAGCGTTTGGTAGCTTGGATCGGTTCTTAGTTCATCAATGCTGGAAGGGGATGTCAGCAAACCTGCTGCATCGACTATGATGATATCGGGATCCCACTCAACAATTTTTTCCTTATCAATGCTGGCATATTCAGTGCCAATTGAAGCGGCGGCACGTTGTGCATTGATAAAGATAAAGGGAGCATAAGCCGGTTCAGTAGATTGAAAGCTTTGTGGGCCCGTTTGAGCGACTCCCCCAATGTAAACAGTTGGCTTCCCGCTCTCTGGAATGTCGGCAGTGCGGCGATCTAAGTCGGCGATCGCCGCATCAATATAGTCTTTCAATTCCTCAGCGCGATCGCTAGCATCAAAAACCTGTCCAAGTAAATCAAATGTCTCATACACTGTAGCTCGGTCAGTTGCTAAATCACCATACTCTATAGCAATCACAGGGATACCCGTTTGCTGCTGAAGTTGTTCGACTTCTTGAGCCGAACTAAACCCAACTTTGAAGATAACCTGGGGATTGATTTGGATAATACTTTCTGGGTTATCTTGTCCTCGAAACTCTCCAATCAATGGTAATTCGCCAAACTGAGGGTTAGCAAGACGGTAGGGTCGAGGTCGCCTGTTAGCTCGATTTTCCATCTCGTTATCATCGACACCGACCACTCGATCTTGAACCTGTAAATAGGTTAAATAGCGCAATGCCCCTGAACCAGAAGCAACTACCCGTTCTAAGGGTTGAGGAACTTCGACGTCACGTCCTAGGGCATCTTGAATGGTCAAGGTTTGGCGGGATTCATCCTCTGTGGTGACATCGATATCTGTCGATCCAGGATTGCAGCCGACTAAAGGAACATGGACGCTGATGATCAAGACAAGTGCTATGGAAATTCTGCTAATGCTCATTAATCAATTTAATTCGCTGAATTTGATGTCCGATGTAGTAGTTAAAGAAGCTACAGGGATTAGAACAGCCTCGGAAGCAGTTGCAAGGGAGGTATCCGTTTCCAATGCAGGTGCAGTACAGGGTTGATTCAACTTCTTACCGTGTTTTACCATAAATCTCGTTAGCACGACTAGCTATAGTGCATAAACTCTCCAAGGAGTTACGCTGCTTCAGTTTATAAATCTTATCAGGACGGCGCTGTTAGCGGTCTCGTTTGGAATGTGTTATTTGGATTCTAAGAGAGTGTCCGCCGTAAACTTGCTCACGACCCCCATTTTCATTGACAACTCATTTAGGGCGGGTATATGCCGGGCAGGTGTGGGTGGAGATTGACAAACGTGTTTAGCCTTTCTGGCTCTCCTTCGCCCTTCGCAGAAGGGTTGTCCTGCATTGGGAGGGAGTTTGGGTGGTGTGGGCAACGCCTACACCACCCAAAATCATTACATAAACACCACTACCCAGAATGTTTAGGAAATGATTGATAGAGATTGTCGATCTAGTTAGGGCATGCTGAAAAAAACACAACAAACTGTAAGAAATAGTTTCCCCAACGATC
>CAYSIR010000324.1:0-4758 GCA_964431105.1 uncultured Leptolyngbya sp. | reverse complement strand
TCCCAAGATTGGGAGAGGGATTTAGGGTGAGGGCGTAAAGGTGACATGCACCCGAACAGAGCGCTAATGCCTCAGAAAGCTGATGGATAGCGAATCTAATCTACCGGCAGGTGCAGCGGATAGCACCGAAGGCTGTTATTAAAATCGTCGCTTAGTTGCTTGACGTGAACCTATTACGTTAAATTTAGTTAAGACAGCTTCTCATTTTGGTAGCTCAATTGATACGCGATCGCTGACCGATGGGTTAAACGGGCCAGCGGAAAGGATGAGGTTGCTGCATCTATGATTCATCGAAACGCCCAAACGGGTCAGATGAACACGAGCGGCGGCCCCTCTGAGGATGTACCGAATGCGACCGAATTTAATCAGGTCGATCGGGTATCAGCGGGTTCGACCATTCAGAATTGTCTTAGGATAAAACTCATAGCAAGCCGTCAATAACGAAACCTATCATTTTCGATAACCGTTGCCATTATTTACATCGGCGACTGGGTTCCGTCATTCCTCTATGGGTTGCCACCCTGAACGTCGGTGGCTGAGGAGCGATCGCGCTAGATGGCGCAAAAGATGTCAACACAACCAAACAATTGAGTCTGCTAGCTCAATGCATACTCGATCGATTTAGAGGCTATTTAGATTATGAAACTTTCCTGGAGAGTAGTTCTTCTGTGGACGCTGCCCGCCCTTGTCATTGGATTTTTCTTTTGGCAAGGTGCGTTCACGTCGCAGGTGGATACGGGGCGCAATGCAGCCAACACTCGGATGACCTACGGCCGCTTCTTGGAGTATTTGGACTCCGGTCGGGTCAGCAGTGTGGATCTTTATGAAGGAGGTCGGACGGCAATCGTCGAGGCCAGCGATCCAGAACTCGACAACCGAGTGCAGCGGCTACGGGTTGACTTGCCGGGCAACACACCTGAGCTAGTTTCCCGTCTCCGCGCCAACAGCGTTAACTTTGATTCCCATCCGCCGCGCAACGATGGCGCTATTTGGGGACTCCTCGGCAACCTGATCTTCCCAGTTCTGCTTATTGGTGGGCTGTTTTTCCTATTCCGTCGGTCGAGCAATGCTCCGGGCGGGCCGGGTCAAGCCATGAATTTTGGCAAATCTCGCGCTCGATTCCAGATGGAAGCCAAGACCGGGGTAATGTTCGATGATGTAGCGGGTATTGAAGAAGCCAAAGAAGAACTCCAGGAAGTTGTCACCTTTTTGAAGAAGCCTGAGCGGTTTACGGCAGTTGGGGCGCGGATTCCGAAAGGGGTACTTCTGATTGGGCCTCCAGGAACGGGTAAGACACTCTTGGCTAAGGCGATCGCCGGTGAAGCCGGGGTTCCCTTCTTCAGCATCTCTGGTTCAGAGTTTGTGGAAATGTTTGTTGGGGTCGGTGCGTCCCGCGTGCGTGACCTATTTAAGAAAGCTAAGGAAAATGCACCGTGCATCATTTTTATTGATGAAATTGATGCAGTCGGTCGTCAGCGTGGGGCTGGCATTGGCGGCGGCAACGATGAACGCGAACAGACCCTCAACCAGTTGCTAACTGAGATGGATGGTTTTGAGGGCAATACTGGCATCATCATCATTGCCGCTACAAACCGCCCAGACGTGCTAGATTCAGCCCTGCTGCGTCCCGGACGTTTCGATCGCCAAGTCATGGTGGATGCACCGGATGTGAAGGGACGTTTGGAAGTGCTAGAAGTGCATTCTCGCAATAAGAAACTGTCTCCTGACGTGTCGCTGGATGCGATCGCCCGTCGGACACCAGGGTTTACTGGAGCCGACCTAGCCAACCTGCTCAATGAGGCAGCTATTCTCACGGCTCGTCGCCGCAAAGAAGCCATCACAATGCTGGAAATCGATGATGCGGTCGATCGCGTCGTCGCCGGTATGGAAGGCACACCGCTCGTTGATAGCAAGAGCAAGCGCCTGATTGCTTATCATGAACTCGGTCACGCCATCATTGGAACCTTGGTGAAAGCGCACGACCCGGTTCAGAAAGTTACGCTGATTCCTCGCGGACAGGCTCAGGGTCTAACGTGGTTTACGCCGAGCGAAGAGCAGGGGCTAATCTCCCGCGCTCAGTTGACGGCCCGGATTACGGGTGCGCTAGGTGGTCGTGCAGCAGAGCAAGTCATTTTTGGGGATGCAGAGGTGACGACGGGGGCAGGCAACGACCTCCAGCAGGTGACTGGCATGGCGCGTCAGATGGTGACTCGTTTCGGTATGTCAGACTTGGGGCCCCTCTCCCTAGAAACCCAGCAGGGTGAGGTATTCTTGGGGCGCGATTTGATGACCCGCTCCGAATATTCAGAAGAGATTGCCTCTCGCATTGATGCTCAGGTGCGAACAATTGTCGAACATTGCTATGAAGATGCTTGCCGGATTGTGCAAGAAAATCGCGCAGTTATCGATCGCCTAGCAGATTTGCTCATCGAGAAAGAGACGATCGATGGCGATGAGTTTCGCCGCATTGTTTCAGAATATGCGGACGTTCCAGATAAAGAGCAGTACATTCCACAGCTTTAATCTGACCGCCACTTGAGGCGTTAATCTAAAACTGACTAGACTAGAAATCCGCAGTGCTGTCAACAGCCTGCGGATTTTTAGTTGTTGGTTTACCCTGACGCAACGGTATTTAGGCTAGAACAAATAGGCGGGAGCAGATAGGCTAGAAAAAAGCGCACCCTGCATACCAAACTGACCATGACTAAACGTACTCGTAGCCAAGACAAAGTCCTCACCCTCCTGCGACAGTTGGGGCGATCGCTATCAGCACAGGATTTATATATCGAACTGCGCGATCGCAATCAGAGTCTGGGGTTGGCAACGGTGTACCGATCGTTAGAAGCCCTCAAACTAGAAGGTGTAGTGCAGGTGCGCACCTTGGGCAACGGCGAATCGCTCTACGGACTGGTGCAAGAAGATCGCCACCATCTCACCTGTTTGCAATGTGGGACGTCAATTCCAATTGAAGAATGTCCGGTTCATGCCCTACAGGATCGGCTAAAACACGATTATCAATTCAAAATCTACTACCACACCCTAGAATTTTTTGGACTGTGTCACGATTGCCAACTTGCGCAACCGACTGGATAGCCCAAAGCAATGCGATCGCACCATGTTATTTGGTGCGATCGCAAACTGCTATCAGAACGTTAACCGTCATCCCATAGTGGTTAGAGCATCCGGCCAAGCAGACGAGCTGGGAACCGGTCATTTTTGCACTTTAGCCCTCATCCCTAGCCCCCCCTTCGACAAGCTCTATCCATGACGCCGATCTCGCTGAAACCCGCCGCCCTCGGTTCAAAAACGAGGACTCTGAGTGGCCAGAAGGGATATGAAGCAAAAGGTCTAGCGACTTTTGCGTAATAGATAGCAGGCTTGGGAAAGGGATTTAGGGTATGGGCGACAAACCTGACATGCTCCCGACTAGCTGTGGGGATTTACCGATCGCACCGGCCCTTCACTGATAATCGATCGCATCCCCTCAACGGTCGCTGGAATGCTGTGGGGGTCCATAAACATCACCTTGCTGCTCTCGCTCTCACCAATCTTGGCACCCATTTCAATGTAGTGCTGCGCCAACAAAAATTGCAGCGACTCCCGCGCATCTGGATCAGACTTCAACATATTGGCAATAATCCGCATTGCCTCTGCCGTCGCCTGAGCTTTCAACACTTGCTCCTGCCGCACAGCCTGAGCTTTTAGCACAATACTCTTTTGTTCTGCCTCAGCCGCAAGAATGGCTGATTTCTGAGCCGCTTCAGCCCGCAATAGTTCCGATTCTGCTTTCCCTCGCGCAGAGTTAATCGCCGATTCCCGTTCTCCTTCCGACGTCAGAATTGCCGCCCGTTTGCGTCGTTCTGCCGACATTTGCAGTTCCATCGAATCCTGCACCGCTTTAGATGGCATGATGTCGCGCAATTCGACCCGTGTCACTTTCACGCCCCACGGATCAGTAGAAATATCCAATTCCCGCAGCAGCACTTCATTCACTTCCGATCGCGCTGTAAACGTTTCATCGAGTTCCAGCTTGCCCATCTCCGAGCGAATCTGAGTCAGCACTAAATTCACCATCGCAGCCTGAAGATTTTCGACCCGGTAGTAAGCTTTCTCCAAGTCCATGATGCGCCAGTAGACCACCGCATCTACTGAAATCGACACATTATCGCGGGTGATGCATTGCTGGGGTGGAATGTCGAGAACTTTCTCCCGCGTGGTTTCTTTGTAAACAACTTGTTCCAGAAATGGCAGGGTGAAATTCAGCCCTGGCTTCAGCTTTTTGTTGTTATATTTGCCCAACATCTCGACCAAAGCTTCATCTCCCTGGTTGATGATGCGGACTGAATTAGCAACGGTAATCGATCCTCCGAAGGCAATCACAATCAAAAACAAAAGCGGGTTCATAATGAGTCTCCTAACGCTGAGTCAATATAACGGCTCAAATCAACGGCGACAAGCAACCTCGAACTCAGCACCAATAACTATCAATCGTCTGCTGCATTTGAATTGTTAGCCTGTGCCGTTGGAGCGATCGCCTGATTATCCCGCATCACTCTAATCAAGAATCGTAGCGCCTCATTAACCGCATCAGCACTAGGAAACATCTCTGCAACATCAGGCTCTAACCGTACAGTGGTTCCACCAAAGCTTTTTCTTCCAGAACCTAACTTTCTGACTCGGAGGCTCTTGAAGTCATACTCTGTCCTTGACATACTCCCCCGTTTAGAAAACGGGGGATTCTCCGGTCAAACAGCAACC
>CAYSIR010000323.1:0-4759 GCA_964431105.1 uncultured Leptolyngbya sp. | reverse complement strand
TAGCCATAAGAGAGTCCTTAGCCAAGGCGCAATTATGTGGCTAAAACTGACGTTGTTAGGGTCAGACTTGCACTACAACCTAGCTATCAGTGAGAATATAAGATGGAAACACGCTAATGGACAAATGGATAACCAGCTAGAAGATCTGGTCAGAGAAACCAGCCAATTGTTTGAGGACGCTACTGGACGCCCCCTCACCTTCTTGCAGGAATGTATCCTTAGCGGCGCATTGTCAGGGCTGAGCTATAAAGAAATCTATCAATCGTTGTCAAAGCCAGACCTAGGGCAAGAAGACATTACGCTGAATGCCTTCCAGCGATCGGTCGCGTATCAATTTTGGAATCAGCTAACGACTGTTTTACAACATAGTGGGATACTCAAGGAGGATGAACGCATCGGGCTAAAAAATGCCCGTGAGATTCTTGAACAGATCAGCCGAAATCCTGAGTCGGTGGTTGTGTCAGTTATGGGCGATCGCATCCCTTGGGTCGGACGACAGGCATTGATGCAGCAAATCATTGATGAGTTGCTAAGAGATGTCCGCATTGTTTCGCTCGTTGGCATTTCTGGAATTGGCAAAACGTCCTTAGCTGCCCGGCTCACCTATTGCCCTGAAATTCGTCAGCGATTCTTGTTAAATTATTTTATCCGATTTGATGCAGATCAAACATCGGATTTTTCAGCTATTGCCCAAACTCTGCTTGGGAACATAGACGGGCATCAACAGCAAGATACAAAAAAATCATTTCATCAAATTATTCAGCTATTGCAAGATCAATCCTGCTTATTAATTCTAGATATGGCAGAAGTGACCCTCCAACAGATGCCTCGGGGGCAAACCCAGTTTCGCGATCCTGAATTACAACAGTTTGTAGAAGCGATCGCAGCTCTTGAAACAATGGATAGCGCTATTCTTTTTACCTCTCAGCTTAGATTACCTACTATCCGAGAAGGACGGCACCCGACGCGCATCGTAGAACATCAGCTCACCGGACTAAAATTTAGCGAGATTTCTCAGCTTTTTGCAGCATGGAACATCTCCGTTACCGCCGATCATCAAGATATTTTGCAGCAGTATAGCGAGGTCTACGAAGGACATCCCCTAGCGCTGAAAGTAATTGCAGGAGAAGTTCGATGCCCGCCCTACGATGGCAATCTCGTTGCTTATTGGCAGGACTATGGCGCTGAGATAGAGCAATTTCAACAATGGATGAGAGACGAGCAAAAACTAGAGGCTCCTCGCCTTGATAGCTATAGCTGTGACTTAACGGATTTGGTACAGTCTCGTCTAGCTCATACCCTCAATCGCCTTGAAGAACAAGAGCCATTAGCCCACCATCTTTTATGCATGGGAGCCATTTATCGCCCAGCCGTCAATCGTGAAGCTTGGCTAGCGTTGTTGATGTCTGATTTCCAGCGTAGCCAGCTAATCGATGCATTCCAAGCCTTACAGCGACGATTTCTCCTCGAACCCGAACACCCTACTCCACAGCAAGTGCTGTACCGATTGCATAATTTAGTGCGATGCACAGCCCTCGATCGCTTGGATCGGTTAACGCCATGTCAATAATGTCGAACCTTTCTGAAGCGACCATTCCTCGACCATCGTGGTTTGGCGATATCCAAGACATTTGGGGAATCAAAACGGTGACCATTGATCACCTATCATCTGATTTCCTTGGACAGCAATTGCAGTTCCGTTCACTAGACGCTGGCCTGTCTTGGCGGATGAAAGCACACCTGCGGGCGGCTAGTCATTGGTTTTGTGCCATGCCGAACCATATAGATGAGCGAGAACAAGCGCAGCGCTATCAAGAAGCCCATCACCACCTCGTTGAACTCCAAGATTGGCACAATGCGCAATCAATTCTGTGGATGCCCGTGGGCAACTATCCTCTCCATCGTCAACTGTGGCGTTGGGGGGATTGCAGAACTGCATTGGAGTTATTGATGCCATTGATGCATCGGTCTGATGCGCACTGGGACTGTTTTTTGCACTATGAAATTGGACAGCTTAAGATTGCCCTCGGCCATATTGATGCAGCGGTGCAATGCTTTGAACAGCAAATTGCCCTAGCAGAGACGTTGCAGTTGCCCCGTGCGTTGGCCAAGGGCTATGGCGGATTAGGACAACTGCATGAACGGTATTTGTCAAATGTAAAACTGGCTGCCACATACCATCAACAGCAACTGCAAATTGCCCGCCAGTGCCATGATTTTTGGGAGGAAGCCAATGCATTGAGTGGGTTGGGACGAGTTGAATACCTTAAGGGGCAATTTCGGCAATCGACCCAGATGCACCAGCAGGCATGGATAGTCAGCCAAAAGGTTTTAGATCCTGAATTTCAGGAGCGACAGCGACTTCAGCTAGAAGCTAGCTATCGGCTCTGGCGAAGATCCATACCACGAGAGACTTTACTCCAGTTGCTTTACGATGCTCAAGCTTCTGGAAATCAGCACCAAGCTTGGGCATCCGCTCACTATTTAGGAGCAGCGGAGGTCGAGAATAGGCAATGGCAACAGGCAGAAGAAGCATTGAAGCTGGCGATCGCGATTGCCAAGGAAATACAGGATGTTCATAAACTAGCAAACAGTTTGGCAAGTCTGGGTGCTTGTTATACTCGCATGAGGGACTGGGAACGGGCGATCGCTTATACCAACGCAGCGCTCGTTGAATTTCAGCGGGTGGGTGGTCCGATTAATCAAGCAACCTGCTGGTTTAACCTCAGCTATTGCTACAGCGAAATGAACCAACCGTTTAGGGCATTACGTTATGCCACTCATGTTCGACGCCTGGCTCGGCAAACCGACAGTTCCTATTTGAAAGGATTTATATATTTAGCTGTGGCAAATGCTCAGTGGCATCGGCGGCGGTGGGTTAGAGGATTAGGGTTGGCGGTGATTGGAACCGTCTACATGGGCGGCTTAGGTAGCAGGAATGGTCGCATGGCCATCGTGAAGATTTCCTCATTATTAGGCATTCAAAAAAGTCAGTGAGGAATTAGAGAAAAGTCAGATACCAAATTTGTTCTCTTCAAAAAAAGTCAGCCATTCTGAATTCATAGATATAAACCCGTCTCGTCCGAAAGCGTTACAGAGCAAAGTAAAACAATCCCCTGACTTTTTCTGACTTTTTGGCAATCTACAAAGTCTAGAAGTCGTGGGCAGGGTATGGTATTGTCATCAAACCTACGGCAACGCTGGATTAGCCATAGATTTATACATCCTGCACGATGAATCATAATCCGCGCATTTACAGGTAGCTAACGGAACGCCAAACCCAGTTCTCTGGCTGGTTATCTATGAACTTTAACGTCACGCTCTCATTGCAGCTAGACATTAAATTTATTATCTATTGACGCTTTGATATATTTTGATGATGTCTTTGTGAAGTTTGGATGAATCCAACAATCGCTAGGTAAGTATCTTGAGAATCTTTGATAGTCTAGGTGACATCGACATGCAGTAATTTTATGGTCGAGTATGAAACAACACGCCATAGCAAAATCATTTGCCATTAAGCACTAGCAAACCGACCTATTCCCCCCAAGTTGGTTTGCAACATCAGACCACACTCTCAGTAATTTCATAGTTTACAGACGTTTGTGTGCATATCATCGGCGGATGAGTACAGGTATGCACTGTCTGAAAGCATAGCAATGGTTCGATGAGGAGCGCCATACCTCATTGACAGTTTAACTTGACTTATTGATGTAATAGGGACTCTACCCATGACTCACTCTGCTCATCGTAAAACGATTCAACCGACTGTTTCAGGGACTTCTCAGAACAGTGGACAAACCCTACGATCCTATGCTCTAGAGCCAATCCTGACACCCAGTAGCTTAGTGGATACGATTGACGATACTCCTGACCCGAGTGGGATTGATGTCCCTGATTATGTTGATCCAGATGAGGCAAGCCTCAATGACCTGCCAGATGATGTAGATACAGACAATGATGTCGATGTCGAAAAGACAGATGATACAGATGCGATCGCAGATGACCCTTCAACCACTGATGAGGTAGTCGATACAACCGATCCAGACTTTGAGGAATTGCCATTTGTAGACGAGATTGAACCGCTATTCACCCCCTTTGAATCCGGTGTATTTACGGTGGGCGAGAGTGGTGAGATTGGAGTCGATTTCTTATTTGATGGCGGTGGCTATCAAGGCGAAGTTGCCATCTTTAGTTTGGAGGGAATGGATGCTTTTGAGCCAGGTTCGGATGCCTTTGTCCAAGAAGCCGTGGCGCGATCGCTCAGTTCCTCTGAGTTGGGTCATGTGGTCATTTCCGATGCCACAGAAGGGGCACGGTTTACCGGACAGCTTGGCGAGGGATCTCATAATGCTGGGGATTATCTAGGCGTTAAGGGGTTTTCGATGCGTCCGGGCGATGAATTTGGCATCATGCTGATTCCCAACGGCACGGCGCAGCAGGTGGCAGACGGTGCGGGAATGCAGCCCTTGTTCTCGTTGGCGACCGCGAATCCTGATGATGGCTTGCAGGCGGGTCAGATTGTGGATGTAACGGGCGACGGCAATACGTTTGTCTTCGAGGATTTACGGGTCGATCGCCAGTCCGATAAAGACTACAACGATGTGATTTTCCAGATACGGGGCGCAACTGGCAACGCGGCATCAATGGATGATCTGGTCGCTGATGGTAAAGATTGGCGATCGTCGGATCTGGGGCAGGCGTTGATTGAATATACGAAGCCCTATATTGAACCGGTGGAAGAGGTTGTCGTTCCAGA
>CAYSIR010000322.1:3557-4790 GCA_964431105.1 uncultured Leptolyngbya sp. | reverse complement strand
ATAAATGCCACTACCGGACTAGGCAAAGCCCAGAGCTAATTCATTTTATGTGATTCATTTTATGTATGGTTCATTCAACCTCCAGTGCAGAATTTTCGTCAAGCGTTGGCATTGGGGACAGCTATCAATTAAGTTATCCGGGAGGGCCTAGTGAACTCACGGGCGATCGCGTACAATGCTTGAGAAAATATTTTTTCGTGGACTGAACCGATATGACCATCACCGCAACATCCAAAACGCTGACAGCGCTTGTGAATGCACCCACCCGACGCTTTAACTTGCTGTCAATGTTCGATGACCCCCGCACAACGGGGCTAGTCGCTACCTTTCAGCTATATGACACCAGCCTCGGCGGCGGAGTGACCGAAGTGCTGCTATTTGACCAAAACGGCGCAGGCGCACCAAGGACAGTTGAAAATTTTCAAAACTACGTTAACGACGGCGACTACATTAACTCATTTATCCATCGATCTGTATCAAACTTTGTGATTCAGGGTGGCGGGTTCACCGTCGAAAACAATCTTACTTTTGACATAGTGCCCACAGACGATCCGATCGCCAACGAATTCAGCCCCAATCGTTCCAATACCCGTGGCACAATCGCCATGGCCAAAGGCGACAACCCAGACAGCGCCACCAGTCAATGGTTTTTTAACCTCACAGATAATTCGGCTAACCTAGATGATCCCTCGAATAGCGGTAGATTTACAGTATTTGGAGAAGTGCTGTCAGAAGCAGACATGGCCCCAGTCGATGCGATCGCCGCCCTTCCTCGGTTTAACTTATCTCAAGAGCTTGGACAAGTTTTTAGCGAAGTGCCGCTGATTTTGGATGATCTCAATACCCCATCGATTGACGGCGACGATAACTTTGCACGCTACGAACGCATCACCATCGATCAGCGGGACGAACTATCCTTTCAGTTAGTCCGCAACTCAAATCGGTTTATGGTTAACGCTAGGGTTGTCAATAACCAACTGGTGCTAGGGTTTTTGCCAGGACGGGTTGGGGTAGCGCGATTGGTGCTGGAGGCAACAAACCTACAGGGTGACACGGTGCGCGATACGGTGCGGCTGCAAGTGCAGGCCACCAATGGTGCAGATGTGCTGCGGGGCACAAATCAGGGCGATCGCATTGTCGGCTTAGGCGGAAACGATCGCGTCTTAGGGTTTGCAGGGAACGATCGCCTGTTCGGCAATGCTGGCAATGACGTGCTAAACGGCGGCAGCGGTA
>CAYSIR010000322.1:2359-3457 GCA_964431105.1 uncultured Leptolyngbya sp. | reverse complement strand
GGCGGCACGGGCAATGATGTGTTGCTGGGCGGTGGCGGTAACGATCGCCTGCGAGGTGGGCCAGGGCGCGATCGCATCACGACTGGGCCAGGGCGCGACATGATTATGGTAAGCCCACAGGATGGAATCAGCATCATCACCGATTTTCGTCAAGGACTTGACCGGATTAAACTATTGGGCAACCTGCAAGTGAACCAGTTGACCATCCGTCAAGTGCAGGATAATACGCTGTTGCGCGCAGGGCGAACCAACCTTGCCATCCTGCAAAATGTGGATGCCGATCGCATTACGCCTGTTGATTTTGTCTAGCGGTAAGCATACTCACTCATCCGCTGCCCCCCGCTGGCGATGATGTTAGCCTTCCTGAAGCGATCGCCACAGCAATCACCCCCCATAGGACGTAAGAATTTTTGAGAGCGGCTCCGCCGCCCTCAAAAACGTCCTAAGCGGCTTAGCGCTAAATAGCTCATTTCAACTGGCTTCGTCTGCCATGGATTCGCGCTGGCAAGATTCCGGACAGGCCAGACCGCTGAAACAGACTGAGAATCGCCGAATTCCCCCACCTAAGCTGCCAATCATTCCAGAAATTTCCGGCAGCCGGGCGCAGACTGGTGTAAGGTTTTGACAGTTTTTATTCGGGATCATGTCAGCAAAAGGAATTCACAGACCAACGCTGCATCCATGCCCCGAAGAATCCCCTTGCATTCTGGACAGTGCATCAATGGTGTAGGGAGCAGGCTTGCCGCTGCGGTATTGTCCTCACGTCCAACCCATTCTCCCAACCTCCGTTACGCAGAAATTACTGAAACTCTGATGCCCACGTTCTAAAACGAAATAGTTGAAAGACGGCGGCAGCGGTGACAAGGCAAAAGGTCTGGCAACTTTTGCGTACAGCTCCCACCAGTAAGCGACGGAAAGTCACCCTTTCGACGTCTTTTTCTCAAGATTAGTAGAGAGATTTCGAGAGAAGGCGCAGAGCAGTCTCCAACGGTGCAAACCCATAACAAAGGCGCAAACCTGAAACAGACATTCACCGTTAGAGCGATCGCCATTTCATCCAGACTCACCCTCTAACCTGACTCTGACCGGACTCTGACC
>CAYSIR010000322.1:0-2259 GCA_964431105.1 uncultured Leptolyngbya sp. | reverse complement strand
GACTCTGACCGGACTCTGACCTGATCCAGCTATCATCCCCCAGCCTCCAACCGTCCAGCCCCCCTCACATTGAGTCACCCCCCATCTACGGCGACCCGGTCGGTTCAACCACTCGGTTCTATCCAGAAGCGCACCCAGGGCTGTATCCTATTCCGGCATTCGCTTAATCCTCACATAATCAAGGAGATTCTGCTTGAATACGAACTGGTTTTGGTCGATCGCACTCGGCTGTAGTAATGCATTCCTCACATTTCCGGCGGTAGCCCACCCCCCTCTTACTGTGAATACCGAACCCATGACAGCCGCGATCGTCGAAGTTGAAGATGCCTCACCGGCAGTCATGAACTCGGCTGATGAAACGACTATCCACCATCAGCGCCTTGGGCAAACCGCTCCGGCGGTCATTGAAGCCGTTGAACTGTCAGACGACGGTACTCAACTCATTATTCGCAGCGATCGCTCAGTCAGCGGCATAGATAGCGGTTGGCGGCAGCGCATCACCAGCCACTACATTGAACTCAACAATGCCCAACTGGCCCAACAGGTCATGCTCCCCGACCTAAGCAACCAAGCTAGCGTATTGGATGTAAGACTAGAACAGACCGATCCCACAACCGTGACAATCCGACTAGAACTAGCCGCGCGAGTACAGGTTGGAACAGTCGTGCAAGCCGATCGGCAGCGTCTAGTTGTACCCCTCCGTGGACTAACCACCACCCTGGTAGCAACACCCGAACAGATCGCCCAACGGATTGACAGCATTACGTTGCCCAATGTCGCCAATGTGCGACCGTTAATTGTGATTGATCCGGGGCATGGCGGCATTGATCCTGGCGCAATCGGCATCAACGGACTGCAAGAAGTACAGGTGGCTTTCCCAATCTCGCTGCGAGTCACCGAACTGCTACGGCAGCAAGGGGCAGAAGTGGTTCTAACTCGGCAAGACAATCGCACCCTTGACCTCGCGCCACGGGTGCAAATCGCTGAGCGAATAGGGGCCGATCTATTTGTCAGCATTCACGCCAACGCCATCAGTATGACCCGTCCCGATGTGAACGGCGTAGAAACCTACTATTACTATTCCTCTGGGCGTGAAGTAGCCGAATTTATCCAGGAAAGCCTACTGCAAGCCACTGGAATGCGCGATCGCGGCGTAAAATCAGCACGCTTCTATGTATTAGTGAACACTTCCATGCCGTCTACGCTAGTCGAAGTCGGCTTTGTCACCGGCGCGGAGGATGCCCCCTTATTATCTAACCCAATGTTCCGAGAATTGCTATCCCAGGCGATCGCCCGTGGCATTTTGGAATATGTGCAGGCTCGGTCGTAATGCGATCGGGGATCAACAGCAGGCACACCCCAGTTTTGCCACCTTTGCCCTGTTTGTGATCCATCATTCGCAGAAGTCGTTAGACTCTTGCCTCACAATCATCCTGGCTATTACTTAGAAGTTCCATCGTTGCACCTAGGAATGCAGATTTTAGCAAGCATTGACCAACTCCTGCACTAAGTGCGGCAACCGCCCACAGGATTTTAGGCGACGTAGGGGGCAGGTCACCGACCTCCTTGGGTAGTTGTAGCGCTAAGCAGAAAGCTTAGGAATTTTTTTGTAAGACAGCTAAACCGTCCCACACAAAATTCCATGTCCTGAACAAAATGGCTACTGCCACAGAGTTCAAACGATAGTAAGGGTTTCATGCAAGGATTTTCAGTGGTGCGGGCAACGTCTACACCATTGAAAATCCTTACCAATAAAAGACTATAGCAATCCCAAATGAGTTGTAAACAAGAATGGGTGTTGTGAGAAGGAGTCCTGCGGACTCCTTCTCACGATTCAATTAGGATTGCTACATCCAAACGACTTTATCAGTTAGCTAAGAAACCCCAGCCCGCCTTGCCCAAAAACAGAACCATTAAAATAACTAATAGAACCACAAATAGAATACACAAAAAACAATTTGTGCATCATTTCAGATCAAAATTATCCGGATATCCTTAATAGACTAAAAAGATGAGCAGCCCAGGAATTCCGTTAAAATACTGAACCTGAGCAGCTATCTATTGCTTTATGATCAGGGCATGGTAGAAAAATTAAGTAGATTCAATTAATTCTTACGGCCATTTTTGACATTCAAGACTCATTACCTTGAATGACAATGGCACAGAACAAGGGCAGTGAATCAGGTTTTCAGGGAACCTTGATGGGGCATCACGACGCTGCAATCAACACAATGAATTTACTCTCAGGGATATTTATTC
>CAYSIR010000321.1:0-4842 GCA_964431105.1 uncultured Leptolyngbya sp. | reverse complement strand
CCAGAATTGGGGGATTTAGAGAGAAGTCCCCCAGAATTGGGGGATTTAGGGGGCGAACAACGCTAAACAGTGTTATGGGCAACCCATGTGTACTCAATAGCCCAAAACTGCGAGAAGCCCGTCCTGAGCTTGTCGAAGGGGGCTGGGGGATGAGGGCTAAATTGCAAAAGTGACCTATTCCCAACCGGCGTGCCGCCCCAAACAACAATCAGTTAAGCCAGCCCAACCCCTAAAAACAACCTTAATTTTATCCATCCCGTCATAGCTACAGTCGTGACCATAGAGATAATAGACCTAACCATCGCAACCTAGATACTACCCTAGCCACCCTACATTCACCCTACACCCATAATTAACCCATCATGAAAGCGATGCCATTGCCCTCCCTGCGTCAACCTCTAAAGATGCGATCGCCCCTCAGCCTACCACCCCAACCAGATAAACTATCCCGCCGCGAAGCGATCGCCCCTCAATGGCTGAAGCGTGCCAGTTGGTCAGCCTCCCTGCTCCAGCAAATTGATACAATTACCTCCCCCACCCAAACAATACGCGGTCGCCTAGATCGCCGCGATCAACTCAATCCCACCCGTCGCCACCGGTTCATGGACAACTACCTGCTAGTGAACCATACCCCCGGTCAACAAATCCATGTACGTCTAGAATCACAGGCGATCGACACTTACCTCCAGGTGATTGATACCGCAACAGGAAAAGTAATCATCGAAAACGATGACATATATCCCGGCTGGACGCTCAACTCCCGGCTGACCTTCACCGCCCAGCCCGATCGCCAATACCTACTGCGAGTCACCAGCTACGGACAACGGGAACAGGGCCCCTACAAACTAGAAACCCGCAGCATTCGCCCCGCCCCCATCGCTGGCTTTAACTTTAACAGCGGATACGGATTGATCGATGCCGCCGCCGCCGTAGCCCGCGCCGCCGGACGCGATCGCCCCTTCCGCGCCGTACAGGACTTACCCGGCCGGCGATTTTGGGGCGTGAACCGAGTGAACGCGCCCGAAAGCTGGGCCCAAGGGCACACAGGCGAGGGCATTGTAGTAGCCGTCATTGACACAGGCGTGGACTACACCCATCCCGACCTGCGGCGCAACAGTTGGCGCAACACCAACGAAATCCCCAACAACGGCATCGACGACGATCGCAATGGCTATATCGACGATGTCCGAGGCTGGAATTTTGTCTTCAATGACAACGACCCCATGGACTACGACGGGCACGGCACCCACGTCGCCGGAACCGTAGCCGCCGTCAGAAATCAGTTTGGGGCAACCGGCATCGCACCGGATGCTGAAATCATGCCCATCAGCGTAGTGAGCGGCTGGGTCCCAATCAGCGATCGCCAGTTTGACGTGAACCTATCGCGAGGAATTCGCTACGCCGTCCGCAATGGCGCTAACATCATCACCATGAGCCTCGGCAACTATCCAGATAGTCCCACCCTGCGCCGCACCCGTGCCGCCCTGCGCCTGGCCCGCCGCCAGGGAATAGTCGTGACCATGGCATCCGGCAACGAACGTCAAGACTTTGGCGCTATCCGTCCGATTCAGCCCGCCGACTTTGCCAAAAATGACTTGGGCATCGCCGTCGGAGCGATCGCCCGCGACAACCAAATAGCCAACTTTTCCACCCCAGCCGGGCGGCGACCCATGGACTTCGTTGTCGCACCCGGCGTTAATATTTTCTCAACAGTACCATGGGGCTATGGATCATACAGTGGCACATCCATGGCCACCCCCCATGTGGCCGGCGTCGCCGCCCTAATGCTGAGCGCCAACCCCAACCTGACCCCAGCCCAAATCGAACGTATCCTACGCCAAACCTCAAGCTCTAAAGGCATCACAGTCGTATAGCGCTCTGATATAGCAGTAGCCATTTTACTTAGGACATAGGAGCTTTTGAGGGGCGGCGGAACTGCTCCTCAAAAACGTCTTAAGCTATCCGCTTAGCGCTATAAATCTGATAAAAAAGAGCGGCAACCCCAACGGATCGCCGCTCCCAACCATCGCCTAAACCGCAGAAAATCCCGGTTAAGTAATTACCGTCGGGCGATCGCGCCCCGTCAAGGATTGGATTTGAGCCACCTCCGCCGCGATCGCAATCAAATCCGCCAGAGCCACCTGGGGATCATAGCCCTGCTGGCTGGGATCTGGTTCATAGCTTTCTAGATAGACCCGCAGCGTTGCGCCCTTCGTGCCCGTCCCCGACAGACGAAACACAATTCGGGAACCATCCGTAAAGCCAATACGAATGCCTTGCTTCGTGCTGAGGCTACCGTCTATCGGATCGGTATAGCTAAAATCATCACCATACTCAACCTCGTACTTGCCGTAGGCTTTACCCTTCAGCGTCGGTACCAGCGATCGCAAATTTTCCATCAGTTGACCAGCCGGCTCCGCCTCCACCGCCTCATAATCATGGCGAGAATAATAATTACGGCCATAGGTCTTCCAATGCTCCGTCACAATCGCCTCCACCGATTCTTGCCGCACCGCCAAAATATTTAGCCAGAACAACACCGCCCACAGACCATCCTTTTCACGGACATGGTTAGACCCCGTCCCAAAACTCTCTTCCCCGCACAGCGTCGCCCTACCAGCATCCAGCAAATTGCCAAAAAACTTCCAACCCGTCGGCGTTTCATAACAATCAATCCCCAACGCGGCCGCCACCCGGTCAGCCGCCTGGCTCGTTGGCATCGATCGCGCAATCCCGGCCAACCCATCCTGATAGCCCGGCACGAGCTTGGCATTAGCCGCCAAAACCGCCAAACTATCACTCGGCGTGACAAAAAAATGATTGCCCAAAATCATATTGCGATCGCCATCCCCATCCGATGCCGCCCCAAAATCCGGTGCATTATCGCCAAACAGCGCCTCCACCAAATCATGGGCATACACCAAATTGGGATCTGGATGCCCACCGCCAAAATCTTCAAGGGGTTTACCATTCACCACCGTACCCTCCGGTGCGCCCAACCGTTGTTCAAAAATAGCGTAGGCGTAGGGCCCAGTGACCGCGTGCAGCGAATCCATCGTCATCCGGAACGAGCCGCTGCTGACAAACTGACGAATGCGATCGAAATCAAACAACGACTGCATCAACTCGGTATAGTCATCCACCGAATTAACCACCTCAACCGTCGTGTTGCCTAGAGTCGTAGAACCCAACTGGTCGAGGTTGACATCCCCAGCCTCCAGTATTTTGAACTGATCAATCACCTGACTGCGAGCATAAATAGCACTCGTCACCTTCTCAGGAGCAGGGCCACCATTGCCAATGTTGTACTTAATGCCAAAATCTCCCTCCGGGCCACCAGGGTTGTGGCTAGCCGACAAAATGATTCCCCCAAACGCATGGTACTTACGGATGAGACAAGAAGCCGCAGGTGTTGATAAAATACCGCCCTGCCCCACCAGCACCCGCCCAAAACCATTAGCCGCCGCCATTTTCAGAATGATCTGAATAGCAACGCGGTTGTAGTACCGTCCGTCGCCGCCGACCACCAACGTCTGCCCCTCATAGCCCTCCAAGCTATCAAAGATAGACTGCACAAAATTTTCCAGATAGTGGCGCGTTTGAAAGACGGACACTGCCTTCCGTAACCCAGACGTGCCGGGCTTTTGGTCATCGAAGGGTTGGGTAGAGACAGTATGTATATTCATCAGAATCTCTCTTTAGAATCTCTTTTTGACGTGATTAACCCGAACTTCCATCAACTTATCAGGTCGGTTCACCAATTGGTTGCCAAATTACAGCAAATTTCCGATCGCCTCTCTTCTGCCCAGGGCAAATCCCTTAAGCCGCCCAGATAAGAAAGCCTGATGAGACCCGCGATCGCCACGCTCATCCGGTCACGCTTGTTGCAGGAACAGCATAGCTATGGTGCGCTGATTTGTTTAAGAATGCCTGACGCACCCCAAAGCTCGAACCCGGGCCGATGGCTGAGGCTAACGTCACATTCTGGATGAACGATGCACTAACAACTATTGCGGAACGCTCAACAAACTAGGTAATCACCATGAATGACTCGTCAAATAACTACCCACAAGGCGATCGCCGGATTCTCGATCGCCTGAATCAATCCTATTACCTAAACCTGATTCGAGACTATTGCCAGCTTGCCATTCAGCCAGACCTATCGGATGACGATGCAGAACGGTTGGGGCAACTTCTGCAT
This sequence comes from uncultured Leptolyngbya sp., assembly GCA_964431105.1. GTDB lineage: Bacteria > Cyanobacteriota > Cyanobacteriia > RECH01 > RECH01 > RECH01. The sequence continues at coordinate 641 of CAYSIR010000321.1, read as the reverse complement.
CAGGCCAAGTCGGACAGCATCCTTGATTTCTGGATTCAGGAAGCCGACCACTTTTTGGATCATGAACTTGGGCTATGTGATGATGGCAAAATTTATGTTTACCAAAACGAAATTCAGAAAGTAACACTGCGGAAACATCTCGCACGATTGTGGGAAAACGAAGCCGCCGGTGAACTCATGGAGGATTTGCGAGAAGATTTACGTCAGGGAGCAATGCTAGTGCAGCAACAGTTGAAAGATTTGGGATTTGACCCTGGCCAGATTGATGGCATTCCCGGCCCAAAAACTCAACAGGCGATCGCTCGATTTCAGCAACAGCACCATTTACCTGAAAACGGCATTGCCGACGAAACAACCCAAGCATCCCTCTTCCAAATCGCTCAGCTATCCCATGCATCTAATTCTGCATAACCTTAATTGATCGGGTGCATGTCACCTTTACGCCCTCACCCTAAATCCCTCTCCCAATCTTGGGAGAGGGACTTTGAGCGGTTTTTCTCCCCTTCTCCCAATATGGCGACTCAGTACACACCGGTTTCCTATGCTGTTTTTCAGCGCTGTTCGCCCCCTAGATCCCCCAATTCTAGGGGACTTCAACTCTAGTTTCCCCCCAAAATTGGGGGGACTAAGGGGGGCAATGC
>CAYSIR010000320.1:0-4858 GCA_964431105.1 uncultured Leptolyngbya sp. | reverse complement strand
ATCGGTCATTTAGCCGTTATAATGCTCAAGGGATTAACGAATTTTAATACTCAGTTCAAATTTCATATAATGCTTCGCATCGCTCTGCTGTGGATGCAGATGATGCACATTCTGACCAATGTTATCTCTGGTTATCGATTCTGATTTGTCGAATGCCAGCGCTTGAAGAAGTTTGAATTGTCCATTGAGGTATTTATGCTCAGTCCAGTTGCTCTGGATACGCTCTCCATTGAGTCCATTGTCCAGCAGTACGGTAGTCCTCTATATCTCTATGATTTAGAAAAGATCGAGACTCGCTTTCAACAGTTGTGTGACTGTTTGCCACAGAATTTTCGAGTCCACTATGCGCTCAAGGCTAATAGTAACCTAACGATTGGTCACGTATTGGCACGCCAAGGGGCAGCGGCTGAGGTAAGTTCATTGGGAGAACTGGTTGCGGCATTAAAGTCAGGGTATGTAGCTGAAGAAACGGTCTTCACGGGCCCTGGAAAAACAAGTCACGAACTGGCAACAGCCCTAAAGTACGGCATTGGCTGGATTGTTGTGGAATCTGTTAATGAAGCACGCCGCCTAAATGTTTTAGCCGCAGAGCAGGAAAAGCGACAGCCTGTGTTGTTGAGAATTAATCCTCAGTACCGAACTCTAAACAGTTGTGATGTAAGCTGTAGTGCGGCTGTAGAGGGTCTTAAACCGATCGCCATGAATGGGCAAGGGGCGAGTAAGTTTGGTGTAGATGAAGTCAGTGCGGCATCAGAGATTGATTTAATTTTGCAGCTTCCTTACCTTGATTTTCAGGGCATCCATATTTTCACCGAAAGTAATGTGCTGGATTATCAGCACTTGCTAGATGCCTGGCGAAATACGGTGGCGATCGCAGACCAATTGCGTGAACAGGGATACCCAATTCGAGTGCTGGACTTTGGCGGTGGCATTGGCGTGCCCTACAATGCAGTAGATGCGCCTTTCGATACAGTCGCCTTTGGGCAAGCATTAGCGGAACTGTTTGCTGATGCATCCTACCACTGCATCTTGGAGATGGGGCGATATATTGTTTGTGAAGCCGGTGCTTACATTATTGAAGTGCTAGATGTGAAAGAGTCGCGGGGGCAGCGATTTGCAATTGTGAATGGCGGCGTGCATCATATCTATCGTACACCTGCTATGCAAAATGCAAGTAAATTTTTGAGCGTTGTTGGTAAGGATGCGAGCGAGACAATGCCAACAACCCTGGCAGGACAGTTGCCTACCCCAATCGATGTGATGGTGCGCGATGCCCCCCTTCCTGTGGATCTTGCCGTGGGCGATCGAATTGTGATTCGGAATTGTGGTGCCTACGGCTACAACCATTCGCTAACCAATTTTACGCTGCATCTTCATCCCGCTGAGGTCGCCTACCGGGGTGATCGGGTAGAGGTTATTCGCGATCGCAGCACCTACGATGACTTCTTTATTCACCAAAAGTTAGTTCAATTTTGAAATAACCATTGCTGTTTTGTCCCAGCAATAGCCGCAACCATTGCACGCATCGATAATTGACAATTCTGATAGTTATTGGTTGATTTCATGCTGTCATCTAAACCTGTTACAATCGGCATCCGTCGAGAAAATGAAGCTAGAAAGTTTGAGGCGCGGGTGCCATTAACACCGACTGACATCCAACATATGCAGGCCGTATTGGGCGATCGGGTTCGTTTCTTGATTCAGCCTGCTCAGCTACGTGCCTTTGCAGACGGTGCCTATGCGGCGGTAGGCGTGACCGTACAGGAAGACCTATCTGATGCAGATATTATCTGTTGCATTAAAGAGGTTTATCCTGAAGACTTGATTGATGGCAAGACGTATTTAGTATTTGCTCATGTCATTAAGAGTCAGCCTGACAATATGCCTATTCTGCGTGAACTGTTAGACCGGCAGATTACACTGATTGATTATGAATGCATTACTGACGCTGAAGGACGGCGCACGGTTTTCTTTGGGCGATCGGCTGGACAAACCGGAATGTTTGAAACGCTGCGTGCCTTTGGGCAACGGTTGACAGCTCTAGGGCATCCCTGTCTTCTACAAGAGTTGAAGCCTGTCTATGAATATAAACGCTTAGCTGACGCTGGCGCTCACCTTCAGCAGTTGGGCGATCGCCTCCAGCAAGATCCGAGTAAATTAGGCATAATCGACGAGCCAATTGTATTTGCTTTTGCGGGAATGGGTAACGTTGGACAGGGCGCAATGGAAATCTTTAATCTATTATCGCCTCAACCAACTACAGCAAATGACCTTCCGAATCTATTTGACTCTGGGCAAACAGGATTATTTTACTGCCCGCTGCATAAATCAGATACACTGTATGCGATTGGCAAGACATATCGGCAGTATAATGCAGCCGAATATGCAATGTTTCCCAATCGCTATCATAGCCGCTTGGGTGAATTACTTCCTTACCTGTCGGTGTTATTGAACTGTGTGTTCTGGGCACCCCAGTACCCGCGCATTTTGCCCCATGAAATGTTTCAAAAAGCCTGGCAAACAGGAACACAGCGATTGCAAGTTGTGGGCGACTTGAGTTGCGATCCACCTGCGGGTAGTGTAGCCTGTACTGTGGATGCTGGAAACTTGTATCATCCTATCTTTGACTATGATCCAGTCAGTCGAGCAGTGCTGCCGGTATTTCAGCAGAATGCCGTTACCGTTATGGCGATAGATAACCTGGCGGCTGGTCTGCCTTACGATGCTTCGACTGAGTTCAGTGCAATGTTACGAAATTATCTGATTGAGCTAGCACAAGCTGATTTTCAAGCAGCTAACTTACGTGCAACGCTGCCCCCTGCTCTGTTCCGCGCCACTGTGACCCACCAAGGTCAACTGCAACCCCAATTTCAGTATTTAAAGTCCGCCCTAGAACGCTATGCTCCTGTGAAGGGGGTAGTTTGATTTGTTTAACTGCAGTGGCGATCGCCACTGCTGCGTAATTAGATGACGGAGATTTTATCTCGAAGCCAATCTAGGGGCGCGACTGTATTCGAGATATGGAGCCAATAGTCTGCTCGTCTTGAGTAATAAACTTATCCTATGCAAATGTGAGGAGTGACGGAATGACCCTTTCAACGCCTGCTGCGGATTATTTGAAAAAGCTAGCCATCTATGGCATGACGGCAACAGTTGCGATCGCAGCAATTCTGCTAACCCCTTGGCCATGGACACTACTACCTCAACTGATTCTGGGAGCAATGTTCGCCCACGGGGTAGAACTCCAACACGAGATGATCCATCAACGTCATTTTGGTAAGCGTTGGGGAGACACGATCGGTTTTTTACTCGGTCTACCGATGTTTGTCGAACTGACGCGCTATCGCATTACCCATAGTTACCATCATCGCGCTGTCGGAACCCCTGATGATGAGGAATCCTTTTCCTATGACTTTGAGCAACTTGCTGCACCGCTAAGCTTTCTGTTGCATCTGTCTATGTTCAGCCATTACCGTATGGTTTTACAGAACATTGGATATGCAATGCTAGGCAATTATGGTGCAATTCGCGATGCAATGGGCAATTCTGGCAAAACAGTACCGCAGGTTGCTATCAATAAAATTGTGCGCGGATATCGAGTTATGGCGCTGGTTGTACTGGGAGCGATCGCGCTATCGGTTCTGTCCCGAACGGCGATAGTTATCCAAATTTGGTTGATTCCCCTTGTGTTTGCCAATCCCATTCATGCACTGGTAGAACTGCCCGAACATTGGGGATGTTATACCGATTCCTCGGATATTATGCTGAACACTCGCACCATTCTGCCAAGCCGCTTTGCGGACTGGTTTACGAACGGCAACTGCTGGCACGTTGAACATCACTCTAAGCCTGCAATGCCGATGGCAGACTTACCTGCTATACATGGTGCGATCGCACCTCAGATTAAATTTCTAGATAACGGCTACAGCGAGTTTTACCGAAAGTTTTTTACGGCTCTATGGCAGACCTAGCAGATTATTCAGAATTATTGCAAGGATGCAATTTTATGATGCATCACCTAGCATTTGCTGAGTTGATCATCTTGTTGAATATCAGTGTGCGAATCGCACTAGCTTGAGTGTTGCTGCGATTAATCTAATTTACGTGTAGTGGGTCAGAAGTCGGCTTAATAGAGAAATCTAGGGGAATTTAAGACATCTTTTCTGTTTTTCCTAAACTGACTCGCATAACTTTAGCCCGTCCACAATATGCAACACCTGCCATCAGCATTTGTATCTAGGAAACACTGGAGCTAGGTTGATCCCTTGCCCCAGTGTTTTTTATCTTGGTGGCTGCATAGCAATCGCCATTTTACTTTGGGCATAAAAGTGTTTGAGGGGCAGTGGAGCCACTTCTCACAAATGTCTCAAACTATCCACTTGCTGTAAGCACTAATTTTCAGACCTTATGGTAATTCAGTATGTCCCATCAAGAAGCGATCGCACTCTCGCGCTGCACCGCGACCTTCATTGATCGCCCATACCACCAGACTTTGCCCCCGACGGCAATCGCCTGCCGCAAACACGCCAGGTAAGCATGTTGTATAGTCTTCATGTTCAGCTTTAATGTTAGAACGAGCATCCCGGTCAAGTCCTAGAGCATCTAACAAAGGCTGCTCAGGGCCGAGAAATCCCATTGCTAATAAAACCAACTGCGCTGGAATTACCTTTTCAGTATTGGGAATTGGCTGGGGTGAAAATCGTCCAGCTTCATCGCGCATCCATTGTACTTGAACCGTGTGGACGGCTTTTAGATTTCCCTGATCGTCACCTTCAAACTGAGTTGCTGTCGTGAGGTAGGAACGGGGGTCATTACCAAACATAGCAGCCGCTTCTTCTTGCCCATAATCCATTTTGTA
>CAYSIR010000319.1:0-4890 GCA_964431105.1 uncultured Leptolyngbya sp. | reverse complement strand
ATCCTTCTCACAACAACCATTCTCACTTCACAACTCATTTAGGATTGCTATAGATGGTTAAGGATGGGGCGATCGCCACTGGGTTACAAACTCTATCAGGCGATCCAAATCATTGCCACGATTGTGACCACGAGGGTTGCGGATGCCGATGCGATGATGATGATGGCTGATGTCTGCACCAAAGTCTTGCAAAAAAGCGCGAGCAGCCCCTCGATGGATATGAAATGATCGTTCCAGCAGCCCAGCAGTGATAGCCCAAGTATCTGTATTAGCAGGATCAACATTGTAAGCTTTGATAGCTTCATAAATAATCAGCGCTCGTTGGCGGGCCCGCCCGGAATAAGGAACGTGAGTGGATGGGAGCGGCGCAGGTTCTGATGACATCGGGGTAGCGGCGGATGCCTGTGGGGAAATAGGCTGAATTGGCGATCGCACAATCTCTCGCACTTGGTTTAGTAGGGCGATTGCATCGTCTCGCTCTTGGCGCACTTGCTGCAATTCATCGTTGAGGTGCTGTAGCCTGTCCAGTATCTCAGCCAGATTCAGGTCTGACTCTGCTTTAAGCGGTTGGAAGCCAGGGTGCGATCGCTCTAACGCTCCAGATAAAGAAAAATTAGATATAGGCTCTCTGCTTTCGAGTGCATCGGTCGATACGTCTGGTGAGACTGGCGATGCTTCTGGCAACACTTCTGGAGCAATCGCAGGCAGCCCGTGAGCCATCAGTTTAATGCCCCGCGCCCGCAATAAGTTACCGTTTGCGTCTACCAGTCGGTAATGCTGATAATGTTGAGTTGCTGCACTGCCCAGCTCATGTCCTAGATATTGTTGTAGAAAGCGTCCTTCATTTGTCATTTCGGGACAAAAGTAGTGAATGGCGATCGCAGCATAACATCCCCGCAGTCGATGCACTGTGATGGACTTAAAGCGTTCAAGAGACGGCACAACATCAACAAAATATCGCTTGACTCGCGTGTTTACCCGCGTATGGAACGCCCGCACCTCAATTGAGTTGTGGGGCAACCCTTCTAAATTTGCAACGGAGGGTATCTGGCGAAATCGTTGAAATTGCTGTAACAACAGTTGTGCAGGAACTAAGGTCAAGATTTGATAATTGGCGGGTTCACCTCGCTTTTTCTGTTGCCCATGAAAATGCAGCACAAAGTCATGTTCATCACTGAGTGAAAACTGTCCTTTGGCTACAATCTCTGTATGTCGCCGCCCCGTTAGGGCACAAAGGGCGATCGCAATTTGTTCGGGTTCATCACTGCCCAACAAACTCAACGCCCGCTCAATAAATGCATCGACCGGTAGAGTTCGCAAATTATCCATCCGCTCAGCATTTCGCTCGACACTCTCTTTACGAATCTGTGTATAAGTATGACGATCATACTTAAGATAGGTTAATGCATAGTGTTCAGTGCGCTGATTAGGCTTTCCGGTATTAACTTCAGTATATTCATACGTGTGCCCAACATTCGGAATCTCCTTTGTTTCTAGAGCCGTTGCGATCGCCTCACGGTAGCGTGGAATATAGTCGCCTGCTAACGTTGTGAGTGAGTATCCCTGTTCTAGCAAGCTTATCTCTTCCTGGCAGCGCTGGCGTATGGCTGGCTCTGTGGTCAAGCTCTTCAGGTCTTGGATAAAGTAATCGATTAAATTATTGAGGTCATCTCGGCTCAGCTTATGGCGCTTTCCATCTGAAATCTGCTGCTGAAACCGCTGAATGATTTGTGAGCGACTGGGGCGATTCATGATGAGACAAGAAAGTTAAGATAAAAAGTGACAGGGTAGAAACGTATTGGTCAATTTCGTTCAAACTCTTGAAAAGAGTACATGATTTCAAGCATGGGGGCGATAGTGTTCTCATTAGTATCGCATGATTCATTTCAGAATGCGATCGCCCATGGAGCCAATGCACCCTCTTAATTGCCACCTAATCAAATGTTCAGCAGTCATGCAGCTTCAGCGCTAAGCAGTCGGGGGTATTTTTTCGAGTCGCTCCTCTAAAAATTCCTAGGCTCTCAGCACAATGGCTACCGCCATTGCAACGGACAACCATAACTTATACTGAGTATATTACAAAACGTCGGAGCGGGCTGTCTAAGGAAGAATACGGAAGATTTCATCAAACTAGGCGGTACACTTTCCTACTGTGGGTTTTGACATTGACGTCCACTCAATTATTTTATCCTAAGTTTCAAACCAAGGATAGCTAACGGTAAAAATTGAATGAACTGACAATACTCTACATTGGGTGCGGAAATCGCTCACAGAACTTCCGAAAATCTAGAAGTCAGTTCTCTTGCTTTTCTATCTTGCCCTTCTCATATAGCAATCCTATTTGTATTGTGAGCAGAAATCCTGCGGACTCTTGCTCACGACACCCATTTTCATTTACAGCCCATTTAGGACTGCTATAAAGTAAGAGTTTTATCAGTTTAGAGCGATCGCCCCATGGTAAGTAAGACAGCCAGGTTATGCCGTTGCGATCGCCTGATTTAGCGCTTCAATTCCAGCTTGACCAACTTCAATATCTTGGTCGCCGGTTCCTGAGCCGACGCCAATGCCGCCAACAACCTGTCCGTTGATAAGAATAGGTAAGCCGCCTTTTAGGTTGGTAAGATTACCACCAGTTGCAAGGGACAACTTTAGCTCAATATCAGTCGAAATGCCGCCTGTCGGCACTCTAGACGACACGGCAGTAATGGCTTTTTGGGTTGCGGATAATTGGCTAAGTATCTTAGCGCCATCCATCCGCACAAAGGCTAGCAAGTGACCGCCCGTGTCCACGACCGCAATACATTGAGGAACACCCATTTCCTGTGCTTTTGCGATCGCTCCAGTTAAGATAACAAGCGCCGCTTCATGAGTCAGTTCTTGAGTGTGACGTAAATACATAATATTTCTCCAAAAACTTGAATGAATTAGACGGTTTGACGGTTGACTTACCTGATCGTTGTTGCAAAATTTACGGCATAAAATTCAGCCCAACCTCACCGAGTGATAATAGCAGCGATTAAGTTACTGCCGCGACGGCCCTGATGTTCATTTCCCGCAGAGGCAAGAATCATGGAATCGCCAACGACAGAGGCTACTACCGCATTTGCGACCGTCTTAGCCACAATACCTGCATAGCCAGATAAGAAATCACTGTGAATGGTATGACGGCGATCGCGCACAGATGAGACGGCATCAGCACCACAGTTTACAAACATCTGTACAATTTGACGCTGTTGTTCGGTGGTCAGCGGCAGGGAGCAATCAAGTCCAGCAGAGGTGAGGGCTTCATAAACTCCTGTCATGTCTAACTGATCCTGCATGATGCCATGCCCCACTCGATAAGAACTAACAGAGCGATCGCTGTTTCCCATTACCAAAATACGACAGGCAGATTGCTCTCCTCCAGCAGATACAGACCCTTTGTTGGTATAGAGATTGTGGTTTTTATTTACAACGGCATCACTTAGTTGATCGAGTGTCACCTCGTGCAGGGCGAGAGCGATGCCCAAGGCACTTGCCCCTTTAGACAATGAACTAGCGGTCCCCAGATTTGCACTAACGACCGATTGACCACGACTCGCAGCATCCTGAAGCCGAGCAGAAGTCATCGCAGGGCATTTAACTTCAACACAATGTACATCTTCGAGAGCTGTAATGCCGGACTGAGCGATCGCTTTCTCAACGGCTTCAGCCACCAACTTAACTTGAGTTAGGGTTCCATATTCTTCAGGTAATAAAATACGAGTATTTTCAATCCCCACAGATAAGCGTTTCTCAGTAGGTGGGGTTGTAGGAGCCTCTACGGTACGGCGAGTAAAAATAGTGTAGTGCGGACTCATTAGCCCACCGCACAGTCCAATCATCATCAGGGGAATGCGATCGAACACCGCCTGCGGAGTCAGACTTAGATATTCTGCCAACACTAACTGCATACACAGTGCAGCGTAGCCCCGTGCATAGCCTGTTCCTTCCGTTTGAGCGATGATGGCAACAATATCTTCAGCCGCGATTTGTTGACGGGCTAACAGATGCTGCAACCCGCTAACATCATCCGGCGCGCTCATTGGTAAACGATAAACACCCGTATCCATCCATGTTTGGCTCATACTGCACTCCTCTTGCTAGCGTTGGCTGTCCCTCAGTCGCTGATTGACTGACAAAACTGTAGTCTTAACTACCAGGCAGGTCAGAAAACCTGACCCTTACATTGTCTAAAATCCGGTAGGGAAGCGGTTTCCGCGCCCAATGCAAATTTTTTGTCAGTCAGCCCTCAGTAGTCAGAACTTTTTAGGATGGAGTCCTCAGTCTAATCCTAAAAATCCCTACATAAATACTACTGCCCCTCTGGCGTTCACTTATATTAACGTTTAACTGGCCCTTACAGATTTTTCTGCTGTTTAGGATGTACCGTTTAAGCAAGAACAAGGTTCCGCAGACTCTGTCATTGTGGCAGCGGACAGGGCGTTTGATATAGACCTCGGCAACTAGCGTGGGTAGTCTTCTTCATTGGCAAGGATTTGAGTGGCGTAGACGTCGCCCACACAGTCAAAATCCTTACACAAATACCACTACCCCAGCATGATGGAGTTTAAGATTATCAATTCTGATGTCGTGATGAAGGCGATCGCCATTTATTGCGACAAATCGCCAGCATCCTGTTACTGGACGAAACGGACATCACAGCCCCAGATTGGAAGGTGCTGATCCCGTCCGAAAGCGCTACCTGTCGAATGTTGGTCTTGCTTGTACAAATAGCTGAGATTAGCTTATCTCAGATAAACAATCTGGCGATCGCACCATTCACAATTTCAATATTGCTCAACCTAAATGCAGAACGTTATTCATCCGACAAGCTAAATAATTTCCGCTACGTCAATTATATAGCAATCC
>CAYSIR010000318.1:2403-4989 GCA_964431105.1 uncultured Leptolyngbya sp. | reverse complement strand
TTCTCACTTCACAACTCATTTAGGATTGCTATAGCAATGGGTGGGTAAGTTAGGACAACTTCAGTCATCATTCCCGTGCAGACGGGAATCCAGGAACACCATAGCGTCCTAATCAACCCTCTCACGGCTATAAATACTCACTCAGGAAATCAAGCGTTTCCTGCCATGCCGCTTCGGCAGCCGCTTCGTTATAACGAGTGCCCGATGGATTAGCAAACGCATGGTCAGCCCCTTCATAGATATGAATTTCAACCGACTTATCCAGTGCATTCAGAGCCGTCTCAAATAAACGTACCGTTTCGACCGAAGGATTATTATCGATACTGCCAAAAATCCCTAGAATCGGCATTTCTAGTGGTTCTAGCACGGCTAGATCCGTAACCAATTGACCGCCGTAGTAAATGACCGTTGCATCTAGCTGATCGGGCAAGGCCAGCGCAGCCTGAAGCGACCAACTGCCACCAAAACACCAGCCAATGCTGCCGACGCTTGTTGCGCCTTGCTCTACCAAATATTGATAGGCTTGGCGAAGGTTGTCTTTGAGCCGCTCGGTCTGCTCGGCTGCAGCTTGCACCTGGGCTAGCGCTCCTTCACGGGTGTCAGCAACTGAACCGTTGAACAGATCCACCGCTAGCGCCATATAGCCCTCACCGGCTAGGCGATCGCTCATCATTTTAATATTGTCATTCAGTCCCCACCATTCATGAATCACAATCAGACCGGGTAGCGATTCAGCCGCGTCCATCGGCCGACTCAAGTAGCCATCGACCGGAACACCATCGCTAGTTGCATAAGTTACCCTCTCGGACTGAACAGGCTGACGTGGCGCTTGGGCAACCGCTAACGTTGGCACCGGGCGATCGCCCGCATGGGATTGATAAAGGCGATCGCCATAGGAGGGCGTTGCCGGACGAATCCACAACAGCCCAACGGCAACTAGGCAGGCAAAGCAAGCGAGACTAATGCGGCGAATAATCTTCATAATGTCAGGACAATTGAACCATCGCTAGTATAAACGATGCTGAGTGGTGGTATTCATGGCAGGATTTTGGATGGTGTGGGCAAGGGCCCACCCAAAATCCTGACCAAGAAAGGACTGCCTGACACTGAAAGCTAGCAGACAGAAACGAGACTGCAACGTCTGGCTTTGCCTGGGCTGCGCAGCCGCCACTGACTATAATGAACTAGATCAATCCTGTCATCCAGACGGTGCGCCTGCTTGTTAAATGGGGATGAGCGAGATTTGCTAGCCCTGCTCATTATGCGTATAGACTCCATTTGACATTATTGGACATGGCTTGTGGTCATGTTACTTCGAGCATGGACAGTTGCTAGCCGAGCTGTTGCTCTGGCTGCTATTGTTCTGAACGATTTACATTTTATTTTTCTGATAGTTTTGAAGTTCTCTTATCTGAACGACTATTATGCGTGAGTATCCCTCTACTACCGAGTTTCCGTCTCGCCCCGGTCAGCTATCCCGCGACCAATTGGAAGCAGCTTATCTAGAATTGCGCCGAAATTATAAAGGTTTGTCCGTGAGCCGGGGTCAGTTTGCGGCGCGAACCAGAAATCTTCAGGCTGAACTCATTAAACAGAATGAAGAGTTTCAACAGTTGATGCAGCGACTATCTGAGTTGGCGAGCGAAAAGCAAGAGCTTCAGGAGGTGATGGGTGAGCTAGAAGCGGTGAGCCGTCGGCAACAGGCGCTGGTTAGCGAATTGCGAGACGAGTTTGAGTTTGTGCGAGACGATCGCGGTAACTTACTCGATAAGTTTAATCGCATGATGCGGGCAATTTATCGATTTCTGAATCCCGATCGCCCAATTGTACCTGTGAAGCCACCAACAGATGACGACACCGACACATTTTCCGCATCAGACCCAGCTTCAATTAACCGTAGTTTACGTGAAAATAAAGATTAGGATGCACCATGTCTAATTCTTCCGATGCCGTCAACCCAGAAGTGATTCAGCCGCAGAAGCTAGAAGATAGCTTTGATTATGTGATGAATCGGCTGCACGAGATTCGAGAACGAACAGCCCAGAGCGATCGCCAAGTCTATCGTGCGGTGGGAGACTTTGCGACAGCGGCCCAGCGCACTGCCAACGCGGCTGATGAACTGTTAACTGAGATTCAGAATGCACCTGCCCCCGAAAGCCTAGTTCAACGGTTGAGCGATCGCTGGCAAGAACTACGGCAGGAAGCCGATGAACTGTTGTGCCGTGCAGATAATGATGCTGCGATCGATCGCGTTCTGAAGCTAGAGCAACTGGTTGACCGCATTGAGCGCCGCTTGATTCAACTGGTGCCGCCCCCGGCGGACGACGCTCCATCACTAGAAGAGATGACAGTGTCTGAGCTAAAAGCCTTCGCAAAGGCGCAGGGGATAACCGGCTACTCTAAACTCAACAAAAAAGCATTGATTGACCGTATTAAGACGCACCTTGCTGCTTAATGGACAACCGCCCGCCGGTAGTGTCACGTAAGGGTTTTGGGGGGGTGTAGGCAAGGCCCGCACCCCCCAAAATCCTTATCAATAAAGAACTACCCGCTCGCCTCAGAGTCAGCATCTATGTTAGAACTTTG
>CAYSIR010000318.1:0-2303 GCA_964431105.1 uncultured Leptolyngbya sp. | reverse complement strand
TGTTAGAACTTTGCAGCATTCCCAGCGCACGGCAAGAAAAGGACGCATCGGTAAATACCTAAAACACCTAACCAATTCTGTCCTTACAGAACCGTAATAATACGGAAATTTGCGATCGCAATCAGCGAATTGCCATTGAAATACACACTCTACTTTTATAGTGGTATTCACATAAGGGGTTTGAGTAGCATCACCCACATCGCCCAAAACCCTTGCCAACTGAGGACTAGAGCGCTAAGCAGACAGCTTAGAGATATGTTAGGGGACGGCTAAGCTGTGCCGCAATCCATTCCATTTCCTAACCAAAATGGCGGCTCTTTTTGTGAAGCGTTGAATTCTAAAAAGGTATGGAATGATTTAGAATTTTTATCCTTGAGCAAAAGCTCTTTGAGAAATCTTTAAAGTGAGCAGAATGAGAATTTAGACATTCTGATTTATTCTATAAGAGGAGTTGGCTCAATCAAAATCATTGCATGAAACATTGCCGTGCATGGAAAAAGTCAGTGGTTCCGCCATTTAAGTTGAGGGTTTAACTTACCGGAAGCATCCTCGTTCTGCGACCTCACCCTGTTCTCCAAGGCTGTTCGATAGACAGACATCGCTGAAACTGTGATTTTTCCCTCCTAACGGTTGATGGCTAACGGCAGCAGCGGAGGCAAAAGGCTGGGCGATTTTTGCGTAATGTGTAGAATTCTGGGGTGAGACTAGCGCTGAAGTCCATTAGAATTAGGGAATTCGGGGGCGAACCGTACGGTCAAACACCACGGGCAGCGCACGTAGTCTGTTTTGGGAGAAAGATATAGGATACAAGAGTAACATTGCTGTTCTACTGTTCATAGCGAACATTAGTTGACCATTGGCTTGTCTAGCCGTAGATGTTACCTGAAGCATCTGAACGCATTATTCTTTTGTCAAGAAAATATTAGACCTGTACCGTCACTATTGCTTTAACCAGGCTGAAGGAATTTAGAGTGAGGGATAAACACGTTTGCTAGTCAATCAGCGCTTTAACTGGGCGCAGGTATCGCGATCGCTCTTGAACTGAGAGAAAGACTGGAGGCAACCCGCAGAGCTTACCGATATCAATGGTTTGGGATGGCTCTCAGAGATTACCTCTCAGGGATGTTGTCTGTTCGGTCAAAATTAGTGAATCGTATTTAGCAATGCATCACTGTTTTGACCGAACTGGCTCCATAATAGTGTGCTTCTACAAATGTAAAATCTACTCATCATCTTGGCGATGTTGTGGTTGCCAACGCTTTATCATGACTTTCCCAAACACTCCGTACTCGATCGCACTGTTTGAACGCGATCGCACGATGGTTCGCCTCTTGCATCAGTCCCTTAGCAATAGCGCGATCGCCCATACCATCCAGACGTTTCCCAGCCTTGAGGACATTGCTCTATCGCATCAGCAACCGTCATTTGCAATGCTGTTGATAGATATTACTTTGCTAAATACACCCAGCCAATTAGCAGACGTGCGATCGCTCGCTCCAGACGTTCCTATTTTGGTATTTGGAGCGCTGAGCCACTATGCAAAAATGCTGGAAGCAATGCAGTACGGGGCACACAGCTACTTACTGAGCGATCGCAGCGATCCGGAATTGGTGGCCACGACGATCCGCACAGCCCTAGAGTTCCCATTTCGAACCACTGCTGAGCCGCCAGCAATCCACGCTCCATCCAATCGACCCACTGAGACAGATGTGACGGCATTAGAGCGGCTATACAGAATTACGGCAGCGATTCCGGGTGTGGTGTATGAATATCGGCTGTCGGCCGAGCGAGAACAGCAGTTTTTATTGATCAGTCGCGGTGTTGAGGATTTGTATGGCTATTCGGCTGAAGCGGTGATTGCGGATGCCAGCCTTCTGTGGGATCGGATTGTGCTGGACGATATGAGTGCGGTGCACCATTCAATTCAGCGATCGTGGGAAACCCTAGAACCGTGGAAATGTACTTACCGCATTCAGTGCCCCAATGCACCGGTTCGATGGATTCATGGACAAGCCACACCCACACAGCAACCGGATGGATCTGTTATTTGGTGCGGTCTGTTAATGGATGTTACCGATCGCCTTTCTGCCCAAACTGCCTTAACCGATGCAGAAGCCTGCAACCGTGCCTTGGTAGACGGCCTTCCCGACCTGTTGATTCGCATGAAGGCTGACGGAATTTATCTGGCTTGCAAAGCGGGGGACGGTGTCCAGCTTTATAAACCAGAGCAGACCCATGCCGGTTGTTCGGTCTACGATACACTACCCGCAGACCATGCCAAACGGCGAATGCATTTTGTTAAA
>CAYSIR010000317.1:0-5000 GCA_964431105.1 uncultured Leptolyngbya sp. | reverse complement strand
CACAGCCTCGACCAAGAACCGGAACTTCCAATCAGCCATGGGACTCACTGAAAATGGGTAAATGGTTGTAGAGTCAGCATTTCATCAAGCATCTTGTCGTCTGAGTTACCATAGCTGTCATTGTCTGGCTTATTGTCTGGTTTACAATCATCCTCACCGGCACGCCGCCATCGTGAATCGATGGGATGAACTCCGCTGCACCGACCCCAACGGCGGTGGAAATTAGCAGCAGAATGCTAGCTCAAACTGATTGCGCAAATCCTAGAGGAGTAAAGCATGAGCCAACTCAGGTCATCGTGGCTGAATGGAGGGCGTTCGAGGTTGTTCGTTCGATTGCTTTGCCTAGTCATCGGCAGTTTCCTGGCAATTGCACCGATGATGGCTCCCGCGATCGCCGGTAATGTTAAGCCATCGGGCATTGTAGAACAGGTTGCCCAACGGGCCCCATCCACTGCCGCGCCGCCCAAGAGTTCTCCCCGCGTACCCGTAGTGATCGATGGTCACATTCTTTTTCGAGTTGGCGCATCTGGTAATTACAGTGCGGCTGAACGGGCTGCTGTCATCCAGGAGCAGCTACTTCCTGCCATTGTGTCGGCAGAGTCTCCCTCCATCAGCGTTGAAGAACAGGATGGATTGCCCGTTGTGGTTGTCAATGGCAATGTAGTGCTGACGGTAACGGCGGTCGATATCTTACCTGGACAATCGGCTAATATACAGGCGCAAGCTTGGGCCGATCGCATTGATCGGGTCATTGAACGATCCCAGCAGGAGCGATCGCCCGGATATGTGCAAAATAGCCTAGTTTGGGCTGCTGCGATCATCATTGCCACCATTGTGATTCAGTGGGGGTTTCGTAAACTGTGGCAAAGTCGGATTTATCCAGCTCTCGAAAACCGCTTCTTCCCAACTGAACCCACTCCAGAGAATGATACCTCAGCGACTCAACCCGTTCAGCATCGGGTCTTCAACGCGGTTCTAAACTTATTGCTGCTCCTGCTGCGGTTGAGCATTTGGCTGACTAGCATCCTGGTCATTACCGATCGCTTCCCTTGGACACGCAGTTGGAATTACTACATTCGCCAAAGCCTCATATCCGTTTTTACCTCGCCCTCGATTGACATCGGACGTAGCGATTATTCCATTTCCGACCTGCTGCTGCTGCTGCTATCGGTCGTTGTGTTGTTCATCCTGTCCCGCAATATTACCGATTTATTTAGGGCGCGGGTATTGGCGCTGACGGGCGTTAATCGAGGCGCACAGGCCACTATTTCAATCATTCTTCGCTACACCATTGTTTTTTTTGGTAGCCTCAGCCTCATGCAAATCTGGGGCATTGATATTAGCTCACTTGCCATTCTGGCTAGCTCCCTAGGAATCGGGATTGGATTTGGCTTACAAGACATCGCCAAAAATTTTGGCAGTGGATTGGTGCTAGTGTTTGAGCGGCCGATTCAGGTAGGAGACTTTGTAGAAGTAGGAGAGTTTCAGGGTACGGTCGAACATATCGGCGCACGCAGCACCCTCATTCGCACCCTTGACCAAGTGTCAATTATTGTTCCCAACTCACGATTTTTAGAAAACGAAGTAATTAACTGGAGTTTGGGCAATCCGGTGTCTCGGATTCGGCTTCCAGTGGGGGTAGCCTACGGTTCAGAGATTGAAAAAGTCACAGCGGCTTTTTTGGAAGCGGCTCGAAATCATCGTGGCGTATTGTCTACGCCGCCGCCACAGGTCTTTTTCAAGGGGTTTGGGGATAGTTCGCTTGACTTTGAGGTGATGGTTTGGACGGCTGAACCCAGTAAACAAATTCGCTTGAAAAGTGATTTGTATTTTTCGATTGAGGCACTGCTGCGGCAGTATGAGGTCGAAATTCCGTTTCCCCAGCGAGACTTGCATGTTCGTTCGGGACAGTTGCCCGTTGCATTTTCTCCAGAGACAGAACAGATATTGCAACAGCTCTTGCAATATCGGCACAATGGCTATTCTAATTATTCAGGTAATTTAGATTACCGAGACCATCAAAGTCACTCTGAATAACCGGACTAGAGCGATCGCGATCGCCCAAATTAATGAAATAGTTGACAGCAGAACATGGCTCCGCTCCCTGTTGCAGGCGTGACTAATTAAACTTTTGCTTAGCCTGCTCATAGACTTCAAGCGTAATCTCCGTTAGCCCCTTTTCCTTAGCAAATGCCTCAATTTTTTTCCGTGCCGCCGGTCGTACAAAAAAAGGAATTTCCTTTAGCCGTGCGGTTGCCTCTTCAGTCCAATCCATGATTTTGCCTAACCTGCAAACTGTCCGACTGGATCTTAACGCACTCCGGGCGGAACGTTGAATCGTATGTAGCAAGCAGAGTAATCCTAGCGCTTGAAGTCATCAACGGTCTAGCGCCATCGTTATCTCCCTTTCCAGCCAAGAATGCGCTAAGGATGCTCCTCAGCCACATCTGCTGAATGGATAGCAAGCTTGGGCAAGGGATTAGTGTGTAGCCCCCTCTACTTAGATAAGTTGGAAACAGCAGGAGAGGAAAACTGCCCTGTTCCGCGCAGAGCATCGAGAAACGCAAAGACCGCCGGGGGCTGGAGCGTGTTGGCAAGAATACCAATGCCAATAATGCGCTCAATGGGACTGGGTAGGGCATAGGCGTTAACGTTGGGAGGCAACGGCTCTGCGGCCAGTCGGGCGATCACGGTTGCGCCCAATCCTTTTTCGACCATGCTGACGATGGTTGAATCTTCGCGAACGTTGTAGGCGGCGGTGAGGGTGTGGCCCAGTTGGGCCAGGTGCTTCCGCAGCAGCGATCGGCAACTGTCATCAGCAGGCGGCATAATCAATGGAAATGAGAGTAGCTTATCCCATGTGAGCGGTTCAGCCATAGAAGCATCTGGCGGCAGTAAGGCAATGTAGTCGTCTCGGAAAAGTTCCCAGGTTTCAAAATCATCGGGGGCTGGCAGATACAAAAAACCGATATCTGCGAGGCCTTGATACAAAGCTTGATGGACAGAGGGCAGATTGTGGTGTTCAGTAATGCCAACAGCGATCGCGGGAAAGACGCGACGAAATCGAGCGATCACAGAAGGCAGTACATGGGTTGCAACACTGCGGAACGAAGCAATGCGAACCTCTCCCCCATCGAGTCCTTTAGAAAGGTTCGCTTTGCGAGTGATTTCATCTATGGCATCCATCACCGTTTGCACATCGTCCAAAATTTGCTCGCCCACTGGGGTTGGATGTGCGCCATGCCGCCCGCGAGACAATAGCACTACGCCTAGCTCGTCTTCAAGGGTAGCGATCGCATGGCTAATGGCAGACTGGGACACATTAAGGTGAGTAGCGGCTTCGCTAAAGTTGCCACATTGAGCAATGACCCACAGGGCCCGCAGTTGTGACAGTTTGATGGCATCCCGACTGTTTTCTTTCATGAGCGGCAGTACGCCAGGGAAAAATTTAAGAACCGACGGTCAATTTAGATGCTCGCATCATCAGGGTCTTAAAAGTGTGGTGCATGGACAGAAGCCCGTTTGACGACTGAAGCGATCGCAAAATGCCCATGGCAGTCGCTATTTTGTTTGGGCCATGGAATTTTTGTAGGACGGCGAACAAAAATCCCTACGCTTTCTGCCTAGCGCCATACTACCTTACCGGGCGATCGCCCGGTGAGCCAGTTTATCCATGCATGGATAATAGACCATAGCCATCCTATTTGAATGGTGACAAGAAATCCGTAGCCCCTCTTCTCACAACCCTCATTTTCATTGACAACCCATAGTAGTCCTCTATTGGCAAGGATTTTGGGCGTTGTCTACACCCCCCAAAATCCTTGCCCAAAATCCTTACAGGAACACCACTACCCAACTCATTTAGTCCTGCCATGTGTTGATAAATGTCGAAAAATATCGAACTGTAACAATATATCGTATGAGTAAAAATACGGATGCCTCAAACCCTTGCTCTGAGAAGGTTTCAGATGCATGAGTAGAATTCATGAAAAGTATGCACTAGATGATTTGAATGCTTAAGAGACAAATTTTAGTATAAGGATATACAGAAAAGATTTGGCTTAGCAAGCCGAAAGGGGAGTCTATGCTATATTCAACCGCTTCATTTCTCGCATTCATCGACCACGCCGTACACCCCGATCGCGCTACAGGCCGCAACTGGTGGACGGCTCTACGTGAATCGGCTGAGCATGTGATTGCATCATTTGCCAGCAACCAAGAACCGCACGTATCGAAAGTACAGCACCGCGATGGACGAACCACTTGGGCTGTTCATGATCCAGTGACGGGGTATCACGGCAGTTTTGCCACAGAACAAGATGTGCGCATTTGGCTAGAAAAACGGTATTACCAATAGAAAAACCGGCCAGTCATTTGCTCACCTTAAATCTCTCTCCCAAGCTGCTATCCATCTAGCGGATAGGGTAGTGGCATTCATGTAATGATTTTGGGTGGTGTGGGCGTCGCCCATATCACCCAAAATCATTATTAATAGAGGATTAATAGAGGACTACCACGGATAGTATGGTTAGCCGATGATATAGGGGATGAGGGCCGTAGGTCTATCGGCTACGCACTCTACCTAAAAATTTTGGGGGAACCAGATCGATTGCACAGGGTATCCGCTACTCTGGGTGCAGGAGCAGTTCCCTAAATGAAGAAGAGGTTTGAGCAGCGATCGGTAGGACTCAGCTGTGAAATGCTGGACAGAGCAGCCTTCGTTTTATCTATCCTGTCATGGCGACATGCGCACCGGATGGCGATCGAATCTTGATTGGATCTGGATTCAGATATTCGGCGGGGGCATACCTCTGCACCCGATCGATGAAGGCGGCTGGTGCTGAAACTCTCGAAGCTGCCCTAGCTGTTTCTGTGGTAATGGTTTTATGTAAGGATGCTTGGTCATGTGGGCGACACCCACATGACCAAGCATCCTTACCAATGGAGAACTACTGGGGTGCATGTCACCTTTACGCCCTCACCCTAAATCCCTCTCCCAA
>CAYSIR010000316.1:0-5010 GCA_964431105.1 uncultured Leptolyngbya sp. | reverse complement strand
TTAGAGATCCTCGCACCGGCGAGCCTGCGCTTGACTTGCCTAAAATGTTTGGTATTCATTTGTTCCTGTCTGGTCTACTGTGCTTTGGATTTGGTGCATTTCACCTGACTGGGCTATTTGGCCCTGGAATGTGGGTGTCAGACCCTTATGGACTGACCGGCAATGTTCAAGCTGTTGCGCCAGCTTGGGGGCCTGAAGGTTTTGATCCGTTCAATCCTGGCGGCATTGTTGCTCACCATATTGCAGCAGGAACCGTTGGTATTATTGCCGGTTTGTTCCATATCGCTGTTCGTCCTCCGGAGCGATTGTTTAAGGCGCTGCGTATGGGGAACATCGAAACGGTTTTGTCTAGCAGCATTGCAGCCGTCTTCTTTGCGGCTTTCATTGTTGCTGGCACCATGTGGTACGGTAGCGCGGCTACTCCGATTGAACTCTATGGCCCAACCCGCTATCAATGGGACAGCGGCTATTTTCAGCAAGAGATTGAGCGTCGCGTTCAGGCGTCGGTTGCCCAAGGTCAGAGCGAGGGTGAGGCTTGGTCTCAAATTCCTGAAAAGCTGGCTTTTTATGACTACGTTGGCAACAGTCCTGCAAAAGGCGGTTTATTCCGCACTGGAGCGATGGATAAGGGTGATGGAATTGCTGAAGAGTGGTTGGGACATCCAGTTTTCAAAGATGGTGACGGTCGGGTACTGTCCGTTCGTCGTCTGCCGAACTTCTTTGAGACATTCCCAGTGGTGTTGACGGATAGTGATGGCATTATTCGGGCAGATATTCCGTTCCGTCGGGCTGAGTCGAAGTATAGCTTTGAGCAAACGGGCGTAACGGCGACGATTTACGGCGGTGCGTACAATGGGCAAACGATTACTGACCCGGCTGAGGTCAAGCGCTTTGCTCGTAAGGCTCAGCTTGGTGAACCGTTTGACTTCGATCGCGAAACCCTAGAGTCTGATGGCGTATTCCGTACCAGCACTCGCGGTTGGTTTACGTTTGGTCATGCAGTCTTTGCGCTCTTGTTCTTCTTTGGACACATCTGGCACGGCTCTCGGACATTGTTCCGCGACGTGTTCGCTGGGGTTGATCCCGAGCTGTCTGAAGAGCAGGTGGAATGGGGCTTCTACCAGAAAGTGGGTGATAAGTCCACTCGCCGAACAGAAGCTATCTAAGCCATTGGTGTAGGGCTTAACCCAGGGCGATCGCAAATGGTTGGCCTTGGGTTGAGTCTTTGGGAGTTTTGTTTGTAGACTATAGACAGACGTCGAGAGAAGGTTTAGCTATGGAAAGTGTTGCTTACATTCTGGTTTTGATTGGGGCGCTTGGAACGATTTTCTTTGCGATCGCCTTCCGTGAACCCCCTCGCATTACGAAAGACTAGATTTTGCGTGAATGGGAACGGCGCTTGTTGCCTGAGAGGGTAATGTAGCTGTTTTCTAATGAGCCGCCTTTGTGCGGCTTTTTGCGTTCTAGGGCTTTATGGTGTTAGCTGGGTCACTGCTTGCTTGTCATCCCTGCTGACCTGCAAGGGCAGGAAACCTTATCCACTCGCGCCGAGATTGGCTGTCCTTTATTAGTGAAGCCGTCGTATGGTGTGGAGACCAGCCGAGGTTGTGCAAACGCTTTACGCGGATAATACTTCACCAATTGCGGCTACTGCGAATTGTGAGCGTGGCGGACGGCCGAAGTTAATTATTGTTACTGTATCGATGTAGTTGGGAACAATTGGAACAGGCGCTAGATATAGGTTCTGTGAATTGTTTTGACAGGCTCGACCGGTGGGGTTAGGAATCGATGCATTTGAGTCTTTGAATCACTTAGATGTATTCTTGAGG
Organism: uncultured Leptolyngbya sp.; assembly: GCA_964431105.1. GTDB lineage: Bacteria > Cyanobacteriota > Cyanobacteriia > RECH01 > RECH01 > RECH01. Next base: position 3,181 of record CAYSIR010000316.1, on the reverse strand, counting down.
GGAGTAGGCACATTCGCGATCGCCCGTTTGACGTGAGTTCCCCAGTTTGGCAGCCATACGCTGTTGCACTGTTGATTGTCATCAACATGTTTTAGGCGTTTAGAGTCGGATGGGAATCGGAGAGCGGGCAGCAGCGGAGGTTCATCAGCCTTGAGCATTGAACATAGGCTGTAGCAGAGCGCTAGTTAGCCGCGCACCGATCGCCCCGAAGGCATCAACGCACAAATGTTTTAACTATTGCTAACGTAGCCGTTTTGGTCAGTCTGTGATTTGATTAGGTAGCTCCAGCGTTGTCAGACTCCTCTGCAGCCTTGTTGAGCAGGCTGGATGAGAAGCTTCCGATGTCTATTATGTTTCCTCTAGGTTGATGTTCAGGCATTCATTATGCGATGTCCATTTTGCCAGTTTACAAATAACCGTGTTCTAGAGTCCCGTTCGGCTGAGTCGGGTCAAAGTGTGCGTCGCCGTCGAGAATGTTTGCGCTGTGGTCGCCGGTTTACCACCTATGAGCGAATCGAGTTTGTACCTATTACAGTCGTAAAGCGGGATGGCGATCGCGAATCCTTTGATCGCTCAAAGGTTTTACGCGGCATCGTTCGAGCCTGTGAAAAGACGTCGGTCACGGTTGAGCAAATTGACAGCTTTGTAGACGAAATCGAATCTGAACTTCAGCAACAGTCTGCAAGAGAAGTCTCAAGTTCAGAAATTGGTGATTTAGTGCTTCAGCGGCTACAAGCATTGAACGAAGTTGCCTATATTCGCTTTGCTTCTGTTCATCGCCAGTTTCAAGGCATTCAAGATTTTATTGATACGCTGAATCATTTACAGCAAATGCAAGCTAGTCATGGTTCCGTCAGTAGTACGTCGATGCCTTTTGATCCTCATAGCGAGGAATGTCATGGTTCAGAGAGTCATGATACGGATGCTAACCAAAGCGGAATGACAAGCCCGATCGTTAGTCACTCCTAGACTTTTCGGCCGGATATAGGCTTCAATCGGCGCAGCGTTTTCAGAAAGATGCTTTTCAATTGATAATAATTTCAGCATGGGGCGATCGCACGGCTAACAATTCCTGACCACTGAACGTGTTTTTGTCGAGTCCGACGATACGAAAAAAAGTCGTCAGGTTCTTGGTAAGTGCAATGGGGAGCGATCGCAATCTGTTCTAGATGAATGCCCAAGCGTTCGAGCTGTAGCTGATTGATGCGGCGCACGTCAATTTTTATCCGCTCTGGATGGTCATCTGGGTAAAGCGGCGAGGGCTGCACTCTATGCAGCAACTGAAGTACCTCGGACGGATTCAACGACCGCTCACCCACTGGAATGGGGGAAAGGCTTGTGCCGAGTTGGGCGGCCACAGTCTTAGAAACCTGGTAAACGCCTCCCGCAATCGCAGGGCCCATTGCAACTCGCAGGTTCTTGAGATGACTACCCTGGGTTTGCAGCCGGGCGATCGCCATCGGGACGACACGAGCCACCGTTCCTCGCCATCCAGCATGAACGGCTGTCGCATGGCCAGTTTCCAAATCCCCAATTAACACCGGGACGCAATCAGCACTACAGACCCACAGCGACTGCTGATGGCTATCTGACACAATGCCATCGGCTTCACTCAAGGCCGATGGCTGTTTTAATGGTTCTTCAGTAAGTGAGAAGGGCGATCGCAGTTCCGTCGGATTGAGGACAACATTGCCATGCACCTGCTTAACTCGATGAACCGATGCTGATTGGTCGAGATGCTTGACCAACGATTCGGGAGACGCCGGGTAAAAGTGGCGCGTAAAAAAGCCGTGCGCCCACGGTTCTAATAATTGGCAGATTAGATAACGGCGATCGCCCTGCGTCCTCCACTCCCACAATTGCATCATTCAGTCGCTCTATCCCAATATCTATCAAGCCGCGCTAGTCCTATTTTCAAACGGTCGCCGTTACTTCTGCACAGACAAAACATTGAAGACTAATCAGCCCATCGTGCAGTTTCATAGCGATCGCACCCTCAGCATACCCCAAAGGATAGTCCTCTATTGGTAAGGATTGTGGCTGGTGTGGGCAACGCTCACACCAGCCACAATCCTTACAGGAATACCACCCCAAAGTAAGCAACCCAAAAGCCGTGAGCAGCGGGATGATCGTAACCGCAAACGATTCAAGCCAATCCAGCAGGACATTCAATCCTGAAATAAGTGCAGCAGTTCTCACTGTGGGATGATCGTAAGACTATTCCACCCATATTTAGAATATCCAAAATGGCAACAGTTACGGTGAGGAGCTGGAGACCGACCCCAGCCCATCAGATACTCAAAACCAGTTGAAGCTGAGGCTCAGGTTTCGCATAATCCGGCAGTGGTTCCGGCTGTGGGCAGGCCGCCGGGCAATACCGTGCATAGGCGCAGCGATCGCACTGATCCCCCGGAAAAGGTTGCCAATCCCGGTCATGCCGTAGCTCCCAAGCGAGTTCACTGATGACGCGCTTCACTCGCTGCTGGTGAAAAGGTGTTGCCTCAAAACTCACTTTTTCACCTGTTCGCAAATACACCAAACTCAGGCGTTTAAGGCTGCGCTGATAATGTTGCGCGAGGGCCACATAGTATAGCCCAATCTGTAAATCTAGTTCTTCTGTATCGTAATCATAAATACCGCGGGTAACTTTGGTGGACTTATAGTCAATCAGTTCTAAACCGTCATCTAAATAATCAATGCGATCGTACCGGCCCGAAAGAGTAAACTCAACATTTTCAACCTGGAGTTTCCCTTGAATGCGTCCCTCAACCGCCAGCGGTCGGTGCAATGTTTGTTGAGCCACAATATATTCGTAATAATAGCGACGAAGAATGGCTCGTCCCTCATCGATCTGAGCTTGCCTCAATCCGCCAGTTTGCTGATTCCAACAATGCTCAACCCACTCTAAAGGCGGAATCGCGGATTGATAATGCCATTCACCATAGATCTGCGCGAGTGCTTGATGGAGCGAGGTGCCGAGCGCCGCCGAACCAAAGAAAGATGCACCCGGCAGCTTGCGCTCATACCGAAAGTAGTAGGCCCGAGGGCAACGATAGTAACTTTGCAGCTTTGCTGCAGATAGGGTGTAAGTCATAGCTCAATTAACAAAATAAGCGATCGCTCAATCGGGTCATCCAGCTAGGTCACCTAGGTCACTAACAAAACTGGCTAAACCCTAACC
>CAYSIR010000315.1:0-5019 GCA_964431105.1 uncultured Leptolyngbya sp. | reverse complement strand
GTAAAAAGGCTGCAAATGATCCGGTTTCTAAATACAAACGTTGATAGTCGCGGGCGTTGGCTGTTTGAATCATGTGATTCAGGATGGCGGCGGCTACGCCTCGACGACGATAGGCCGCCACCGTTCGCATGGATTTAATTTCACCACTGGTTTCATCCAAGGCTTTCAGCGCACCGCAACCCATGAGGGATAGCCCATCCCATGCCGTCCAAAAGGTGATGTCTGGCGATCGCAATCTGTTTAGATCCAGGGCATGAATGCTCTGCGGTGGCGTAATGGCGTGCATCTGTTCCAGATGTTCCTGCAAGAGCGCGATAATCTCGCTGCCGGTGAGGTCATCTTCGCGAATGTCCACAGTAGGGTTCCTTTCAAACGCATTGAAAATGAGTATGCCCTATGGCCAATGAGCGCGATCGCCAAATCGCACAATTTGCCACAGATCGCTATTCCATCGATTTTGATCCGTCGCGTCCCAAAATGCCGGATTCAGCCGAAACTCAAAGCGGGCTGTGTACTCCGCCGCAAACCCCCAGGTGCGATCGCACCCCATCAACACCGATACCAACTGCTGCAAGATCCAATGATGGGTGACAATACAAAGGCGATCGCCCGCCTGATGCTGAGTGAACACCATTTCGATAAACCCGTTAGCCCGCTCCCGTCCCTGGGTCAATGTCTCCGCTTCTGGAATGGGAATCCAGCTTGGGGACGATTCTAAGCGATCGCACAGGTTTGGATACTGCTGTCGTGCCTCTCCCCAGGTTAATCCCCGAAACACACCATTCTGAAATTCTTGTAAAGCAGTGTGGTACTGAATCGGCAGCGGGGGCCGGGTTGGTTCGGCGGTGTGCCAAGTGTTCACAAGAGCGATCGCTGTTTCCTTTGCCCGTTGAATCGGGCTGCTATAAACAGTCGTTGGGTAGTAAGATTCTGCTATCAATTGCTGCGCCAGCGCGATCGCCTGTTGCCGCCCAATGGTTGATAACGGATCATTCTGCCAGCCCATCATGCGTCGCTGTTGGTTTCCGGTTGATTCGGCATGGCGGATGAAAAGGAGATGCATCATTCAGGGCAAGCAGCGCGATCGCAACAACTAAAACGGCACAAGCCGCACCGTCGATATTATCTCGTCTCTTCACCCTTCTCGCTCTATGGTTTGGTCTATGATTTCCCCATCTCGCTATATTTTGTCGGTCAACGGGCGATCGCCCTGGCTCACCCAACTGGCTAGGGCAGCGGTTTTGTGTACCGCTGGTTTGGCAACGTGGGCTTCAGCAGCCCTGGGCTTAGACGTTGAAATTATTCCGCCCAATCCCCAACTGGGAGACACAATCACAGTTTGGGTTGAAACCGATTCGCCCAATGAACCGGCTCCCGTTGTCACCATGGGCGATCGCAGCTATCCCACCTTTCCCATGGGCGGCACATCGTTTCGGGCCCTGTTGCCCACCACTCCCCTGGATTCGCCCGGACGGGTTGAAATTCGGGTGAATGGAGAAACGGATATTCGCAACTTAGCCGTCTGGCTGAGCGATCGCAGCTTTCCGACTCAAAGCATTTGGGTCTCCTCTGATCTCAACACCCTTGGCACAGACTACGAATTCGATCGCGTGGATGAATTCAAACAGCGGGTCACACCAGAGCGCTTTTGGGATGGCCCCTTCCTGCGCCCCAGCCAAGGCGCAGTTAGCACCATCTACGGCGTTCAGCGCTACTATAACGGCGTCTTTGCTGACGATTACTACCATCGCGGCGTAGACTATGCTGCTGGTTATGGAACCCCTGTCATTGCCCCTGCGGCAGGGCAAGTAGTTTTAGTAGACTACGAAGCCAATGGCTTTGAAATTCATGGCAACACCATCGGTCTCGATCATGGGCAAGGGGTTTTAAGTATCTTCCTGCACCTCAGTGACATCACGGTGCAAGCGGGGCAAAGGGTAGAAGCCGGGCAGGCGATCGGCACTGTCGGCTCCTCCGGTATTTCTACCGGCCCGCATCTCCATTGGGGCTTGTATGTTCACGGAACGGCGGTTGACCCAGTGCCCTGGCGCAACATGGCGATTGAGTAAGTGGCGGCGCTGCATACGACGATTGGCGCAAAGGATGGTGCCCATTGTTGCGGCAGCATTGACCGGGTATGGAGCGATCGCAATCCGTATATCCACCATCACCGTCTTGCCGCAACTTCACTAATGATTTATACACAACGCTGCTGAATGACTGTATTGTTGGGCAAACTAGAGCAGGATAGCTCACTCTTGCCCAAGAACATTGGGGCACTATGGTCAGATCAGGATAGATTTGAGCCATTACCCGACTGAGAACTTCGGAGAAATTATGAGTATTGAAAAAATTGTTGAGCAGGCCTTGCAAGATGGCTACCTGACACCGGCCATGGAAGCCGAAGTGGGGCGAATTTGTGACACCGCCGCCGAGCTATCGATCGAAGAATACATGGCCCTCGATCGCTTGATGGGATCATTGCTCACGGGCGAAGTCGTGGCGGTACCGCGCAAACAGTTTATTAATGTGATGGAAGAACTGGTGCTAACTGAATCGATCGCCCGCGTAGCTGAAATTGAAGCAACCAGTGATTGCACCCTTGACTTGGGCGATATTGCCGCCTACGCCCTCAACCGTCTGCCCCCCCTCTACGCCACCACGGAAGAAGGGGCAAATTATCAGCGCACCCGTGCCAAAGAAGAACTGCAAAGCATCATCACCGAGAAAGTGAGCGAGGGCATCGCCCGCAACCTGGATCAGCCTGAATTTTTCCCTGAACGCCAGGTTATCCGTAAAAAAGAAGAGAAAAAAGATGATGTGTTAGGTCAAATTAGTTCGCTATTGCAGACCTATGCCTACAAGTATGAGGGCGAAGAAGACAGCGCCCCCGCCAATAGCTAGACCGGGTGCTAAATCCAGCTTGGAAATCCCTAAAGCGCTAAAACGTATGACTGCTGACTTGAGATAGCAAATGGACGGGCTGAGTCTCCCGGCGCACCTATTTGTTTCGGGCATTGGGAAACAAATAATGAATAGTGATAGGTGCTTCGAGGCCTTTGAGGGGCATGGCTCGGCGCTCCCAGCGGCAGCCTTGCAGTTCAGTGATTGGCGTCGATGCATCCACAATGGTCTCTGTGATGGCAATGCTGCCGGGGTGGCTGGTGCCCTGAACGCGAGCAGCTGTGTTGACGGTGGTTCCAAAGTAGTCGGGATTGTTGTTGAGCGTGACGCTGACGCAGGGGCCAGCATCAATGCCAATCTTGAGCAATAGGCGATCGCGCTCGGTAAGGTTTAGGTCATCATTTAGCTTATACAACTGTCGGTGCATGGCGATCGCCGCCCTCAGCGCATCCGCCGGGTCGGTAAAGGCTGCCATTACCGCATCTCCGATTGTTTTGACTACCGCCCCATTATGCTCATCCACCAGCCGAAACAGCACATCAAAATGAAGATGAACGAGCTGATAGGCTCTGGTATCTCCGTGACGGGTGTATAACTGCGTCGAACCGGCTAAGTCTGTGAAGAGTATGGCCACACGACGAATCAGTAAACTTTCATTCGGAGGCAACTGCTCCTTGGGGAACAGCCGCCGAAACGTAGCCATTGTCAGGAGTTGATGAGCCGACACTACGCCATAGCGCCGATCCATTTTGGCGCGAAAGTTTGGATCATCGGCGGATGAGGTTAGCTTTCGCACCCGTTCATCTACTGTGAAAGTGACGCGCACGTTGTCGTCTGCATCGGTTTCATGAATAGTGCGGCAAGCTGGGCAGGTATGGAGCGATCGCAACTCGTTGAGATGATGATGAGCCGGATCAATGCCGCCACAGGCCGGGCACTGCACTTCCCAATTCAGAGTAACAATGCCTTCATGGAGCGCCATCAGCAACACTTGCAGCGCGGTTGCTTCTGAAAGCTGGAGATGGGCCGCTAGCAATCGCGGATTAGCCCGAAACAGCTCGCGATCGCTCTGTTCATCCAAAATAACGGTGAGCCTATCCCGGACGGTTGCATTCACATCATGGGCAGACAGAGATTCTACCGCTTTTGCAATGACTTGACGGCGGGGTTTGTAAATATTCAGCACCGTTGACCAACGCTCCTTGGTGAGAATGACTGCACAAACGATGCATTACGGTAGACGTTGTGTAGACGTTATATCGATAGCTCAGCCGATCAGCGCGTCAACCCTTCCCTGAATGCTTTAATTATGCCCTACGCCTCTACTGCCTCAATGAGATGCGCATGAGAAGCCGATTGGGAAAAGGGTCGGTTGTGAGCGTTCCTTCCATAACAGGGCCGCGTAGTGGAGCGCGATCGCCCAATTCACTACACGGCCAGAGCGGTCAGTTCTATCAATCGTTCGTCATGAAATCATGGGCGATCGCCTAACGAGACAACTGCGGCTCTTCCGTTTTCGACCGGTCTGCCGATCCTTGAGTGCCAAGCTGGATCAATTCAACCTTGTAGCCATCCGGATCTTGGACGAACGCAATCACCGTTGTGCCATGCTTCATCGGCCCCGGTTCCCGCACAATGTTGCCGCCCTGTGCCCGAATCGCCTCACAGGTTCCATAGATGTCATCCACACCCAGCGCAATGTGCCCGTAAGCATCACCCAAGTCATAGGACGATGTACCCCAGTTGTGGGTAAGTTCCAGCACCGTGTGATCCGACTCATCGCCGTAGCCAACAAACGCTAGCGTGAACTCGCCGCCGGGGTAATCCTTTTTCCGCAGCAGCGTCATGCCCAAAATATCGCAGTAAAATTTCAGCGATTCATCCAAATTGCCAACGCGCAGCATGGTGTGCAGCAGTCGCATAATGTTTCCTCGGTAGGGTTTTGTCTACAAGTGTCGTGATCGATACAAGCGATCGCCCATTTTGGGTCGATGCTTTTAGTCGATGCTTTTACTGTGTATATGTTCATGATGCCAACAGATACTGACAATCGGCGGCAACGGCAAAGAAAGCCCTCCTGCCCAAAGGCCGTCCGTTAGGGAAGAGATTTTTTAC
>CAYSIR010000314.1:0-5071 GCA_964431105.1 uncultured Leptolyngbya sp. | reverse complement strand
TTAGATGATTCACTGATTTTTCAGAACTTCAAAAGTTCAGAGATCCTAGCATTAGTTAATCATCCTTAATTAAGTTCGAGAATTATTTATCCAACTCACCTTGAACAATATTCATCGTCAATCTAATTGACTTCAGCCAAGTTTGGGTATCTACTTTTGATGAACTTTAGAAAAAATTCCCAAACCACGAATTCTTGAACCAAGAAAATCATCAATGTTCGGTAGTCCTCTATTGGTAAGGATTTTGGGTGTTGCCCACACCACCCGAAACCCTTACATGAATACCACTACCCAATATTCTATTCATAAAAATAGTTGAAACCTTGACCAAAAAATGAGTTCTAGAGTCATCACTCCAAAATTAAGCGATAGCAAACTTGCAAAACTAATGTGCGAACTCAAAATGTAGCTCGCTTGAACCCGATATTGACGCTAAATAATTTAATACTTACCAGTTTATAAAAGTTTTATCATGGAAGATAGGATGAAGAAAACTTAGAATCCTTAAACACAATATAAGAAACTTTCAAGGTCATCCCAATGGTTGGTTGACAGGCGGTTAAGTGCCGAGTAGCTATCCAGAGTGTACGGCCTTCTTGGTTGAGGAGGGTATTGATTCTATTAGTCTCAACCCGGATTCGGTGATGACGACTCTGTTAGCGATCGCCAAGATTGAGGACTCCCAATCATCTCAACCATAAGTGCAGCGTGACTGGATGCCATTGGGGTAGTTTTGATTTTCGTCGGTTCATCATTTTCGGTACATTTTTGATGCGTGCGGTGCAAGTTTGTGACGATACTAACTAGGTGAACATTATGTTTAAGAAAATTTTGGTTGCTGTCGATCGCTCGGCAATGAAACAAGCCGTTTTTAATCGAGCAATGGCGATCGCCAAACCGGCTGGTGCAGAAGTACTGTTGCTGCACGTCTTGACCGCAGAGGAGTCGGGAAGTCCCGATATGTTTGTGAGTCCGGGTTTGAGCTATTACCCGGTTGTGAATGACTCGGTGTTGACGGTGTATCGAGAACAGTGGCAGCAGTTTGAGCAGCAAGGTCTGGAAACCCTGCGATCGCTGGAGAAGATTGCAAAAGCAAACGATATAAATGCATCTTATCAGCAGGTGGCGGGCAGTCCGGGTCGAATTATTTGTACTGTGGCCGATGAGTGGAATGCAGACCTGATTGTGATGGGTCGTCGAGGCTTATCCAGCATTCGCGAGATGTTGTTGGGCAGCGTCAGTAATTATGTGTTGCATCATGCAGCCTGCTCCATGCTGACCGTTCATGTCTCGCCCGACGAAGACGCCGAAAACTCGGATGAAATTGCAGCAACTCAATCAGCATCTTAGCGATCGCGGGCATCCCTGCTGCACAACAGCGACTCCTCTTGCTTACGATGCCTGTTGATTCAGGGTTTTAGCAGAAGCTGCATGAAGATCACCGCATATTAAGGGGAATGCGAAGGATCGTGGATAATTGCGCTCCAGTCAATAGCACCGCTCCAGGCGATCGCTTCAGCAATGGCGATCGCCCCGAACTGATTGAGATGACTGGGATCGGCAAATAAATCATTACGTTGGAGTTCCGATTGGTTTAGGTCAACTAATGTAAACCGCTGAGCAATAGAAAGCTGGCGCAAAAAGAGCTGAAACCGCTGTTCGTAGGTTTGGCGCACGGGGTCAAGATAATCTTGGCTGAGCGGCAGATTGACAACAATTAACGGAATATTGTGCTGGCGAGTGTGGTTGATGAGGGCAACAGCGGCATTGGTTTGCTCACCAAACAGCTCAAAGGGAATATAGCTGCCATCGTACTGACCCGCCACACGCGGAAAATTTTGATAATAGACGGCTGGATCAAAACGAGTCGCAATCGGTAAGAATCCTTGCGACGTTAACTCAGAGGCGATCGCGGCGGGTGGAGCATCAGATAATGAAGAATCGTCTGTTGTCTGATCGGCTGCCCTATCCTCAGTCTGTCTCGCCGATGGCATGCACCACTGCGCCCGACGGCGATCGCCATTTTCTTTCGCGATCGCATCAGCACCATTCAGATAAGGAACGCCAAGATTGATGGCATCTGGGTTGGTGCGACCTGGGGTTGAGCGGCTAGCGGCATCCGGGACGGCCCACACGTCAACGCACAGCGCGTTTGGGCGATCGCCCCAGTTTAGATGGGCGGTGTAGGTATAGTGGATGGGGTGGCTGCCTTGGAGCAGTTGGGCATAGCCATCAGATTCAATAATTTGCGCATAGGTAACATCAGGACGACCGCTGTTGAAGGCACGCGACCCCATCGCCCAGATAATAACGTCGGGTAGCTGTTCGAGGGTCAACACCTGCCGCACCACCACATCCACAACTTGCGCCGTAGCGCCATTGATACTGAAGTTATAAACACTGACCTCGCGTTGCTGGGCGATCGCTACCTGCAAAACCTGGGGGTCAACCCCTTGCAGCGATCGCGAACTGCCCACCACCAACACATCAGGACGACCGTAGGTTTGCAGATATTCGGTGTACTGCGCTAGCTGTTCATCCAGCCGTTCACTGCCAAGAGACGCGAAGGCATAAACAGGGCGGGCCCGATATACCATCGTCATGCGATCGCTCAATTCGCTTGGGCTAGGAACCGCACCGACTGTAGCCAATACAGCCACCGGATAAGATGGCTCCGAGAAAGGACGCTGAGATAAGGATTCCGAACGGCCCATGCCCAGCCCAGTTGCGATCGCGCCGACCGCAAGCCCAATCCATCCCATCTGCACCAGCCGAGCTTTATGAAACCGCTGCATAATCAATCTGCCCAGTATGCTATCCCAAACATTACTATCCTAACTATCCTAAACAGCGCCATCCTAAACAACAGACTAAATTCATGTGTAGTAGTATTCATTACCAATAGAGGACTACTCATTGGACTATGATGACAAGCCATTCCTTGTTCCGTATAGAATTGGTATGGGGAGTCAGTGGCAGATTGTGCTACTTTTTCACCAGCGCAATAGACACATCATGACTCACCAGCAGCTTACCTTGCTTAATGATTCGGCATCATCCCCCGATTGGAGAAACATCGCGGGCGTGGATGAAGTGGGGCGGGGGGCACTCTTTGGGCCCGTGGTCGCAGCGGCAGTCGTCTTGCCGACCTCAGCCGTTGAACCATTGCTTAAACATGGAGTGACGGACAGCAAACGGCTCAGCGCCGAACGGCGATCGCAGCTAACTCTCGATATCCGACAGGTTGCGATCGCCTGTGAAATAGGTGTCGCTTCAGTGTATGAAATTGATCGGCTAAATATTCTGCAAGCATCATTACTAGCGATGAAACGGGCGATCGTTCGTATCCAGCCGCCACCAGCCCTCTGCCTAATAGACGGCAATCGCCCCATTCCAGATCTATGGCTACCCCAACAAACTATCGTAAAAGGCGATCAATCCTGTATCGCGATCGCCGCCGCCAGCATTGTGGCTAAAGTTTGGCGAGATGCCCTCATCAACCGGCTCGACCAACATTATCCTGGCTACGATCTAACTTCAAATAAAGGATACGGTACAGCGAACCACCGCCAAGCTATTCAGCACCTTGGCGTATCCCGTCAGCACCGCCGTTCCTTCAGCCCTTGTCAGGTAAATCATTCAAACCGCATATCTAAAACCAGTTGACCAGATAAGCACTTACGGTAGGCGCTAGAGACACAAGAGATGCCCTAGGCAGGAGAAGCACCGTAGAAGTTATGGAGGTTTTACCAAGATTAAAGAGGTTATAGATACTGTCGCCACACTCCAACCAGCGTTCCTTGCAACTGAACCGCCTCAGCCGAAGCATTGATGGGTAAGTAATCATCATTCGCAGCTTCCAGGACAATCTGGCTACCATCCCGATAAAAATATTTTAGGGTATTGCCATAGCCATCCACACGAGCCGCTACAATTGTGCCTTCCTTAATACGGTCTGGCTCTGCTACTGGGCGCATAATTACAATATCGCCATCGGCAATCATAGCGTTGATCATACTGTCGCCAGTGACGCGCAGCGCATAATCTCTCGGCTTTAGCTGTAAGCCCGATACATCCAAATAATCGGCTTCGGCTTCGTCAACAACCGGTTCAATTAATCCCCCGGCTGCAATCTCACCGATGATGGGAACGCCGAGATTGAATGAATGCAAAATTCGGATGGTGCGGGCTTTGCCTTCAGTCCAGTCAATGTATCCTTTACTGCGCAAATGCTCTAGGCGGCTTTGGATAGGAGCGGGCGATCGCAAATTCATCGCTCTCATCATTTGACGAATGGATGGAGAGTAATGATTTTCCTGAATATAGTCAACGAGCCAATCATATAATTCCTGCTGAACTTTCGTGAGCGATTCCATAACTTCAGCCTCTCAGTGGCACAGATTAAGACACAAGGACACAATGATCCCTAGGACACTTGTACCAAAAAAACAGGTGTATTGTCCAGTTTTTATGAAAGGTTTATGGTAACAGTATTGATGTAAGGGTTTTGGGTAGTGTAGGCATTGCTCACACCGTCAGACATCTTTACCAATGAAGGACTCCAGGCTTAGGGCAGTGAGAACGGCTCTAGCAAAAGACATGGGGCCAACCCCCTAAATGGGTTAGATCCGATCCCTCTAAACGGTCAATCCATCTGAGTCTACAGTATCCAAATGGTTCAACATACTGTAGAGGAGCAGTTTTGTGCCCAATGCAGAATTACCAGCCATGGCGGAAAAGCCGTTAGGCCTTTTGTCTTATTACTTGTCTTATTACCATCTTCACCCGTCTTCAAATACCTATAGCAATCCTAAATGAGTTGTGAAGTGAGAATGGCTGTTGTGAGAAGGATTCCGCAGGAATCCTTCTCACAATCCAAATAGGATTGCTATAGCTTTGGCAGGAACGAATCAGAGGTTCAGCGCTAATTGACTGACACAACTCGAAGACCCTTACCCCCAACCCCTCTCCCAGAGCTATCCATTACGCAGATCTCGCTGAAACCCGCATTCCTTCGTTTAAAAACGAGGATTCTGAGTAACCCTTAGAAAGGTTGTGAGGCAAAAGGTCT
>CAYSIR010000313.1:0-5076 GCA_964431105.1 uncultured Leptolyngbya sp. | reverse complement strand
AAGAGTTGGGCAGAGGGCGGCACGCCGACCGGCGCTAAGATGGACGCTGGCTAGCCTAGCCAGCGATCGCAGACGCGCTACCATGTTTAGTGAATTATTCCAACGACTCAGTCCTGTGGATAGAAAGGGGCCAGCGGTAAGGCAGAACAATGATCGATGTAAAAACAGATACTCCTGATTTAATTATCATTGGCAGTGGTATTGGCGGGTTGAGTTGTGCGGCGATGCTGGCTCGCTATGGCTATCGAGTAACGGTTTGCGAAAGTCACAGTATTCCGGGCGGGGCAGCCCATGGCTTTGAGCGGAGCGGTTTCATGTTTGATTCGGGCCCATCGCTCTATTCTGGTTTATCTCAGCACCCATCGACAAACCCCCTGCGCCATGTCTTAGATGCTGTTGAAGAGGACGTGGAGTGGGTTAACTATGATACTTGGGGCGTTTATATTCCAGAGGGCGAATTTATTACAACCGTTGGTGCAGACCAGTTCTGTGATGTGCTGCGATCGCTGCGGGGTGAGGATGCTGTTGTTGAATGGCAGCGGCTACAGGCCGTCATGCAGCCCCTCGGTAAAGCAGCGACAGTTCTTCCTCCGGCAGCGGTTCGGCTGGATTGGGGCGTGATCCAAACCGTTGCTCCTTATCTATGGACTTTGCTGGAACATGGCGGTCAAATGAGCCAACTGACGGGAGCCTACGCCCCAATTTTGAACCGTACCGTTCGCGATCCATTCATTCGTAATTGGATGGATTTGCTATGCTTTTTGCTCTGTGGTCTACCGGCAAGCGACACCAGTGCCGCAGAAGTGGCCTTTATGTTTGCTGAATGGTATCGTCCCGGCGTAACGCTTGATTATCCAGTCGGCGGCAGTGGGGCGATCGTCGATGCACTGGTGCGCGGCATCCAAAAATATGGTGGAACTGTGCGACTGAATGCCCATGTTGACCAGGTGTTGGTGGAACGCAACCGCGCCGCAGGGGTGCGACTGCGGTCGGGGGAGGAACTGCGAGCGCAGACAGTGATTTCTAATGCATCCATTTGGGATACGCTGTCGCTGTTGCCGGAGGGGGCGCTGCCCGCTTCATTTGTGCGCGATCGCCAGCAAACCCCTCAATGCCATAGCTTTATGCATCTCCATCTCGGCATTGACGGAGCCGGGCTGCATGACCTCTGCGGTCATTACATTGTTGTTAATGACTGGAGTATTGGCGTGACGGCCCCCCAGAATGTCGTGTTAATTTCTATCCCGTCCATTTTTGACCCATCCTTAGCACCGCCCGGTAAGCACACGATTCATGTCTATACGCCGGGTAATGAACCCTATGATTTATGGGCAGGACGGAATCGCCGCAGTGCGGAGTATGAAGCTCTAAAACAAATGCGATCGCAAGTAATGTGGAACGCCCTCGATCGCATCATTCCTAACCTACGCCAGCGGGTTGAGGTAGAACTTATCGGAACACCCCTGACCCACGAACGCTTTTTGCGACGGCATCGCGGCACCTATGGCCCTGCCATCTCGGCCCGCACCGGGCTGTTTCCGAGTGCAAAAACCCCATTAGATCGGCTGTTCTGCGTAGGTGATTCTACCTTTCCCGGCATTGGTCTACCGGCTGTGGCAGCAAGCGGTATGATTACAGCCAATACCCTGACCTCAGTGGATCGCCATCGCCAATTTTTAGAGACCGTACTGGCATAGGCGATCGCATGAAGCGTACCTATCCATCATGGAATAACCAACCATAGGAACCGACAGTAATTCCGGGTAAAATATGATAAAATACACGTCTGCAACATTCCCTCTATCGCCAAACGTATCTATAGCAATCCCAAATGAGTTGTAAACAAGAATGGGTGTTGTGAGAAGGAGTCCTGCGGACTCCTTCTCACGATTCAATTAGGATTGCTATACACCGACTCATCATCTAGGGTGGTGGTATTCATGTGATAATTTTTGGTAGTGTGGGCATCGCTGACACTATCAAAAGTCATTACCAATGGAGGATTACTTTATCTAGGACTGCTATCAATTAACCTTGCAGTTGACGAAATCATTCAGACTTAGCTGAATATCTCAATTTGAATATCTTAACCCAAGCATCTCAACCTGAAATATCCTAATCTGAACATCTCAATAACTGACACCAATGCTCAATCGTCTATTGCTCTCCACCTCTTCCACAATCGCAGCGCTGACCATCGCTCTAACATTAGGATGTGCAACGGCTCCATCCTCTACGCCAGAGACAAACTCCCCAAGCCCCGCTGCGGCCGATAATAATGCGATCGCTCCCTCAGAGGGCGATCCGGCTGCCGATGCAAATCCAGAATCAGGTGAAAAATCAGGTGAAAACACGGCGATCGCCCAAGTTCCGCATACCGTTCAGGCCGTAACGATCACTGATGCTCTCGAACACCCTTGGGGTATGGCCTGGCTGCCAGATAATACCCTCCTGATTACCGAGCGCCCCGGACGCTTGCGCATCGTGCGAAATGGAGAACTTGACCCAACGCCTGTCCCTGGTGTAGCTGATGTTTTTGCCGTTGGGCAGGGGGGACTTCTAGATATTGCCCTGCACCCTCAGTTTGAACAAAACCAGTGGGTCTACTTTACCTATGCATCGGGAACCCGATCCGCGAACCAGACGCGCATTGCTCGGGCCCGATTTGATGGACAGCAACTCTCTAACTGGAGCGTAATTTTCGAGGTACAGCGAGATAAAGAAGATGGGCAGCACTTCGGCTCTCGCATGGTCTGGCTGCCAGACGATACCCTTCTCGTCTCCATTGGTGATGGCGGTAACCCTCCCGTACGGCTAGACGGCGATCTGATCCGCAACCAAGCCCAAAACCTAAATACCCGCCTTGGTAAGGTTGTTCGGCTTAATGAGGATGGCTCCGTTCCAGATAATAATCCGCTGAGCGATCGCTCTAATGC
This sequence comes from uncultured Leptolyngbya sp., assembly GCA_964431105.1. Taxonomy (GTDB): domain Bacteria; phylum Cyanobacteriota; class Cyanobacteriia; order RECH01; family RECH01; genus RECH01. Next base: position 2,140 of record CAYSIR010000313.1, on the reverse strand, counting down.
TGATCCATCCATTTGGAGCTATGGACATCGCAATATTCAGGGAATCGCCATTGATGCTGAAACCAATCAACTGTGGGCCACAGAACATGGCGCAAGGGGTGGCGATGAACTGAACCAACTGCAACCGGGTGAAAACTATGGCTGGCCAGTGGTGACCCATAGCCGAGAATATTGGGGCGGCAGTATCTCATCTGAACAATCACGTCCTGGAATGCAAGACCCAAAAACTGTTTGGACACCTGCGATCGCCCCCTCTGGTCTGATGGTTTATCGAGGCGATCGGTTTCCCCAATGGCAAGGACATTTATTTGCTGGTGGTCTGGTATCCCGTGATATTCGCCGCATTGAAGTTGACGCCGATGGAACAGTTATCAACGAAACACCGATTGCGATCGGGCAACGGGTTCGAGATGTACGGCAAGGCCCTGATGGACTAATTTACGTTCTGACGGATGACCCCAACGGGCAACTGATTCGCTTACAGCCCGAATCATAACTATCAATCAACATCCGCAGATGCTACAAGTCACGCAAACTCATATTAGGCGGACAGATATGAAACCAATGCATTGACGGCAGCCGAGCGACCGATTCGGCTAACCGCTGCCTGAAAAACTGCCTAGAATACGGACTTAAACAGCTTAGCTGTTAGCACAATACTGATATAGCAACCTTCCACCAATGGCAGAGAACTTTAGCTACGATCGAACCTGCGCTTGCTCATCAGCTAAATAACACAGCGCCCGAAACCGCAATTCCATCAGTTCATTGTAGAGCGGGTTGAGCTTGCACAACGGCGGAATTTCAACGATTTTCCGTCCAGCGATCGCAATCGTTCTGGCAAATGGACATTGCGCTGGAATCAGACGACAAAGCGAATTTGCCCGCGCTGGTGTCTGGATTTGTAGATGGTTCAGCCAGTGACGAATCGGAAATAACAAGTCAATTGCACGGCAACGCTGAAGCAACGTTGACATAACTGAAATAACTGCAATCAACTGCGGTGAACGGAGCGTGGGCTGCTGGGAAGAAAGTTGATTCATGATTCAATCTCTGTGCATCTTGTTATGTACAACACACCAATGGCAGACCTTGATGTGTGAGGGCTACAGGGTCATCATTACCTACGGTCGGAGTAGTTTCAAATCCGAACACATTCAACCGTTGTTCAATATTGCTCAGATATTGTCTTCCAGACTTCGGGGCAGTGATGTCCTGATCAGGCGATCGCCCAATTCACTTCGGAACTTGACGCTTGCCTGCTGTTCATGTTTGTAGTCTAGCCATAATCATGAGGAATGAGAACATCGAAAACATATAACTATTTTTTATCAAATATAATGATAGCTTAACTCCCTGCCGCAGATTCAGTTTCTTTTCGTCCTACATACACCATTCAGAACCGGCTGATAATTGTTTTGCTTTGCCAAAAAATACTGTTATTTCCGATAATCTAGGCTATTGTTACATTCCTGCACTCTACGTTTGGTGTCAGTTCAAAAATGAGAATAAATTTTATGCGCCACTCATCCTACTGATGCATTAGCTTCACTAATTGAATCTATTGCTGTCACAAAACGGATATGATTGCTGACTTCCTTGTGCAGGGGGCGATCGATCATGCTGTCAGTCGTCTGGAATAAGGTCAGCGTTGGTCATTAGTGCGACCCATCGCTGACGAACGTGTTCATTCATCCGGGAAGTCTCTCTCAAGACAGCAGAGTTTGTATATAACAAACCCAAATGAGTTGTAAACAGAAATGGGTGTTGTGAGAAAGAGTCCTGCGGACTCCTTCTCACAATCCAAATAGGATCGAACAGTAGCCATTTTATCTAGACCTGAGAGTTTTTAGGGGGCAGCTCGCGCCTCAAAAACGTATTAAGCTATCTGCTTAACGCCATACTTGTAGCGGGGTAGTGGTAATAATGATTTTTGATGGTGTGAGCGACGCCTACACCATCAAAAATCATGACCAATGGAGAACTATCTGTAGCGGAACGGTTTGCAGAACTGCACGCCATTTCAGGGAAACAGGCGTGTTGTCCTGAAATGGAATCATCATCTATTCTATAGCAATCCTAAATAAGTTGTGAAGTGAGAATGGTTGTTGTGAGAAGGATTCCTGCGGAATCCTTCTCA
>CAYSIR010000312.1:0-5099 GCA_964431105.1 uncultured Leptolyngbya sp. | reverse complement strand
CGTAAGTAGTTAATAGCTAGCAATTTAGCTATCGCTGAAACTCCTCTGCCTACATTCCAGAACTGGGTATTGGACGAACGGTAAAGATAGTGGTTAAAACGTTGGCAATGGTATTCATATCAGGATTTTGGGCATTGTGTGCAATGCCCAAAATCCTGAGCGATGGAGGGCGACCAAAACGCTTAAGGTGGCATCCTACATCGCTTAGAGAGTCATTGAAATTTTTTGACCCCATTTTGTCGAAAGCAGGGGCTACGGACAGATCCTGGCGTACTCCCAGATAACGCCTCTAGTGGGAGAAATGCCCGACGCTAAAACCTCGTACATCAGCTACATAGGCTGAGCGCATCGAACTGCTCATTACCGTCCCATTGTTGTCGTCATTGAGTTAGTCTTTGGCGCGAACGAACCTATTCATTTTTGTATGGAAATGTGTGATCGGATACAAACTAAAACTGGAAACCGGTAGAGTGTTAAATCAAAGTAAACAAATTCGACGGGCAGCCCTCTGCCGCGATCGCATGGGTTCAAGTTTTTGGGAGTAGCCCACTGTCAGCATTAAGCATTCTCAGTCCAGGGCTTCACCCTCATTTCTTTCAAAGACCCCTACTGCGCCTTGCTGAGCCATTTCGATGGTGGATTGATGGTGAGCGATTCACTGCTGACCCTGGGGGCTAAGGGCGATCGCCTTCCATTGGGCGCTTGCATCGGTGGAGTAGCTTGACTGGGCTACTTCGCATTAATGGATACTGTACGGTCATCTGTTCGTAATGTGTTAGGAGAACAAGAAGCAACTATGCGTAAATGGAGTATGCTGCTCAGCGCAGCGGTTTTGACAATCTTGCCCTTGGCAGCCTGCACCGCTGAAGAAAGTGCAACAAATGCTCCCGCAGCAACCGATAGCGGCGAGACGACTGAAACAGCAACCGGTTCCTCAACCAGCCGTCTGCAAACAGTTCTGGAGCGCGGTGAACTCATCTGCGGCGTCGAGGGTAACATCCCTGGCTTTAGTTTTGTAGACGATAGCGGAACTTACTCTGGTCTAGACGTGGATTTTTGTCGAGCTGTGGCGGCGGCATTATTTGATGATCCTGATGCGGTGGTGTATCGAAACCTGGATTCTACCGATCGCTTTACGGCCTTAGCCGGTGGCGAAGTCGATATGCTATCCCGAAATACAACATGGACGACTAGCCGCGATACCTCTGTGGGGCTAGAGTTTGCGCCAACTACTTTCTACGATGGTCAAGGCATGATGGTTCGCGCCGACAGCGGCATTGAATCCCTTGAAAACTTTGAAGGTCAGTCGATCTGTGTGGAAACTGGAACGACAACAGAGTTAAACTTGACCGACCAAATGCGGGATCTAGGGGTTGATTTTGAGCCGGTGGTCTTCCAAGACGCGAATGCAGCCTATGCAGCCTACTCAGAAGGGCGTTGTGAGGGCATGACCTCCGATAAATCTCAGCTTATTGCTCGCCGGAGTACGCTGCCGAGTCCGGATGAGCATGTGTTGCTGGATGTCACTATGTCGAAAGAGCCACTGGGCCCAGTAACGATTAATAATGACTCCCAATGGTTTGATGCGGTCAAGTGGGTAACGTTTGCCACCATTGAGGCTGAGGAATTGGGCATTAGCCAAGCCAATTTGGAGGAAAAGCTCTCGGAAGAGAATCCGACGGTTCGCCGATTCCTTGGAGTAGAGGGGAATTTGGGTGAAGAAATGGGATTGCCCAATGATTTTGTGCAGCGCGTGATTCGTCACGTTGGCAACTACGGCGAAATCTTCGATCGCAACTTGGGGGCTGACTCACAGTTCAACCTAGATCGGGGTCTGAATGCTCAGTGGAAAGATGGTGGATTGCTCTACTCTCCACCATTCCGCTAAATGTAAAGTCTGCGATGGCGGGGAATGGGTCATAGCTCCCCGTCTCTCGTCATTGCAGCGATCGCGTCTGGGTGAGCTACCGTTTCACTCAGGCGCTTGTTGTAAATACGACCGCTCCGTAGTGCTGCTGTCGGCGGTTATCGTGTTTTTCCTGCCGTTCAGGCATCACGGCTTGTCCTCTTAGCCTCATTGCGATCGCCCGACAAGCATTGACCGACGGCCAGCGTCAATTCTGCGGGCCCGTTGGGCAACACCATCGGGTTGACCTTGGAGGTGAGCGATCGCAAATCTATTACCAGTCTCTATTTTTCATCGGTCGCAACTATGACCCCATCTATTGAGCCAAAGACCCCAATGTGGCGGGACGAACGATTTTGGAAAATTGCTTTTCAAATTATTACCCTCGCCATTGTTATTGCCCTATTCTTTGTCCTGTTTAGCAACCTCGCCCGTAACCTAGAACAGCTCGGCATCAGCTTTGGGTTCAGATTTATGTTCAACGAAGCGGGCTTCAGCATTGGCGAAGATTTGGTGAACTACCAGCCGCAAGATACTTATCTGAAAGTGATGCAAGCTGGCCTGATCAACTCCCTGCGGGTGATTGCCGTCGGGATTACGCTGGCAACGATAGTTGGGATCATTGCCGGGGTCGCCAGCTTTTCTGAGAACTGGCTGGTTCACAAAATCAGTCGAGTTTATGTTGGCTTGGTGCGAAATGTGCCGCTGCTACTGCAACTGTTTTTCTGGTACTTCGCCATCTATTTTCAACTGCCTAGACCCCAGGATCAGATTAGCCTGGGGGGCTGGTTGGTCATGAGCAAGCGCGGCGTATCGTTTCCTGGGCCATCCTTCAGCGATCAAAATTGGCTGGGTGTGGTGACGCTGATCGGAGCTGTCATGATTGGTGGACTGCTCTGGAAGTTGGTTAACGATGTACTACAGCCCAGGGGCTTCTCAATCGGGCGATTGATATCTGGGGTGTTTGCACTGGTGATTCTGGCCGCAGAGGTGATGCTGATTTATCACGGCTTGCGGAGTTTGATTGCGCCAGAGGTGGTGGACGGTGAGGCGATCGCGCCAGTCAGTCCGGCCGCTTGGGTTCTAGTACTGGTAGGGCTGGCGATCGCAACCGTGATTGTTCTCCAGCAGCGTACCCGCGTCATGGTGGAGCAGGGCGACTCCGGGCAGCCACAACTCGTGGCGATCGCCATAATGGTGGCAGTATTTGTACTCATTATCTTATTTGGCTTGGGCTGGAAAACGCCGGAAGTCTTGGAGGGCGGCGGATCGCAAGGCGGCTTGCGGCTGTCGTTAGAATATGCGGCAGCCGTGACGGGCTTGACCTTCTACACCGGAGCATTTATCGCTGAAATTGTGCGGGCAGGGATTCAGTCCGTGTCAAAGGGGCAGTGGGAGGCAGCGCGATCGCTAGGATTAGCATCAACATTATCCATGCGGTTAGTCGTATTTCCCCAAGCCCTGCGGGTGATCATTCCTCCCCTCAACAGCGAATACATGAACCTAGCGAAAAATACAACCCTGGCCTTTGCGATCGGCTATCCAGAACTCTTTTCAGTATCGTTCACTGCCCTCAACCAAACTGGGCGAGCCGTTGAAGTGATTCTTCTGATTATGGCCACCTACTTGGTTCTGACCCTTCTGATTTCAGTCGGAATGAACCAAATGAACTCCCTCGTCCAATTCAAGGAGCGCTAAGCCATGACTGTAACCACACCGGAAAGCGTATCCGCGCGTCCGCCAGCCGCCTACGTCGGCCCGATCGCTTGGCTCCGTAAGCATTTGTTTAGCGATTGGTTCAATGGAACCCTGACGGTTGTCGTTGCGGGCGGGCTAATTTTCTTCATCATCAGCTTAGTCCAGTGGATGTTTGCCACCGCTCAGTGGCCCGTTGTCCAGAACAACCTTGGGCTGATGATGACCGGGCTGTATCCAAGGGAATCCTATTGGCGAATTTGGACCATCTTGGGGTTGATCGTAGGGCTAAGCGGTCTGTCATGGGGAGTGCTGGGGCGGAATCAGCAAACCCTTTTTGGTCGTAATGTGCTGATCGGTCTAGGGATCTGCTGCGCAGTGATTGTGGCCTTCCCGCTGACTCGCGGCAGCAGCCTTATCCTTTATCCGTTGGTCGCGTTGACGGCGGCCACGGCCTGGGTCGGTCAGCAGATGAGCCGTCGGCTGCCGGGTTTAGGTAACTGGCTTTCGGCCGCTTGGTTTGTGGTCTACCTTGCCTCGATTTGGCTGATCGGCGGCGGGCTAGGGTTAATTGAACCGGTGCGAACAGAAAACTGGGGCGGTTTGGTGCTGACGCTGCTCATGGCCGTCACAGGGATTGCTCTCTGTTTTCCGTTTGGGGTGATGCTGGCCCTGGGGCGACGCAGCGAGTTGCCGGTTGTTCGCTGGCTCTCGATCGCCTACATCGAAATTGTGCGGGGCGTGCCGCTGATTACCATTTTGGTGATGGGGCAGGTCATGATTCCGCTGTTTTTGCCGGAGGGCGTGCGCCCCGATCGCATTTTGCGAGCCATCATCGCGCTAACCATTTTTAGTTCGGCGTACTTGGCTGAAAACGTGCGGGCGGGGTTACAAGCGGTTCCACGCGGCCAGGAAGAAGCCTCGGTTTCGCTGGGGCTGAGCCGACCGCTGACGCTGACGTTTATTGTATTGCCGCAAGCATTGAAAACCGCGATTCCGGCGATCGTAGGTCAGTTTATTAGTTTATTTCAAGACACAACGCTCCTAGCGCCGCTGGGGTTGCTGGAGTTATTGGGAATGGCAAATACGGCCTTGTCAAACCCTAGCTATTTGGGGCGATATGCTGAGGTTTACGCATTTGTTGGTGTAATTTATTGGTTCTTCTGCTATGCCATGGCCCTAGGCAGCCGCAAAATTGAGCAAAACTTGAATACGTCGCATAATTAGGCGGAAAACGGAAACCGTCTGTATGACGAGTTCGTTACCGTTTGAGGCGGGGCGATCGCTCCTACGGTAGTCTAGCACCCGCATGAAGATGGTTGGATAAGGCTGGTTCTTACTCTGCCTGAACTGATTTTGGATTGGAGTTTAGATTGGAGAAATGGTCTGATGATGCAGTCACAAACAGATGCCGTCCATGGTTCCACACCGAGCCAAGAGCCGGTTATCATCGCTAGGGATGTAGAAAAGTGGTACGACAATAACTTTCACGTCCTGC
>CAYSIR010000311.1:0-5124 GCA_964431105.1 uncultured Leptolyngbya sp. | reverse complement strand
CCAGCAGTCTAGCGCTTTTGCTTCATCTGCGTTGTTCACCGCTACACGAGCCACCCCGTCTCGTCTTGATCTTGGCGGCGGCGCTGAGCGTCATAAACCCGCTGAGCTTGGGCCTTGTTATGGCGATCGCACCACAGCCGCAGCGCTTCATCAATCACCGCTTCACGGTCAGAAGTAACTTGGTCGATGTAATCCAAGATTTGGGTATCAATTGGCACAGAGATTGACTGTTTAGGCATCGATTTCCGTAACGAACAATTCATCAAAATTTGTAACTAACTCGATAACTTTCTTGATAAAAGTCACGATTTTTCAAGGTTTTACAGCGATCGCATCTGACAGCTTCATCACATAACTGTTACAAAGCTGATCAAGTGTTGAGAAATACATCAAATTTGTCATTCACGGTATTCCATAGGGCAATCTGAGAATAGGCGAGGCGATACCAGACGCATCGAGTTCGGTTCACAGCCGTCTTGAATGACCTGTGACGATTGACGAAATGGGTGAGACGAATTCCTGAAAAACCTAGTTCACCATCTCAGTCAGCTCACTCGCCTTGTGCTTCACCAAAACCCAACGGCTGCACTACTTCCATCCCGTCGCTCCATCGCAGATCCATTGCAGGTTCATCGTCAAGATTCATGGGCGGTTAGCGTCAAAACCGGACGGCCGGCGATCGCCCCGCGCCATCGCTGACCGGTGCAGCCCCTACCACCAACCAAACGGCTACCCCCTTGGGCCATTTCGTTCCTCACCTCCCAGCAAAACGCCATTACCCACTACCGATTGCAACTGGGGATAGGGCAACGGCTTCTACCCCCTGGGGATGACCGGATCTGTCCAGTCTAAATCTACTGTACTGGGTTTCCAGAATCGTAGATGCTATCCACCCTACAGATAGTCGGGACGGCTTCCTGCTCCCTCAACGGCGAGCGATATTAAAGTCTACCACCTCTCATCCCCGCTTGAGTCTGCTTCAGTGCCGATCGCTTAGGGTTTAATGCATTGTGATTGCATTTTTTGGAAATAAGTTTGGCACGCGACTCATTCACAGCACAACAGATACGATAACTGATGCGATCGCATCACTGCTAGATTCTTCCCCGTCGCTGCATCCGCCTGCATTTACCCATTCATCACGTTAGACCTTTACACCCAAGTTGTTATGTACGCCATCAATCACACCATCGAGAAAAATATCATTGACGCTGACGGTAGCTACCTTGATGCCATGGGTCTTGCTCCCCTTGAACATTACCTCCAGAGCTACCAAAATCGGGTCAGCGCCTACGAACATTTGCACAACGCTAGTTCTAAGATTGTGCTGCAATCGTTGCAGAAAATGGCCCAAGCGCATCCAGATATCATCAAACGGCACGGCAAACGCTGTCAGTATGACATGATGGAAACGCTGCGCTATATTGCCCTGTCGGTGTTGCGGGATGACGAAGAATTTTTTAGAGAGCAAATGATAGCGTGGCTCGATACGATTTTGTTGGCGTATCGCCGTACTAATCACTGTGCAACTGCCTATCGCTATATGCAAGAGGTCATCAATGGGGCGTTGCCCGCATCTGAAGCTGATTTGGTGCGTCCATATTTAGATAATGTAGTTGCAACGCTTCAAGGTCATGCATAGCGATCGCAAGACTGTAGTTACAAGACTGTAGTTAAAAGACTGTAGAAGCGGTGGCAACCGGCAGAGCATACTTACAAGTTATCTAAACCTGCCGCCGTCTAAGGAAATAGCTCAGTGCTATCCGCAAAAGCTTGGTTATCTTGATTGAGTGATGCGCTGGGCGTCCTTAGCATCTGCACTGAGGGAATTATCTGCCAGTAGACAATCATCGGGGATGGTAATGATAGTGCTGACCCGATGCGAAGAAGGGCGATCGCTCTAGTCTACCGATCACCTGAATCGGTGCATCAGGTTTTAGTTTTATCGTATTCGACGCATCGCAGAACTAGGAAAACGGTGTTTTCCTACGCCAACTGAACTCAGCAAGATGCGATCGTCTCTCACCAATAACCGTATTGTCGGAGGATTCATCATGGACGGGTTTAAACCAGTCACCGTCAGCCGCAAGTCAACTCGTGAAGAGCGCGAAATGGCGCTAAACCAAATTTATCGTCAAGTCCTAGAGCGGGTGCCCTACAAATTTGAACGCAAAGCCCTTGCCAAGGCAGAACGAAATTTCTTATCCGACAAGATTGGCGTTCGCCGATTTTTGAAAGAGCTAGGTCATTCCAAAATATACCTGGATTCGTTCTACTATAATTCGGCTAACCTAAAGTTCCTAGAACTGTGCTTCAAGCATTTCATGGGTCGAGCGCCCCTCAACCAAGATGAGATTCGTCACTATTGCGACATCCTGATGAAGCAAGGAGTTCACCAACTCATTACCGCTATTTTGGATTCAGAAGAATATCGTAAAGTCTTCGGATGCTTTACGGTTCCCTATGCCCGCACAATGACGTTCTACGAATCACCGAAAGCTTATCTAGAGTCAGATATTCTGAACCACGAACACATCGCCCAGCGAGGACGGACATTGCCGACGCTGTACTGGCATCAGCTTGGTCTGAACTGCGAAGGCGGTGTATGTATGAACATTGAGGGCGAAAATCCAGCGCTCCACAACTACCATCCTGAAGCCGTATCTGCTCCGGAAGTAACCCAAGAAGATCAGCTCCAACAGGAACTGCTAGATTTGCTGCACGGAATTGATGCACAGGATGCTGAAAAACTGGTGGCGTCGCTTCGGAAACGACAAGCTCACTAGCTGCATCCGGTGATATGGCAATCCTATTTGAATTGTGAGAAAGAGTCCTGTGGATTCTTTCTCACAACACCCATTTTCATGTGCAACTCATTGATGCCCCCAACCAGGATTGGGTATTATTAAAGGCTAATCGATTGGGTGATTAAGAATCTTGTGGAATTGCTCGGTAGACATTAGAAGGGTAATTTTGCCACCTCGCTCATAGACAACTTTACCTTTAAGCTTTTTGAAAAGGCGTACACATTCTTCATAGGTAATGCCGATGCTGCGAGCAATTTGATAGTAGGTGAGGCGCGATCGCAACTGTTCGCCTTCAGGCACTTGCTCAGTACCAGCACTGGCCGCAGCATACTCCAAGTAGTGAATCAAGCGAACAATTGCCCGTTCTGAAACCAGCCCATGCACGCGGTTATGGAGATGCTGCAACCGCTGGTTAAAGATGATTAGTAGGTGTAGCGCTAGCTCTGGATCTTGCCGAAAGCCATCTAGTAATGCCTCTCGCTGGATGGTCAGTACTTGAATCGGCTCCATCGCGGTAGCGGTAGCGGGAGCTAGACCATCGCCAAACACGGCAGGGGCGGCAAAGATGGCATCTGCCCACAGCAGTCGCAGGATAGTTTCTTTACCTGTGTTAGCCATCCGAGTAATCCGCAGTGACCCGGCCACCAGTAGATGAAGGCAGGCGGGCAAAGTGTCGCCTTCCTGAAAAATAGTTTCATCAGTATCGTAGGTTTGCAGGCAGCTATGCTTAGAAAAATGCTCTAGCAACGAGGAATCTAAGCCTTTGAAGAAGCGGATTTCTCGGATTTTGTCAACGTCAACAGGCATGGGTCGGTTGTGTATGTCCAGCATATGAATGTTTGTAACTATAACAATTCTCAATAAAAAGGTTGATGGACTGTTGAATAGTCCTATTCCTCTTAAAGCCAGCGTTTGAGGCATTGATGGCTTGATTGCCTCAATGGACTATGAGCTATGTCATAGTTGCGATCGCATCGCTCTGCCAAAGTGAACGTAATACTTCTTTGGTAAAGGCAATGTCTACGACTCCCCTCAACTTCAAAACCGCTCCTGGGCATCAAGTATTAGCAGCAGCGGGTAAGAAAACTTTGCGCCCCGGTGGTCTCGCCCCTACTGAAACTTTATTTACCTGGGTCAATTTTCAACCCGGCGACGTGGTTCTGGAACTAGCCGCTAGTTTTGGCTACAGTGCGATCGCCCTAGCCCAGCGGTATGGGGTCAAGGTCGTCGGTGTCGAAAAAAATCCGGACAGCGTTGTTCGTGCCCGCGCTAACGTAGCAGCGGCGGGGCTGAGTGATCAGGTGGATATCCGCGAGGGCGATATTTTTCACCTGGATACGATTCCTGAACAGTTTGACTATGTGTTGGGCGAGGCTATTCTGACGATGCAGTCTGCACCAGGAAAACACAAAATTTTGCAGGGGGTGAGCGATCGCCTCAAACCCGGTGGGCAATACCTGAGCCATGAAATGATTGCCCAGGGAGCGCAGCGAGAAGCCATTGATCGCGCTCTGGCGACTACAATCCGCGTAAATGCTCAGCCCCTTGATCCGACTGGGTGGATAGCGGCCTGTCAACAAGCAAGCCTCACCGTACAACAGCAGCAGACTGGCCCGATGGCCTTGCTCAATCCGCAACGCATTGCCCAAGAAGAAGGACTCGGCACCCTGCTCAAGCTGGGCTGGAATCTGCTTATCCACCCTGAGATGCGGCACCGGGTGCTAGATATGCGCCAAGTGTTTACAACTTACCGTCACGACCTGGGCTACATTATTTTTCGGGCAGAGAAATCGGCTTAGGAGCGGGCTACTCATCAGCCGACCCATGTCTATACTGAATTCTGTGGGGGGTCATTGCTGTTCAGCTTTGCGATCGTAGTTTCGCCCCAACGTCAGGATATTTGTTTTATTCTTTTTCACCCTTTGAGGTCAAGATGGCTAACGCAATTTTACCGCTACAACCTACTTTCACTCATCTACAAGAGCATATTGAATATCCCCAAAAGGGAGTTTTGAGTAAAGTGCTTTTGAAGGCTAATACCTGCGAGCTTACTTTATTCTGCCTAGCTACTGACACTGAAATTTCTGAGCATACTTCCACCCGCCATGCCGTAGTGCAAGGGCTAGAAGGCAAAGGCGTGTTGACGCTAGAAGGTCAGGATATTCCTCTAGAAGCAGGGGTATTGATTGTAATGCCTGCTAATGCTCCCCACGCTTTGCGAGCGAATGAAAACTTAGCTTTTTTACTCACTTTATCGCAGCCATACAGCTATAGCAATCCTAAATGAGTTGTGAAGTGAGAATGGTTGTTGTGAGAA
>CAYSIR010000310.1:3409-5167 GCA_964431105.1 uncultured Leptolyngbya sp. | reverse complement strand
GGAATCCTTCTCACAATCCAAATAGGATTGCTATAGATAGAGTCCTGCCGCTTCATCACTAACCGACAGACGACTGTGGGCGATCGCATCCAACGTTGACAAGGCGGGGCTGTTGAATCAAACGATGGGCGATCGCTAGCACATCCGAATGAATCCAAGTCGGTTCAAATTGTTCAAGGTAGGTTTGGCTACGAATGCCACAGGTTAGCGCTACCGTGGTCATGCCGTGGGTTTGCCCAGCGATAATATCTGCTTCGGTGTCACCAATCATACAAGCCCGGCGATCGCAATAGCTATGCTGTTGTCGAATATGCGCGATCGCTTGTCCAAGTAGGTATGATTTATGGTGCGCATGATTATGGTAAGCCGCTTGATAATCGATAGCTCCCCAAACGCTGCTAAACAAATGAAATAAGTCATGCTCCCGCAGTAGTTGAATGACCTGCTGCTGTTGGCGGAGGGTAACGAGTACCAGACGAGCGCCGTGGCGATGCAGCAAGTTCAATGCCCAGCTAATCCCCGGCTGCAAGCGATCGCGATCCAGCAACGATGCCCGATTCACAATCTGCTGAACACAGTCTAGAAACCACTCAACCTGTGACTGAACCAGCCCCGATCGCATGGCAATTTCTACATCCGGAGTGCGGGCCGTTTTCATTTGCCAAAACTGCTCCCGGCTCAACGGAACAGAGGTCAATGGCTCACCCAATGCAGTGTAATGGTGATCAACCGCTTCTAAGCCTAATTGATAGGTGCGATAATACCGTTCTGACACATCCATAATTGGGCCGTCAAAGTCACAAAAGACGGTGTAGCCCGATAGACTTTGAGCGCGATCGCCCCAGACGGGAGAGGCACTCGGCCGTTCAGCATTAATCATTCAAAACCTGCCTGCTAAGCCGTTGTAGAATTAACCAAGTGTAACGCTAGCTTAACACTAGCAGCGATCTTTATAAGTGGCCAACCGCTGAGTTATAAAAGTGCTTTACAAAATCTTATGTCACTGTTCGACGATGGCGGCTTGATACCCAAAAACTGACCAATGTGAAACGCTCTAGCAGTAGCCATTTTAATCAGGGCATAAGAGCTTTTGAGGGGCAGCGCAGCCGCTCAACAATGTCTTAAGCCGCCTAGTCTGCTTAGTCTATGGAATTTGCCGTCCGCTTTACCAGACTGTGTGAAACGGTATGGGCGAAATTGGAATGTCTATCAAACGTCGAAAGGGCAGCGATCGCGTCACAATAGGAGACGGAGTTGATGGGATATAGTCCATGGAACTAAAACGAATTGGCCATGTCGCAATTTGTGTCAAAGATATTGAACAGGCCGCCGCCTTCTATCAGAATTTGGGAATGCAGTTGGCTTGGAAAGATACTGATTGGGCCTACTTGAAAGCCGGTGATGATGGGCTAGCGCTACTTAGCCCCAGCTATGAACAGGCAGGGCCTCACTTTGGCTTTATCTTCCATGACCGGGCCGAGGTAGATACGGCTTACGATCGCTTAAAAGCAGAAGGGGTAACAGTCACAGATATTCATGAGCACCGGGATGGAACTGCGTCGTTTTACGGACGCGATCCAGATGGCAACTGGTTTGAATACCTGTATGAACCGGCCCCCGTGCCGGCCTCGGTCTAGGGGCAGTGAATCTGGTGGCAGTAGTCTGGTGGCAACTGGGCTGACGTTCTGAGTCGGTGTGTCAAATAACACCATCCCCCAATCATTGTGCTGCTATCCATTACGCAGATCTCGCTGAAAC
>CAYSIR010000310.1:0-3309 GCA_964431105.1 uncultured Leptolyngbya sp. | reverse complement strand
CTATCCATTACGCAGATCTCGCTGAAACTCGCCGTCCTCGGTTCAAAAACGAGGACTCTGAGTAATCCTTAGAAAGGTGGTGAGGCAAAAGGTCTGGCGGCTTTTGCGTAATGCATAGAATCATTGTGCTGCCCTCACTAGCGCCACACAATCGCTGACCAACGGCGGCGCTAGTCTGTCTGGGTGGCGGCACTAGCGCTAGAACGGATAGCAGGACGAGGACAGTCCCCAAGCTGTTCGGGTGTTGGTTCTTCTACGAGGATTACTAAATTCAGCAGAATTGACTCTGCCAACCAGCCTTCTTGCCCAGCCGCGACTAGACCTGCCGGGGCATTGTCAGGTGTTGGCAGCGACTCGCCACCGACATCAGCATCGGAGGGATTGGGCGGCCGTAGGCGATCGCTTGCATCAGGGGGTTGCGACGGTTCTAGGTCATCCCCCGGCGTTGAACAGATTTGGATATTGGCCCAGCGATCGCCCGATGCAGACGGACGCAGTGATTGCACGTACAGCACGCTGCCAGGTTGGAGTATCCCCTGATTGCCAGGATTAGCGGTGCCCCTGTCATTACTGTTGTCAGATTCAGTAGGGCGATCGCGCCAGAGGGTCAATTGTTCAGAGTCATTCGGAGAAGCCGTCAGTTGCACCACCCAGTCAGGCGATAGCCTTTCTAGCGGTTCGGCGGGTGGCGATGCGTCATCACTCTGTACGTCACTCTGTACGTCAACGTCATCCGTTTCTGAATCCGGCATAACCGTCGGCTCAGTTGGCTCAGCCGTGGGTGGCAAAATGCCGCTAATCCACTGACCCACTTGCTCGATATTGAGAACAATCAGGTAGACTAACCCGCCGCCAACCAACAGCACCAGCAAAATACTGAACACTAAGGCAGGGATGCGGTTCGATGAGCGAGACGGACTGCCCTCAACCGGTTCCGCATCTCCCGCATCCGGCGACGGAACGGACGCAATATCGAAGGTTTCGTCTGGGGGTGGGGCTGCCTGGAGGGTTGTGGGTGCTGAGGTGGTGGTTTGGCGTTGCAGTACGGTGGCGGATGACTGACGAGTAGGGCGATCGGGTGCTGTCGCAAGGTGTGCCGGTATCGGCGGCATTGGGTTCGGTTGTACCTGGCAGTAGAGCAGGCCAATGGTCACATTGTCATGGCCGTTCCGCGTGTTAGCAATATTAATCAGGTCTTTCATCACCTGCTCTGGAGACAGTTTGCCTTGCAGGATAGGCAGCAGGGTTGAATCCCAATATTCATCTACGCGATCGAAATCGCTGAGTCCATCGGAACAGAGCAGGAACACGCAGTCTTCGTCGAGGATGAAGCGCTGCACCGTCGGATGCAGCATATTGGAGGGCCCCATCCCTAGAGCTTGCACTAGCGAACCGCTGATGGGTTGTTGCAGGGCTTGCCGGAAGGAGCTGTACCCCATGCGAACTTCTCGCGAAGCGATGTCATCATCGAGGGTGACTTGATGGTAGCCGTGGCGAGTAATCCAGTAGGCTCGGCTGTCGCCAACGTGGGTAATGTATAGCTCAGGGTGACGAACCAAGCCCATGACTAGGGTGGTGCCCATTCGTTCGCGATCGTGGCGATGCTCATCATTGTTGCGTTGGTTGATGATGGCATTGGCGGCGGCGGCCGTATCTTCAAGGGATAGGCTGAGGGCAACGGGGTCTAGGTCGTTTAGGTCAATGTGGGCTATTTCATTTTGAATGGTGGCGATCGCCAACCCTGAAGCAACATCGCCGCCCTGATGCCCGCCAATCCCATCACATACAATCAGTGGAGGAATCTCTGCCTCGGCGTTTGAGCTTAGGGCGTAGCGCTGAACTGAGCCACTAGGTGGAAAACAGGCATCTTCGTTCCGTTTTCGGTGCGGCCCTTGATCGGTTTGGGCACCGATCACAATCTCCTGCTTCACGGATGGTCCAGCGTGGGCGATCGCCCGGTCTAGGGTTTCAACCAACTGATCTGAGTTTTGAATCTTGCCTTTAATGAGCTGCTGGCAAAGTTTTTCGAGGAAAGGCTTGAGGCTGGCGTTGGCATCTGGCAACCACTGCTGCCACAGCTCGCCTAAGTCGGCTAACGAGGGCGGCGTGGCTGGATCAGGATGTAGCTCTAGTAAGCGCAGGATGCCGCCTTCAGCTTTGAGCAGATTGGGCGTTAATAAAGTTTGAGAGACAGACTGAAGCTGAAGCGGCTGCCAAAGATTGGCTAGCTGCCAGAGCCAGTTGAGCTGACGCAGAGCGATCGCGGTTGCCCAAACCTGATGTAGGCTCGGCTGTAGGCGAACCGTTAGCGGAGACGGTGCAGATCCCTCGCGCAGGTCAGGAATTGTATCGGATACGTCCATTGAGGTGGCGATCGCCAGCGGTGCGCCATCCATCAGCAGAATAGAAGATTCCCTATCTAGGTCAACTACGTCATACAGTTGCGGAATATGCAAGCGATAGGGCGCAAGTTTTAGGTAAGGCAAACACTCAGCCGGAAATTCCTGAAACGGGTCAGGATTGATGGCCGGTTGAGTATCTAAAAAGATGTGTGGCGCTTTGCACAGATATCGGCTGGCCAACGTATCACCTGGATGATACTGGTCTGACCCATGACCAATCGCCCACAAATATCGTTTAGGAAGAAAAACACCGCACGTCTGACAAAACCGATGGGTCTCAGGGTTTAATGTCTGACAGGTTGGGTTGGGGCATTGAATCATTACTGTCGTGAGATATGCATGACCTACGGGAGCGCGTTTTAGCGATGAGACACCCTGAGCGAACACCAACAAAGGCATGAGTCATCTGCGACTCATATTAGGCGGGTACTGGGCACGTTTAAGGATAACTCAGACTAAGCCTAACCCAGATGCGATCGCTGAGCTAATCATTCTAACGCGATGGTAATGTCCAGTTTAAGAGACTGATAACCATGGAATTCGTTGCAGCACAGCCCAGATCTGTTAGAGATGAAGGCGATCGGTTGTTCAGTAAACAGTGACCGCTCCTGTGCCAAGCCCTGCTGTAGACAACAGGGATCAAACACAAGCATTCACGCCTTGTGGTTCTCATTCCAGATAGTCTGGCTTAGAAACTCGAAAAGTTTACAATTTGACGCAAAGCCTCAGTCAAGCTTCGGTGCGGTAGAGTCCGTCATTCACCCTAGGCTACTACAAGAATCCAGCTTGGTCGTCCTTCATTGGTAAGGATTTTGGGTGGTGTGGACGACGCCCACACCACCCAAAATCCTTACATGAATACCATTACCCCAGCTTTAGACCTCATCCATAGCCGTCCGAGGTGTAA
>CAYSIR010000309.1:0-5174 GCA_964431105.1 uncultured Leptolyngbya sp. | reverse complement strand
ATGCATCCTCACATCAATGCCATTCTCCACGTCTCGATGGCATGGCTCAATCAGCGATCGCATCATCTGTATCCATCGCGCCATTGCTGTTGACGCTGCTGAGCTGTTGACGGACATCATCGATCGCATCATTTAACTGAGCAATTTTCTCCTCAAGCCCTTGACGGGCAGCCTCAATGCTTTCTTCGGTCGGTGGCGTGAGTTTACGCTTGCGCGGCTCCGTCTCCAATGCTTTATTGAACGGTTTTTTCGAGTCCGTCCCCGATCGCTTCGACGACACCACAACGCCCAACACGCCGCCCGCCAATCCGCCGACTAGCGAACCGAGTAAAAATCCGGTTAAAAAATTATCCGATTGACTCATCGTGCTTTTTCCCTTTTCCATCTGGATTAGAAGCCTGGCTCAGATTAGCATAGCCCTCTGTGGCGATCGCCTGCATCAACGATCAAGAGAGTACATCCCACTGTTGTAACTGTTGTAACTGTTGTAACCGTGACCCCCTAGCTTTTTTTCAAAAGACAATGTGCCCACACTATGAAAAATCCCTACCACTCTAGGACAACCCGCTTCAATCAGTTCTGGAGAACCTGAGAGAGTTATCCCAAGGTTGCCCGAAGCTGCCCAGACTCCAGAGTCCTAGCAGTTTCAGCCTCAAACGGTTCTGATCCGCCTCTCAGCATCCAGCCCGCTGGTCTAGCTCCCAAGGAAGCAGGATTTAGCGCGCTGCAACACTAGGATGCTTCTGATTTCCTATTAAATAAAACCCAGACCTCAACCTGTGCCGAATGTGCGATCGCCCGCATCTCCTAGCCCTGGAACGATGAAACCGTTGTCATCTAGCGTCTCATCAATCGCAGCCGTAAAGATTTTTAAAGCCGGGTAGGCTTCGCTGAGCTTTTGCAGCGCTACCGGAGCCACCACC
The DNA here is from genome assembly GCA_964431105.1 of uncultured Leptolyngbya sp. GTDB lineage: Bacteria > Cyanobacteriota > Cyanobacteriia > RECH01 > RECH01 > RECH01. The sequence goes on along the minus strand of CAYSIR010000309.1, from coordinate 4,251 downwards.
ACCGACACAAACCGAATGTGTTCCGGCTGAACCCCTCGGCTAACTAAGGCTTCCATCACCGCCAGGCTGGTTCCCCCTGTCGCCAGCATCGGTTCTGGAATCAATATCCGCGTGTCTGGAGCAAATTGCTTCGGCAATTTGTTGAGATACCAACTTGGCTCCAACGTTTCTTCATCGCGGGCCAAGCCTACGTGATACACCGACGCTAGCGGCAGCAATGCCTGTGCGCCTTCCATCAGCGATAGCCCCGCCCGCAGGATGGGAATCACCGCTACGGGCACGTCTGGGTTGATAAACTTGGCGGGGCTGAGTGCAAGCGGGGTCTGAACCTGGGTTTCGATCACCGGCAGCCAATCTCGAACGGCTTCGTAGGTGAGCCAGCGTCCGAGTTCCGTCATGGCGCTACGGAAAAGGGTCGGCGGTGTATCCTGGTCGCGGGCAACCCCCAACCAGTGATTGATCAGTGGATGGGGCGGGACATAAACACGGAGTTGCAGGGTCATGGCTCAGAAATATACCAACAGGATGGCGCGCAATCGTGCGGCGGCGATGCAGAGTGACTGTCTGATGTATCAGCCTGATGTCTCAGTCTGGTGTATCAGTCTAGCGGCTTAACCTAGCGGTTCAATGATGAGAAATCTGAAACATCATACCCTGTCTGCTTCCCAGAAAGGCTGCTATCTTGCTTGCCTCTGTTTTGAATTATTGAGAGTCTATTTCAAGTGAACGGGCGATCGCCCTAAACCTGGCTGCCACATCATCCCGTCTGCCTCAATGCCCTCAGTGCCCCCAACAGCAAGAAGGTCGTGGTATTCATGTAAGAACAACGGTAGTCCTCTATTGGTCAGGATTTTGGGTGGTGTGGGCAGCGCCCACACCACCCAAAATCCTGACATGAATACCACGACCAGAACAACCGATATAAAAGGCTAAACCGCAAAACCCTCTAAAAATCTCAACTAGAACTGTGACAGCACAAGGGCAGGTCGCCAATTCATTAAAAAAAATCGGCGACAGTGTTGACAATTATTTTCAATAAGCTCTATAGTAGCGACATAGTGTTCTCCTCTCGAGGAATCGGCAGGTGGGGTTGGTCAGACGACTAATCCCACATTTTTTTTGCCAAAGCCGTTCCGGGTCGTTCAGTCCAGCCAATAACCAGGGTTGTCCTGACCTGACGGGAAATAGCTGAGAAATTGGTGTTAAGGTAGCCGGGTAGTCGTCATTCCTCTACCGAAGGATTGACAAATCGGCTAGGGTTAGCCAGTACCGATCGCTCCATCAGTTGGCTGTGCTGAGGGGAGTTGTTTGCGGTACATTTGCCGACTTAGGGTTGCACGACTAGCACAGCTAAATTTACACAATGTTGCACAATACTGTACGGGTTGAGTCCAGTAGAGAGGACGGTTCATGAGTCAGGTATTCTCGGTTTTGTCGCGGATTACTCGCGATCGCCTGCGTCCGATGCCAGCGCTGATGGTCAGTTTAAGTGCCCCTGTCTTTCTTTTGTGGGTGACGGTGCGCCCCAGTGCCGCCCAAACGTCCCCCAATCCTGTATTAGATATTGGCATTGTGCAGCGCTTCGGCAGAGATGCCAATAATCAGCTAGTGTTAGAGCCGCTAGCAGGCGATCGCCTTACGGTGTCTGTGCAGAATGGCAGACAAGTTGAAGCGATTACGACTGACCGCGTCACCATTGAGGTGGTGATGGAACCCCTAGATGAGCCAGCCATCCAAGAGCGAGTCGTCTTGAGTACCCATCGCAGCTTTGAAAGTGCGGAAGACAGCGCCAACCAATGGCGGGCAAAGGGCATTGAGGTTGAAATTGCCCAACCCCAACAATGGCAGGTGTGGGCGAAGCGGGAAGTGTACAATACGCCGCTGCTGCGTCGGCTATTGTTTCAGAATTTGCAGGCCCATGGGGCCAGTGTGGCGTTTATCGATACTCAGGTGAAAGAGAATGATGCGATCGCGGCGGTGGTGCTGAACGGGTTTCGGTATCACCGCGATGAAGTCGATATTTCCTCGGCGAACAGCCGCATTCGGGTCGCATCCAACCTTGACAACACCAGCCGACTGTATGGCGGCGATCTGCGGCTACAGCCCAATGCCTACGGCACCTACACACTGGTCAATAAAGTACCGCTGGAAACCTATCTGCGCGGTGTCGTGCCCCATGAAATTGGGTTGGCAGCGCCACCCACAACGATTGAAGCTCAGGCGATTCTGGCGCGTACCTATGTGCTGCGAAATCTGCGCCGTTTTGAAATCGATGATTATGAACTCTGCGCTGATACCCAATGTCAGGTCTATTGGGGACTGTCGGGGGCTGACCCGATTTCCGATCGCGCCATTGACAATACCCGTGGCTTAGTGCTGACCTACAACAATGAGCTAGTGGATGCGCTGTATTCTTCAACGACTGGCGGTGTGACGGCGGCGTTCAGTGACGTATGGAACGGAGTCGATCGCCCGTATCTGCGATCGGTCGTGGACTCGGTGCAAAATAGCTGGAACTTGGAAACGTATCGTTTAGATAATGAAGCTAATTTCCGACGATTTATTAGCTTGCAGACTGGGTTCAATGAAGATAACTGGGATATGTTTCGCTGGCGTGAGGAAAATTCCTTAACCGAGATTGCCGAGGACGTGCGGAACTATCTGCAAAGTAAGCAACATCCCCTCGCCTCATTTGGCCAAATTCGAGGGTTGGAAGTGCTGGAGCGATCGCGCTCAGGACGGGTGCAGCGGCTAATGGTCACTACCGATCGCGGTTCCATCGTGCTGGAAAAAGATGAGGTTTTGCGGGCGCTCTGGGCCCCGAATAGCACCATGTTTTATCTAGAACCGCTGTATCAGTCGGCAGCGCCATCAGAAAATACTGGTGATGCGACAGTAACGCCACCATTGCGTGGCTATGCGTTTGTGGGGGGCGGCTTTGGGCATGGCGTTGGCATGAGCCAAACAGGAGCTTATCGCTTGGGTCGATTCGGCTGGACGAGCGATCGCATCCTAGGCTTTTATTATCCAGGTACGCAAGTACAACCGCTGAGTGGCAATATTGTCTTTTGGCGCGATCCGGCGGAGCTAGATGCTGCAACTTCAAACGAATCCTTACCTGAATCTGTCATTGAGACGATGGATACGGAGGTTGAACCTGAATCAGTGCCTCCATCGACTCAATCTAGAAAAGAGATATCGGATGAGTTAGTGATTGGTCAGAGCGATCGTCGTCCAAGGTAAGTAAATTGATCTGTGCAATCTGATGCTCCAGCTAACCCTACACACGTATGCAAGATAAATAAAGTGCGGAAATTTCTGTAAATGGAGACCACTAAGAAGATTTGATTGGGATGCGATCGCTTGCATACAATAGCTATCAAACTCAGGATAGACTGAGAGATGGATGTGTTTTGTCACTATCATTTCCAGAGATAATGATTCTCACCGCAAAAATTATTGATCCGTAAGAGAGCGATCGCTTCATCTGTCTTTTAGTCCTTTGGGAAACGCGATCGCCCATCCTTCTCGAATCTACGATTGGCTATCTACAAACAGGGATCGCTTACCCTTCCCCTTTTCCCTGAAATGTTTGGCTTTAGAATAAAAGGGCGATTCAGCAACGAAGGTGAATTCCGATGGTACAAGCTCCACATCCACCTAAACCACTCTTGCTTCATGTTCCTGATAATATTGCGCTAACGGTGACCCCAGATCAGTTTGCGGCGTTGGCGGCTGCCAATCGCGACCTCCGACTTGAACGCACCGCAACAGGGCAATTGATGGTGAATCCACCCACTGGCAGCGAATCAGGCAAACGCAACCTCAGCATCAGTACCCAACTTGGAATTTGGTATGAGTCTAATGACCAGCTTGGTGAAGCCTTTGACTCATCAACCGGGTTTGAATTGCCAAATGGAGCCATTCGCTCACCTGATGCGTCTTGGGTTTTTAAGGAACGATGGAAAGCCTTGACCCCTAAACAAAAAGAAGGGTTTGCGCCGCTCTGTCCGGATTTTGTGGTGGAGCTTCGTTCGGAAACGGACAGTCTGAAGAATTTGCGGGCTAAGATGCAGGAGTATATGGATAATGGGACTCAGTTAGGCTGGCTGATTGATCCCCAAAATAAGCAAGTAGAGATTTATCGGGTGGGTCAGGCGATTGAGGTGTTAGAACAACCGAGTATATTGTCTGGAGAATCCGTTCTGCCAGGGCTTATACTCTCATTAAACCGTGTTTGGGCGTAACTTA
>CAYSIR010000308.1:0-5179 GCA_964431105.1 uncultured Leptolyngbya sp. | reverse complement strand
TCCATCTTCGGTCATCGGATTTAATACCAAATCCGGACAAGCACACCCCAAAAACACAATCAGCAATCTTAGCTCCGCCTGTGAATTGCCGCTCATTTGATTTTGGTGTTCCCAACCGGGACTTGGTATAGCTATCCTTCTTATTGCTATACGACTTGTCCATGTCGCGATCGAACTTAAATCCTTTTACGGATTGAAATAGCTCTGTAGTTGAGATACAGCCTGATAGATCAGTTAAAAACAAAGGTAATACAGACCATCCCCAGAACAGTTCATAATGAAGTCAAATACCTACGATCGCTCTGAAACCTCTGACAAAACAGGTCGGTTCAGTACTTCACTATCATCTGAATCATCAGAATTACTCCCGCCAAACCACTTACCAATTCGCCACTGTAGACCGTCAATGTAGGTAAAAATAACTGGAACAACGACAAGAGTCAGTAAGGTTGCGGTGGTCATGCCGCCAATTACTGCGATCGCCATTGGGCTACGGGTTTCAGCATCTGCACCAATTTCTAGAGCGATGGGTAGCATCCCCGCAATGGTCGAGAAAGTAGTCATCAAAATCGGACGAAGGCGAGAAACGCCCGATTCCATAACCGCCCTAAATTGAGGCATTCCAAACGCTTGCTCGTTTGCGAGGGCAGAGTCCACCAATAAAATCGCGTTTTTTGTGACCAGCCCCATCAACAACACAATCCCAATCAATGCAAATAGACCCAGCTCTTTCTGAGTAATCATTAAACCGATCAGCGCCCCGCCAATAGAAAGCGGTAGTGCCGCCAGGATAATAAAGGGATGCAAAAATCCGTTGTACAACAGCACCAAAATAGCATAGATACAAAGCACTCCAGTGCCTAATGCAGATAAAAATCGGGAAAAAATATCTCGCATAATTTCGGCATCTCCCGATGGGCTTTGCTCTACATCGGGCGGACGAGACTGCATAGCAGGCAATTGTTGAACCGCAGCAAATGCATTCCCTAGAGATATGCCGTCTAGATTTGCGCCAAGGGTCACTTGGCGAGCGCGATCGAATCGTTCGATGGTGGCGGGGCCGCTGCCTAGCCGCACGTCTGCGACGGCGGCTAGGGGTACTAACTGACCCGATTGGCTAGGAATCCGCAGGGTACGCAAGGTATCCAAATCTGTGCGGGTAGTGGGGTCAAGCTGCACCCGAATCGGAATTTGGCGATCGGGTAAGTCAAACTTGGCAGAATTAGAATCAGTTGCACCGATCGTGGCCAGGGTTGCAGTCCGAGCGATCGCCTGCACTGTAACTCCCAAGTCAGCCGCCCGCTGGGGGTCAGGTACGATCAAAATTTCAGGTTTTACCTGGCTAGCGCTAGAACTAACTTCAACCAACCCCGGCAGTTCACGCATCTGTTGTTCCAAAGCGATCGCTACATCTCTCAGCGCATCAGGATTATCGCTTTTCAACACCAAAGATAAATCAGTCGAGCTACCTCCTGCACCCTGACTTTCAAAGCTAACCCGCGCTCCCGGAATCTGGCTAAATTGTTGCCGCATCTGCGCTTCAAATTCAGCTTGAGAACTGTCACGCTCCCCTTTTGGCTTCAGGTTAATATACAGCTTTGCAGCATCAATGCCGCTGCCCGCACTTTGGGAACCGTCGCCAGCACTCCCTACTTCAATAAAGATAGAGGAGACAGCGGAATGATCTTGCACTGTACGAGTCGCGCGCTGGGCGATCGCATCGGTTTCGCTGAGGGTCGAGCCGGGCGGTAGTTCAATCGCAACTGTACTCAATCCGGTATCACCAGAACTAAATAAGCCAGTAGGAATCAGGGGAACCAGTTGTAAACTACCCATGAAGAACAGAAAGGCCAACGCCAAGGTTACCAGTCGATGGCGCAATGCCCAAGTTAGAATGCTGCGGTAAGGACGGCGACGCTTGGGTTCTATATCTGGAACCAGGGGCGATCGCTGCACTTGGGCTTTGGGTTTTAGCAAATAGGCACCCAGCATAGGAGTTACCGTAATCGCCACTAGCGTTGAGAACATCGTAGCCGCCGCAACAGTAACGCCGAAGGGTTGGAAAAACTGCCCCGGCACACCGCCCATAAAAGCAACGGGTAAAAATACAGCAACAATTGTGGCTGTTGTAGCAATTACCGCAAAGCCAATCTCAGCCGAGGCATCCAGCGCTGCCTGCATGGGTTTCTTGCCCATCTGTAGATGCTGGTCAATATTTTCGATCATACAAATCGCATCATCCACCAAGTTCCCCATCGCCAATGCCAGCGCCAATAGGGTCATACCATTGAGGGTGTAATCAAGCGATCGCATCACTAGGAAGGTGGGCAAAATAGATAGCGGCAATGCCAGCGCCGTGATTAATGTCGGTCGCCAGTCCCGCAAGAACAGTCCTACCACAATTATTGTCAGCACCGATCCCATGACCAGCGCACCTTGAGTAGCGGCTGAGGATTGGCGAATTTGGTCAGCCCGTGTCACGATCAGCTCAAGGCGGATATCATCAGGTAATTTAGGCTGCAATCGCTCTACGGCGGCCCGCACGCCTTCCTCAACTGAGACGAGAGTGCTGCCCGTACTGCGAAAGACGGAGAACGCAACAACTGGCGTGGGTTCCGATTGCATGGCGGTATCAATAAACCAAGCCTCCTGGCGCACTTCCGCAAAACCATCCTGCACCTCGCCCAGTGCGCTCAACACCACCGTGCCACCATTGGGTAAGGTAATCGGATAATCACGCAATGCGGCTACAGTTGGGGCGCTGCCTAAAGTACGAATAGTATTTTCACTGCCGCCCACGTCCGATCGCCCACCGGGTAAGTCCACATTCAGCGATCGCAATTGGTCATTCACCTGAGTGGCCGTGATGCCAAGGGCCTGTAACCGCTCTGGACGCAAATCCACACGGATTTCTCGATCCACACCACCCACTCGCCGCACTTGAGATACGCCTGTAACCGTTAGTAATTCACGGCTGATGGTGCGATCGGCCCAATCGCTCAATTCTTCCACCGATCGCTGCTCTGACGTCACCACATAGGTCATAATCGAGCCGCCAGCAAACTCCAAGCGCTGCACAACTGGCTCGTTAACATCTTCTGGAAGGTCTTGGCGAATCTGTGCCATGGCATTGCGCACATCATTGGTAGCGCGATCCGTATCCGTACCCAGCACGAAGCTTACTGTTGTGACTGAGCTGCCGTCATTCACCACCGATCGAATATCTTCAATATTGCCCAGCCCAGCGACAGCGTCCTCAACTTTTTTCGTTACTTGAGTCTCTAACTCCGTTGGCCCCGCACCGGGTTGGGTAATGGCAACAGTGACGGCCGGAATGTCAATATTTGGACTAGAGTCGATGCCAAGTTGGGCGAAGGACAGAATGCCCGCCAGCACCAGCACCAAAAAGGTAACGATAGTAGGAATAGGTTTGCGAATCGACCAAGCAGAAAGTTGCATAACAAAAGATTTGGATAGAACCCGAATCAGCCGTGAACATCGGCGAACAGCGATGAAGTTTGAATCAGTTGTGAATGAATTGTGAATGAACTGTGAATGAATCGTGGGGGTTGCTAAATAGCAGGATAAATTGAAAAGACGTTTCAATTTATTTAGCTCTAAAATTCATCCCCGGAACCAGCAATGCCTGAATCATAAATAAATTGTTTGAGCTAGCTGGTCAGATCGTCCGACACCACTGTAATGCGATCGCCCTCATTTAGATACGTTGCTCCAGATACCACCACGCGATCGCCCGATTGCAACCCCGACATCACTTCCACTTTAGACGGCTCGTCCGGCAGCATCTCGCCCACCTCCACCGTTCGGGCGATCGCCGTACCATCATCCCCCACGGTGTACACCAAGCGACTGCCATCGGGTTGAGGCAAAATCGCCTCTGCCGGAACCACTAACCCCACATCGCTTGATAACACAATAGCCGCTCGTAAAAACATTCCCGATCGCAGCCCCTCGGTCATCGGCAGGTCAACAGTTACAGTTGCTTCACGAGTTTGTGGATTAATCAACGGAGAAATCTCGCGCACCCGTCCCTGCACCTGAAGCCGACGATCCACATCCGATGTCACCTGCACCACAGACCCAACCTGAATCTGAGGCAGTTGAGTTTCGGGAATCGTAACCTCAAGCTCCAATCGCCCATCCTGAATTAGTGAAAATAGCGGCTGGCTGGTAGACGAAACATCCCCGACCCGACCCATGCGCTCCGCGATGAGGCCGCTGGCTGGGGCCCTAACCTCCGTTTGTGCAAGCTGATCCCGGAGCTGCTGAATTCGAGCCTCTTGGCTAGCAACCTGAGCTTTGGCGCTATTGAGGTTAGCGATCGCCACCTGCACCGACTCCTGCGACGTAATCGCCGCCGTTGCTCGACTGTCATAGTCCAACGCACTAATTACCCCATCATCTCGGAGCGACTGAAATCGCTGTAGGTTGCTATCCGCCTCTGCACGCATCGCCTCCGCCTGAGCCAGATTCGCCCGCTGCTGCTCTACAACAGCTTCGGCTGAGGTCAGACCTGCCTGTGCTTCTGCCAACTGCGATCGCAGCATTGCATCATCAAGCAACGCCAAAACCTGCCCAGCCGCCACAACATCCCCCTCATCCACTAACACTTGTTGAATTTGTAATCCGCCAGCACGAGGAGCGATCGGCAGTAAATCGAAGGGAACCACCGTCCCTGTTGCCGTCAGGGTTTGGGTGATAGAAGTCGCCTGCACCGTGGCCACTGTGACCGGCTGCACATTTTGGGGCATTTCCACTGAATCGCCTTCTTCTACGGCTGTTGCCGGTTCAGAGGTAAGACGTAGCCCACCGGCCAACACACCGGCCACCAAACCGATGCCGAGGCCTATCCACAGCCCTGAGCGGCGTGTAAACCAACCGAACCTCGAAGGCGTTGAACCGCTCGACGCCGCCGCATCCGACGACTCTGCCAATTCAGTAATATCGCCATTTTGCATGGGTTTTTCTGCCACAGTGCGCCTCCCAGTCATCTCAAACGAGAATGAATAATCACAAATCTTAATAAATCCTTTTGCTTATTATGACTCACCCTGCTCCATTTCGGGTTCCATTTCAGGGTCATGCCTCTCAGAGAGTTGACCGAATGGTTCAGTACAACAGCGGAGCCACAGATTAGGGCGATTTAGGGCGATTTAGG
>CAYSIR010000307.1:4101-5183 GCA_964431105.1 uncultured Leptolyngbya sp. | reverse complement strand
CGAATAAAATCAGCGGCAAGAGTATCATCTGCTGGGGCGCAATCACTAAACCATCCGCTAGAAATTGAATAAACTCAGCCTGTTGACGAATCAACTGCGTCACAAACTCACGCATACCCGCAATCAACCCCCAGGCGATCGCCGCTCCAATGATGCCAAACGTAATACCTTGCAGAATGAAGGGCAAATAAATCCAGGCAGTCGTAGCGCCCACCAATTGCATCACCTCAATTTCGTGGCGACGGGCCATCACAATTAAGCGAATCGTAGTAGTAATGACTGCGATCGCAGTGACCGTCAACACACTGGTAATGCCAACACTGACCCAATTTAGCCCAGTATTAAGATAGGCAATTTGGTTAACCGCCTCATTAACGTACAGCACCTCATCAATACCCTGCATTCGCGCCAACTGAGCCGCCACCAAAGGAACCTGCTCCGGTGAAGCCACTTTGACCTTTACTTCATCCACCAGCGGATTGCCATTCAGTTGCTGGGTTGCCCCTTCAATGTCAGTCATACCCAAGTCGCTCACCAGTTGATCCCACGCCTCTTCCTTAGAGATAGGATTCACCGCCGTTACGCCGCTGACCTGCTGGATGGATGGGCTAAGAGTGTCCGCCTGTACGCCCGTATCAAGGTAGACCGAAATTTCGAGTTGGCTACCAAACTGGGTCAATAATCCTTCCAGTTGCCAGGAGGTCTGTAGGCTAATGCCAAATAAAAATAACAGAACAGTGACGGTGCTAATGGCAGCCCAGTTCATCCACCCTCCCCGCCTTAGACCGATCAATGTTTCGCGCAGTAGATAGTCTGATTTATTAAGAAGACGAAAGAGGCTTTTCATAGTATGGGGTTAGGGCTGACAAAGATAGGCAGTGGGTTGCAGCGCAGTTAGAGCGCATTGGGTATGGATAAACCGAACCCATCCTAAATGATTGGTGAATAGTGTGAAAGTAGATAAGCCCTGTGGGAGGGAATCCTGCAAAGCGCCTCTCAATAATCCAAGGCGCTATCGATAAACCGAAATGCGTCTAGACTAACCAACACCGATGAGAAATGCACCCTACCAAATTAGAACT
>CAYSIR010000307.1:0-4001 GCA_964431105.1 uncultured Leptolyngbya sp. | reverse complement strand
TTTGCAAATCTTGCATTGCTCTCAGTTCCTAGCCGCTTCTGCCAACGGTAGACGAAGGGGAGCAAACCCTTCAACGTCTGCCCAAATTAGCAGAGCGATTTAGAGAGAGGGCGCTGACAGGCTCATGCACAATGGACTAACGCGGGGTGGCGGAGCGCGCCAGATCATGCTGCGGTACTTCAGGGCGCATTAGGAAGGGAGGATCGCGATCGGCTGGGCGGAATTCCTTCACTGGCAATCAGTGCCTCCATGACGGCTTTCACCGCAGGCGCTGCAACCGTAGAGCCAAATGTATTTTCGCCTTTCGGTTCATCAATAATGGCCAGCACAACATAGCGGGGCGCATCGGCAGGTAAGAATCCGACATAGCTGGTAATTTTGGCAAATTCGTCGTAGCCTCCCCGTTCGCTAGCTTTTTGGGCCGTTCCCGTTTTCCCTGCGGTGCGATACCCTGGAATGCTGGCGCTTGTTCCGGTACCGCTAGTGACGACTGCTTCCATCATGTTCAGAACTTGACGAGCGGTTTCAGGCGAAAAAACCCGTCTATCGGACAAGGATTGTCGCCAGGTTAGCGTTCCCTGGGGATCAACCAACCCACGGACGACGTGAGGTGTCACTAGGCGACCGCCGTTGGCAAGGCTGGCATGGAGTTGCAGCAATCGAATCGGGGTCAGCGAAAAGCCCTGGCCGAAGGCGGCCGTCGCGACTTCAACGGCGGAAAACTCATCTTTGGGTTTCAGGAGCGTATTGGCTTCCACGTCGAGGTCAATGCCGGTAGGTTGGCTGAGTAAGGTTTCTAGCCATTCGTAGTAGTCTTCAGTTTTCATCTGCTGCATGATGCGAACCATGCCGATGTTGCTGGAATATTTAATGATGTCCGTGATGTTGATGGCTCCGCGCCCGCCTACGGCTTCATAATCAGCGTTTTCAATTGTCCAGATGTCAAGATTGATGCGTCCTTCGTCGTAGATGACATCATCGGGCTGAATGGCATCTGCTTCTAGGGCGATCGCTACGTTAATGGGCTTAAAGGTAGATCCCGGTTCATAGACATCACTAATCGCCCAGTTCCGCATATTTTCTGGGGCGGTCTCGAAGTAGCGGTTGGGATCATAGGTTGGTTCGGTGGCGAGGGCCAGCATTGACCCATCCTGTACATCCATCACTAGGAGCGCGCCCCGTTTGGCATCGAATTGTGTGATTTGTTGCCGCAATTGCTGCTGGGCGATGCGCTGGAGTTGGCTATCGAGGGTGAGTTGAAGGGCGAGTTGATCGGGTTGAATCAGTTGGTTGGGAGCGCCGTCGGGCAGCATCAATCCTTCTCCGGTGCGGCGCAGTTCGCTCGGTTGTAGCGATCGCGCCAGTAGGTCATCTTGGCTGTATTCCAATCCGGCCTGGGGGTCTTGGTCAAAATTGACGTAGCCAACCACTGTTCCGAATAGGTCTTGCTGTGGATATAGCCGTTGACGATAGGGATCGAGCTGCAAGCCGTCTAGCCCGTTCATGCGAATGGTGTTTTGAAGGCGTTCGGCTAAGTTTTCGGGAATATCTCGCTGGAGGGGAATGCCGCTCTCACCGCTGCTCATGGCCAAAATCAGATCGCTGGGCGATCGCTCCAAAATAGGGGCAATGGTTTCAGCAATGTCCCGAATATCTTGCTTAAACAAAATAGGATGGGCATACAGCACATAGACGGTTTGATCGATCGCCAACACCACACCATTGCGATCGGTGACCGATCGACGATGGGATAATTCACCGACATTGATGATTTGCTGACCCGCAGCGCGATCGCGCAGGGCTGCCCCATCCAACACCTGTAGCCGAAATAAGTGCAGCAGCAATAAGAATCCACCCAGAATCAAGCCCCCCCACACGATTAACAGTCGCCGTTGGATGAGGGGACGATGCTGAGCTGGCGAAATCGGGGCCGGGCGCCACCGGGGCGATCGCACCTGGGGAGCAACGGACTGGAGCGATCGGGCAGCTTGGGCTGAAGATGCCTCAGAATAGCGATTGGTCGAACGATGCCTAGACCGGCGAGGGGACTGGCTGGAGCGCCAGGGGGGGCGTGACGACCGACGATGGTTCAGCAACGGATTCATACCTAATAGCCCATGGGTGAACGGAAGGAGGGAGTGGCCCCAGGAACTGTTGAATGATCGTCATTGGGCGATCGCGGTTCAGCCGGTGTCAGAAAAATGAGTTGGTCGGGGTGGGGCGCAGACCAGTTGGAACTCTCTGCATCAATGGCTTGCGTTGCTTGATGCTTCAACATTTCTATGGCGGCGGTCATCTGTCGCTGCTCTGCCTGGAGCGTCTCGAATCGCTGATAGGTGCGCCCCCAAGTTTGCTGAACATGAACCGTCCAGCCGTAAACAGTTAATACCGATCCCACCATCAACAGCATGAATACGGCTGATCCCTGCTGGGCTAGCACCAATGCTTTCAGCCAGACAGGATGCGATCGCGCGGGTAGGGGCTTGACCGTCCCGCTTGAGACAGGCGATCGGCGGGGCGCACGCATCGGCCACTCTTCATGCAGCGGACGAACCTTGGACGTAGAGCGATCGCCCCTATTTGCCTCCAGCCGATGGTCAGCCAATGGATCGGGGTGACGGAATGACTGGAGCGATCGCTCAGAAGAACGAATAGGTTTTAAAACAGCGGACATAGTGCAGCACTCCTTCAAGCCGATCCGGCAATCTTAAAACTTTAGCCGGGATACATCAACATTGGTCAATGGTTGACCAAAACGCTAGGGCAGCCAGATGGCGAGACACATCCATTACACAGGCAATAACACACCCAGATTAACCCCTGATTCGCCGCCTAGCCAGATTGGTCTCAACATTGGTCTCCACTCAGACACAATTTAGAGCGCGCCAGAAAAGAGCAGCGATCGCACCCCAAAGCCCGTTTCTCAGTGTTGGACTAACAAAATTGGGTTAAGTATACTGACGATTGGCCAGACTGGACGACCTTTTTGGAAAATTGCAACATTTCCCAGCAAAGCAGTATCCATCGCGCCCAATGCGACCTGAATCTGCTCCGTCCGGTCGCTGAAGCCAGACGCGATCGCCCAAAAAACTTTTCGGTGCGGGGGCAATGAGAGATAATAAGCAAAATGCAGCATCGCTGCGATCGCCCTTTACAAGCAGTAGCCATGTTCGGCAAAATTTCCCTCGGCAGCGTCGGCCTCGTCATTGGCGGCATCCTCTCCAGCATCGGGTTCATCGCCTACTTCATCCTCGACAACGCAACCCTCAACCTAGTGGGCTTTTTCTATGGCATTCCGGTACTGTTGGGGGGATTTGCCCTGAAAGCTGCCGAACTTAAACCCGCCCCCTTCATCGTTCCAACGTCTGAATCCGTCCTAACGCTGCGAGAACAGAAAGCGACCGCCACCCAAAACCAAATTCGCAAAGACGTTACACGCTACCGCTACGGGCAGGAAGTACACCTCGATACATCCTTAGAAACATTGGGAATGAGTCCGTCCGATGAAGAACGCCCAACCCTGATTGGTCTATATGAACAGGCCGTTGATAGCGAATATGCACTGGTGTTGCAGTTTGACTCGCCACTGCTCAGCTTGGATGGATGGATGGAAAAACAGGACAAGCTGGAGCGTTTTTTTGGCCCGGGCATCCAGGTTAAAATGACCCAACCTGATGACGAATTGGTCGAAATGTGGCTGATTACAGTAACGGCATAACCGATGACAGCACTGCTCAAGCATTGTCCTGATGCTGATAAAAGGCGTAGCGATCGCAGTAAATCGGAAATAACTGATCCGTATCCGTTTCTCTCAACAGCATCCGAGGTTGTTCATTGAGGGCACAGAGCGATAAAGTGCCGCTAACCGCCTGCACCGCCTTGAAGGCAACGACCAAGTTGCGCAAGCCTGTGCTATCCATAAACGTCACATTGCTAAGATCGATGAGTAAATCTCTTGCCCCATCATTGAGCGATTGCCCCACCCACGACGAAACGTAGGC
>CAYSIR010000306.1:0-5188 GCA_964431105.1 uncultured Leptolyngbya sp. | reverse complement strand
TAGCAATCCTATTTGGATTGTGAGAAGAATTCCTCAGGAATCCTTCTCACAACAAACATTCTCACTTCACAACTCATTTAGGATTGCTATATAAAGATTTCGGGTGGTGTGGGCGTTGCTCACACCACCCAAAATCTTTACCCATGGAAGCCTACCTAAGAATGGACTTAGGTTTCAGCTAGGTTTCAACTAGATCTGAGTCAGATGTTAGTCAGAGGGTGCTGTCAAAATTAAATACCATTCTCCATTATCTTGATGCCAAGCTGGTTTAAGGGTTTCACCAACGATATAGGGGCCCCAATAGTGGCGCGAGCCGTCTTGAGCAAATGCAACCAAAATGTCGCCGGGCTTCACGTTTAGGTCTTGCTCTGGTAGTGACAGGGTTAATCCGTTCACGCTACCTTCGGCGGGGGCAAAATCCCAATGTACAGGTTCTGCATCTGCGGCCGATCGCAGAGCGACACGCACGGGATGAATGGAGCGGTTGCTAACGCGAATGGTGCTAATTGGCGATACGTCACTTGGAATTTGACTCGGCGGCACTAGAAATTGGTCGAGATCGGTTTCAGGAATTTCAAGAGAGGGAGGAACGATCGCATCACTAGCTGACGGCTGAGGCAAGGGAAGATTGCTTGAGTTGGGGAGGGCCGGTTCTGCTGGCTCAATCTGGATGGATAGCTCAAAACGGTTTAGAACAGCAACTATCACTCCCAGTCCAATAACGGCTGCGATCGCAGGGTACAACCATCCTTTTTTTGAATCGGCCAACATCAGTCACCCCCTACCGATAGTCAATTGAGCAATGTCTGTAATGGCTGATGCGCTCTGCTAGAAGCAGCACGTCAATGGCAATGCTGTCCAGATTTAACCCCATCCATCACTGACTGGACTGGTGCGATCGCTCCACCATCGATAAGAGCTTGCTAGTCCTGTCTCTACTCTATGAGGTTGAGAGCTATTCGTGTGTTGAGTTTAGACATTCTTGAGTGGGTAGTCTTCTATTGGTCATGATTTTGGGTGGTGTGGGCGTTGCCTACACCACCCAAAATCATGACATGAATACCACTACCGGTTCTGAAAGCGCTGTGAATGGGATACCTGAGACTGTTCTACTATGCAATCTGTTTTATCATCCAAACAGAATCGCAGCGGTGCTATAGCAATCCTATTTGGATTGTGAGAAGGATTCCGCAGGAATCCTTCTCACAACAACCATTCTCACTTCACAACTCATTTAGGATTGCTATATTGATGCAGAACAATTTAAGTCGGCTACAAGATATGGCAGCCCTAAATGGGCTGCAAATAAAAATAGGTATTATGGGAAGGAATTCTACGGATTACTTCTCATAATGCCCGCTTTCATGGATGGCCGAACGGCTATGTGACAATCCTAACTAACTTGTGAATGGAGATAAGCACAGCAAGAGGGGTCTTGGCAGAACTCCTCTCACTATGCAAGTATGATCGCTACGGATTGTTTAGAATCAGTTTGAAGTTAGCTATGGGTTATTCAGGGTAGCTGCTTCCGAGATGCGATCGCGGCACATATCTGAAGAACGCATCATCGATTTACCAGAGCTTACCAATCAAGTCAACCAATTCAGTTAAGCCGCCGACAGACTATTTTTAGGCAAACCCTTTCAGATACACTACTCATCGATCCGACATTTCAACGTTTGCCAAACAGAGAAAACGCCTTCCATCCATCCTTGGGCAAAGGTAATCCGGCATTGCGGATCAACTTCAAGTAAGTGAGCAAAATCAGGATCATGAAGACGGGCTTGTTCTGGGTATTCTTTGAAATCTAGGAAGC
Organism: uncultured Leptolyngbya sp.; assembly: GCA_964431105.1. GTDB lineage: Bacteria > Cyanobacteriota > Cyanobacteriia > RECH01 > RECH01 > RECH01. The sequence continues at coordinate 3,372 of CAYSIR010000306.1, read as the reverse complement.
TCCAAAGATGATCCAACACATCTTCATCCAGTGAATTTGCGAGTGGCATCACCCGTTCAAAGTGCCGAAAGTCTTGATAAGATAACTTTGAAGATGACCGAATTCCGAGTTCAAATCCTTCTTGGCGGACATTATTCATCAAAACTTTCTTTTCCATCCGCAGCCGCTCAACGAGGTCTTCTTGCTGGATAGTATTGAGTTTCATTTCTTCACAAACGATAGCCATTTCTAGTGCCTCCTGGCAAATTGCAGAGATATTGAAGCGATGTTTGACGGGCTGAAGCCGAGTATGTAGGGACTCTGGAACCGCGATCGTAACTCTTTGGCTCATAACTTCCTCCCGCAATCCGTCTACTCCTATACAATAACCAATTCAATTGCGTAACAAGGGCTACAAAAACAATTTGTTACATAACTTTCTGGGACATGCTAGCTTGTTATGCACTGCCTAGGTTGCCAGTGGGTAGTCCTTCATTGGTCATGATTTTGGGTGGTGCATTGCCCACACCATCCAAAATCATGACATGAATACCACTATCCTTGCGGGACGGCTGAGCTGTTCCACTAAAATCCCATATCTTAAATAAAATGATTACTGCCACGTGGTTTATAACGGCGCAAAGGAGAACGGCTCGTGTCATCTATCACGCTGCTGACAGATTTCGGTACATCAGATGTGTATGTGGGAATCATGAAGGGAGCGATCGCCAAGATTGCGCCCAATGCCCGTATTATTGATCTGACCCATGATATTCCGCCCCAAAACTTATCCTGCACTCGGTTTAGTTTAATGTCTGCTTATCCTTACTTTCCAGCCGGAACTATTCATGTAGTCGTTGTAGATCCAGGGGTTGGCAGCCAGCGACGGGCGATCGCAGTAGAGTTATCTGACGGAATTGTGGTTGCACCGGATAATGGCGTGGTAGGCGGGGTGCTTAGCCAACCCAATCAGACGGTAAAGCAGGCAGTCTCACTCACTAATCCGGACTATTGGCGAGTAGCTCGACCGAGTTCAACCTTTCATGGACGCGATATTTTTGCCCCTGTAGCGGCTTATCTTGCCAATGGTGTGCCGCTGCCAGCCCTAGGAGAAGCGATCGCGCCAGAATCATTAGTTCAGCTTCCGGTACCGCAATGGCAGCGAACAGGACTGCAACTCGTGGGCAGCATCCAAGCGATTGATCATTTCGGCAATGCTATTACCACCATTCCAGCTACCGCCGTGAACGGGCGATGGCAGGTGCAAGTAGGCGATCGCTATCTTCCTGGACACCAAACCTATGCTGAGGTGCGTCCAGGCGATGCGATCGGTCTGATCGGCAGTCATGGCTTTGTGGAAGTAGCGGTTAACCGAGGGAATGCCCAGGCGTTGCTAAATTTAGCCGAGGGCGATCGGGTAACGGTGCAGCCCGTAGAATGACTGCCGTAAACTTACCAAGGATTGCCGACAAGAATAAAACTTGATCAATAATAAGGATGGCGCAAACACTCAGGGGCAAATAACACCACATCATTACAATCACTGATATCAGCATCTTCAGTGATGGGTCACTGCACCTAAATTGAGCATCGCCCCTTGGGCTTGCTGGAGGGCTATGCAAGTCCTGAAGGTACTAGAACTTTCGCAAATCTCCCCCATTTTCGCGGTAAGTAGATTCACTCAATTTCGATAGACTTGACGTTTTATGGCAGGCTGCACGTCAGTTAACAAAAGGGCTTAATCACGGTACAGGTCAATTCAAGCCTTCAAGCCTATCGCTGTTGCGATCGCTTCACATCCAGGTTGCCCCACCGCCTAAACATTGATTCTGGGAGTCATGTAGACACCATTCACAAATAATTTTCTTAAATCAGTTGACACTTTGGATTTGTATGATGCATACTCAAGGAGTAAAGCTAAAGAAGAGCGGTTCAGCCTGACTCTGCCTCTATTCTTGAAAAATATACGGAATTCAAACGGTATTGTTTAAATTCTGAATGTTTATTAAGAACAGTAGAAGTCACCGATAGCGTGATGTTTTGTAGGTCACTGCATTAGCTAGAACAAGATCTTGCTTTAGCAACTGTTTTTGTGAAAAATAATGAAAAATTTGAATGTTACCCCAGTCGAAAGCCTTCTGGGCTATTGCTTTTCAGATAAGAGTCTGCTGATCCAAGCATTGACGCGCAAAGCCTATGCCCAAGAGCAACACCAGAGGGGATATGTTTGTCAGGATCAAGAAGTGGGTCGTCTCCTAGGAGATACCGTACTCAAGTTGGTTTTGGTAGAATTTCTAGAGCAAAAGGGCTACGCGACTCGAGGTGAAATCACCCAAGCAAAAGCCACGTTGGAAAGCCGGAAAGCACTAGGAAATATGGAACTTGTGAAAAAACTCGCTCCGTTTATTCGACTGGGAAATGGTGAACTGTCGCAGAAAATTGATCAACAAATCTCGGTGAGAGCGGAAACCTTTGAAGCAATTGTTGCGGCTATTTATAAGGATGGCGGCTTACCTGCGGTGCAAGATAGGGTAAAACAGTGGTTTTGTCCACTGCTCTAAGTTCTGATTATTATCTGGGCGATCGCGCTATGACTTCTGATTCAACGGTAAGAAGTTTACTAACTTCGCTTGGCTGGAGTCTGAGCGATCGCCAAACTTAACGTATGCAGGAATAGTGCGATCGGCTCAGGTGATTGCCAAGATAGTTCTGCCACTTTTAAATCAGGGTTGGGGAGGGCACTCGTGGGAGAACTAGGAACCTGAGCCGTTTCGCCCACTCGCACAAGGCGAATTTCAGTGCGCTGGTTGCGGGCATCCTCCGGCGAAATATTAGGGAGTGGCTCGTTGAAGCCCTTACCTTCCGCCGCAATATTGTGCTGAATGCCCTGGCTTCGCAGATAATCTACAACCACTTGGGCCCGCTGTTGGCTAAGCTGTTGGTTAATGTCTGCTCCGCCGGTACGTGACGTATGCCCAATCACTCGCACGGCTACGGTCTGCTCACTAAACTCTTTGATTTCACTGGCTAGATTAGTTAAGGTTTGCTGCCCATCAGCCGTTAGTTGAGCAGAACCGGTTGTAAAGCTAACCTCACCGCGTACCTCTAGGTTGCCAATGTCGGGAGCAGCTTGAATTTCAGTTGGCGTCAGTTCTGGTACGACGGCTTCCGTTAGGCGCTCACGTCCCATGAGGCGATCCGCTAGTTCAGGGTTATCCGCCCGTACTAGGTCAATTAAAGTTTGAGTATTACTGGCAGCTTTGGCAATAAATTCAGAGCTATATAATTCTGTAGGGTTAGCTGGAATGTTATTCAGTCGTCCAGATAATGTCAGAACAGCAGCGATCGCTGCAATACGACTTTCCAACCGACCAGACTGCATCCACGTTTCAG
>CAYSIR010000305.1:0-5189 GCA_964431105.1 uncultured Leptolyngbya sp. | reverse complement strand
GCCCACACCACCCAAAATCCTTACATGAATACCACTACTCCACTGTGAATTGATGCTGACGTATAGCATGAGATCGCTGTAAAACTCACTTGACATTTTCCATCGCAGTCTTTTTCGTGTAGTGTGCTTAGGGATTTTGCATAGACTGGGTTGAAGGACAGCGGCAGCGACGATAAGATAAAATTCCTGGCAATTTTTGCACAACGTAACAATCCTGTTTGAATTGTGAGAAGCAGCCCTGGGGACTCCTTCTCGCGACACCCATCTTCATTTAGAGCTAATTTATTAAGTCGCTGAAACTTTCATGGGGCGGGGCTTTCAAAAAAGCTGCCTAACACTGCCTCTATGAGCTAGAACCCTGAATATATCAGAAATACAGGCTGTTTAAGATTTACTTTGTAAATCAGCTTTTACAACTCATTTAGATCTGCTACACATACAATCTTGGAGAGATAATAGAGTTGAAGCTGCCTCACATCAAGGACGTTAGAGGGCGAACGGTGTTGCAAGGCAGCATAGGCAACCTATGCTCAGTAGCCTACATTGGCATAGAGGATTATCCTTTTTATGGTGATGATTTCCCAGGGATCGCCACAGATCGCCCAAGACCCGTCAATTCACTTGCGATCGCTTACTCCCGATTTTGACAGAATATGCCAATGTTGAAGAAAATATGCTAATTCCAAGCCCTCCTTCAACAAGCTCAGGACACGCTTCGCCCAGAACTGGGAGAAGGGGCGCAAGCTCCGAGGTTCCTCTTCCAGGCTTGGGCTATGCATTACGCGAAAGTCGCTAGACCTTTTGCCTCATACGCCTTCTAGCGACCACTCAGGGTCTTCGTTTTTGAACCGAGGACTGCGACAGCGAGGTCTGCATAATGGATAGCAGGCTTGGGAGGAGGATTTAGGTTAAGAGCTACAAACCTGACGTGTTCCCAATGTTGAATGCGGTCAGCCGATGAAATTCTGCCAGCGTAAATCTGCATCTCACCAGGGTTTCTCAACGTTTCACATGGGTGGAAAGACGACTCACTCCTAGAACGATTTAAATAACTGTAAACGATTTGTCAACATTAGTGTCCGTTGCAGAACGTAGGGTGATATGATTTGACTACTGCATCGGTTCTAGCGGGAAGCAGCCGCTAGAGGTAACGGGGAAAGAGCAGTGAAAATCTGCCGCTGTCCCGCAACTGTGAAGGAGATGATACATCTCTCAGTCAGGATGCCCGCCGATACAACGTTCATTGTTTACTAACATCTGCGAGGTACGGATGATGAATCGATTCTTATTGGTCTTATTGGAGCGATCGCCTCTATGCCATTGTGCCGTTTGGGGTTACATGAGTGCCCCCCATCAATGAATAGAGACGATAAACAAAGATAATTACCTAGAGTATTATCTTCAGAACTATTCGATACATTCTAAACTATCTGTTCTGTAAAGCATGATGTAGGCAAGTGATGCATGAGCAGAAAGTTGCGTTGGTGAATTTACAGACATTTGCCAGCACATTTTTGGATGACAGTCAGAGATAAGTAATGGATCTGAATAATGGATCTGCAAGATCATGCTGATGTCGTCGGGGGATGAGGGCAGGACTTGTAACTATGATATGTCCCTATGTCGGTGGCTTACATCACCCTAGAATGTATCGCGGCGCTCATCAATTGGATGAATACTACTGGATGAATATTACAATGCGAAGGAAAGATACGCCCTGGCAGGGGCACGGTGGCTATTGGCAGCCATTATTTATCCGAGATTATCTACTGCCAATTGCGTCTTTAGCATGGCATGGCTATCAAATGGATGGTCGAGGAGCTGTGCTGTGTAATGTATCAGTAGCAGATGCCCGACGTATTGAGCAAGGGAGCGGTGCAGTTCAATATGAGGCTCGGTTTATTCCTCAGTCAAATATTTTGGTACAGTTGCGATCGCTTCAGTCCGGTGCCGATTTAGCTGCCCACGTCACTGATGCCATCAAAACCTATGTGCCGGAGCGGGATGTTCTGTTGGTGCTGTGTGGCGACGGGACGCTAGATGAGGTTAGCTGGTTGCAGTCCATTGCGATCGCACCACCAACTGCCTATCGTCTCGTCTGCGATCGCTGGGATGAATTTTATCTAACACCACCTCAGCCATTCTCCCGCCGGCCGCTCAATGAATAAGCCTAAAAACGGCACGCAGCCGCGCTCAAATCCGCTGTGTTCAGTACACCGATCATCCTTACATCTCTTTAACTCTGTTTACCCTAGGTTACGCCAGAAAATGACCCAAACTACATTATTCGTATGCGAACTCTGTCAATCGTCGGCAGCACCCCAAGCCACTCAAGACAGCATACCTGCTGGACAAGCGCTGATTCAACGTCTTGAAAATGACCTTGCACCCCTTGGCGATCGGATTCAGCTTCGGCCAGTACGGTGCATGGCTGGATGCAGCCGCGCCTGTACCCTCAGTTTGGCCTCGCCTGATAAACTGACCTTTATTTTGAGCAACCTCTCGCCAACTGATTCGACCGCGATCGCTGAATTTTGTCAGCAATATGCTGAAACTTCGGATGGACGGGTTCCCTACCGATCGCGATCGTCCGTGATTCAGCAAGCCACCACGTTTGTATTGCCACCGCTGTAGCAACAACAAGCTAAGGATACGATGAACTAAACAGATAAAGGAGTATTTTCGTGCATAAAATTCCTGTAACGGTTATTACCGGATTTCTCGGAGCCGGTAAAACTACGCTAGTACGTCAATTATTGCAAGAGAATCATGGCCGCCGGATTGCCGTATTGGTCAATGAATTTGGGGAAGTCGGAATTGATGGCGAATTACTGCGTGACTGCCAAATTTGTGATGATGATACGGTAGCGCCATCCGCGAGCGATCGCCCTGATATTGTAGAGTTGGCTAACGGCTGTCTGTGTTGTACGGTACAGGAAGAATTCTTACCTACTATGCAGGAGCTTCTGAAACGCCGGGAGCAGCTAGACTGTATCTTAATCGAAACCTCAGGATTAGCCTTACCAAAACCTCTGGTGCAAGCCTTCCGCTGGCCCGAAATCCGTACTGGCGCAACTGTAGACGGAGTTGTAACTGTGGTAGACGGTGCTGCCTTATCTGAAGGACGTATCGTTGGCGACCTAGAAGCACTGCAAGCTCAGCGGCAGGCTGATGACAGCTTAGAGCATGAAACACCTATCGAAGAACTGTTTGAGGATCAGCTTGCTTGTGCAGATATTATACTGCTGACTAAAGCTGATTTACTGAGTGCTGATCAGCGCGATCGCGTTTTAGGTTGGCTCAAGCAAGAGATTCCCGCTGGCGTTAAGATCGTTCCTTGCCAGCAAGGTCAGATTAGTCCTAATGTTTTACTTGGATTTAATGCAGCCGTTGAAGACAACTTAGAGCAACGTCCTAGCCATCATGATTATGAGGAAGAGCATGAACATGATGATCAGATTACCTCAGTATGTGTTGACATTCCCCAAGCCTTTGATCCAAAAGCGCTGGTCACTCGATTACAGCGCCTGATTGAACATCACGATATTTATCGTATTAAAGGATTTGTAACTGTTCCGAATAAGAAAATGCGGCTTGTGCTTCAAGGTGTTGGCTCACGGTTCGATTATTTTTACGATCGCCCCTGGCAGGTAGATGAACGCCGTGCAACTCGATTAGTCTTTATTGGAGACAATCTTGATGCAGCTACCATTCACCAAGCGATCGCCGGTTAACGTGGCTGCATTTGCAGGTGCTATTTTTAGACTGCGCCTTAATTTTCCCCAGATAGATCACCAGATTGAGCGTTTACGTGGTCAAGTCTGCCATAGCGTTAATCAACCCATACCCGAATATGAGGATTATCGACGGAATTAACAATGGCTCTGCCGTTGGAAAAAGCAGATTCTAGTGATGGGGCGGCAAGGGGTCACTGTTCCGTCATTCATTCGGCATAGCTCCAAAGATAGATACCATCAGAGAAGAACAAGGCGTAAACTATTGCTGAGGTAAGATTTTATCTGTTCCTCAGTTTGATAGTATGTGTTGGGGTTGTAAATATGCAACCAAAAAGCGATCGCTGGTTAATCGCGCCCAGAAAAGATAATCATGGAGATTGTGTATGGCTTCCGTTAGTGACAAGCAGGCCTATCAGGATAAAGTGCAGGCAGAGTTTGATAAGTTGAGTGCGCAAATTGATGAAATGCGGGCAAAAGCTGATCAGGCAAAAGCTGACGCTAGAATCGAGTACAACAACAAGTTAGAAGAACTGCAAACCAAGCGGCAAGCAATGGAAGATAAGCTTAAAGAGTTCCAATCTGCCAGTGAATCTGCCTTTGAGGAAGTCAAGTTGGGCTTGGAAACGGTATGGCAAGACTTGACGACGACTTTTAATAATGCTGTGAACGAGTTTCAGAGCGGTCAGCAGCAGGGCGATCAGAGCAACAGCTAACGGCTCTAGCAACCCGGCTTCATCCAAATTTATCCAACTTCAAGTATGGAAAGGATTCAAACGCCTTTCGCGAGTCTGATTATGGCAGGTCGTCATAGGTTATCTAGGTCTGTTGAAAGTTAATGATTGGATGTAAGTCGGTAACAGTGCAATAACGTTCGGTAGTGGTTTGGGGTTCAGGTATATCTTGCTTGTTCAGAGTTGCTCCTTTTCCCCAAGCCTGTTTTCGGAAGCCCTGTGCGCCAAGACCGTTCATTGTTTTATTTTATGAGTTTGCGGTCAGGCAATATATTTAACTTTAGTGGCGCTCAGCGCCATACATTACTTCAGCAATTCTGCCAGATACTATGGTAAGTATGGGGTGTAGGAATGTCGATGCGGATTGATGGTGGCAATTGACGCTGGCTTTTCGCTTAGCCATCTCCACTGCCCCCTGTTACTGGTTCAAAATTTACCAACCTGTCCGCGACTGCGCGCCACAACTTTAAGAAGCGATCGCCATTTCACCATACATCTATAGCTATCCTCAATGATTTGTGAACATAGATCAGCTACGTGAGAAGAGGGCTTGTGAAATCCCTCCTGCAATCTAAGCAGAATTGCTCACACAGCTAGCCGGAACATACTTGCACTCATGAGATAAGAATAAGATAGATGAAGGCGATCGCATTTTGCCAACCTAGCATTCTATAGCAATCCTAAATGAGTTGTGAAGTGAGAATGGTTGTTGTGAGAAGGA
>CAYSIR010000304.1:0-5190 GCA_964431105.1 uncultured Leptolyngbya sp. | reverse complement strand
ATGGTCGCAGCCTGTGGCGGCGGAACTGATACGGCTACTCCGGCTGATGATGCGGGCGGTGAAGCGGCGGCCGATACACTGATCGTTGCCACGGAACCGGCATTCCCTCCATTTGAATTTCAGGCAGAGGATGGATCGCTGGCTGGGTTTGACATTGACCTAATGAATGCGATCGGTGAAACGGCTGGATTTACGGTTGAGTTTCAAAGTTTGCCCTTTGATGGCATCATTCCGGCGCTCCAGTCCGGTACGGTGGATGCCGCCATCAGCGGCATGACCATCACGGCGACGCGCCTGGAAACGGTAGATTTCTCTCGTCCCTACATCAAGGCAGGTCTGGCGATCGCTGTTGCAGAAGAGGTGACGGACATTAACTCCCTTGCCGATCTCGAAGGCAAGCGCATTGCGGTACAAATCGGTACAACAGGTGCAGATACGGCCAGTGAAGTGCCCGGCGCTGAAATCAGTACCTTTGATTCGGCTCCTTTGGCGCTGCAAGAGTTGGCCAATGGCAATGTGGATGCAGTGATTAATGATGCTCCTGTAACGCTGGATGCGATCGCCAGTGGCAACATTCCTGGGCTGAAGGTCATCGGCGAATTGCTGACCGAAGAATTTTACGGGATTGCCATGCCGAAGGATTCCCCTAATGTGACACGGGTGAATGATGCTCTCGGTACCATGTTTGAGGACGGAACCTATGCCGAGATTTATCAAAAGTGGTTTGGTAATGCGCCGCCAGAACTGCCGGAACAAGCGCCGGTCTAATTTGTAACTCCATTATCGATCCCTAGATTCTCTGGAATCTGGGGATCGTTTTAGGTAATGTTACCTTTGCGCCCTCTCCTTCCATCCCTAATCCCAAACTTGGGCAAAGGGGGTGGCGAGTGAGGGCAATGCAGCAGGGCATTTATACACATAGCGTGTTCCCCTCTTTGTTTAGTTGTACTTTATCTAACTCAGCCTTCTGTCATGCGATTTGATGTCATTTTTGAAGCCATGCCAACGCTGCTAGTTGGTGCATTGGTTACGATTCAACTCACAGCACTGGCAACATTGTTTGGACTGATTGGCGGTTCGCTGATGGGAATTTCCCGACTTTCCCCGATTCCAGCGGTTCGCATTGCCACTCGTGTCTATGTGGACTTTTTTCGAGGAACGCCGCTACTGGTTCAAATTTTTATGATTTATTTTGGCATCCCCGCCCTGATTCAAGGTTTGGGATGGCAGCTTACCTTCAACCGTCCAGTAGCTGCGGTGTTGGCACTCAGCTTGAACGCCACCGCTTATATTGCTGAGATTGTGCGGGCAGGAATTCAATCTATCGAAACGGGGCAAGGTGAGGCCTCCGAATCGCTAGGGCTTAGTCCAATGCAAACCATGCAATATATTATTTTCCCGCAGGCGTTTCGTCGCATGATTCCTCCCCTTGGCAACGAGTTCATTACCTTACTCAAGGATACTAGCTTGGTAGCGATCATTGGCTATGAAGAACTGTTCCGTCGTGGACAGTTGATCGTGGCTACCAACTATCGTGCCTTTGAAATCTATGTCGGGGTTGCTCTGGTCTATCTAGTCATGAATATTATCTTTTCTCAGGGTTTTAGCTGGCTGGAGAATCGCATGGATCCGGCCAAACGTAAGCCCAAAGCATCGACGACAATGGCGACAGCTGAGTAAGCGAGAAGTCTGCCCCGGTGGTATTTATGGCTTTGCCTAACAGCACCCTACAGGTTAGAGCGATCGCTTTTGGAGTTCCAGGGCAGCGTAGGCCCGTTCAAAATCGATGGTGGTAATGGCGACAAGGCTAGGGTCATCGAGTCCCTGCGCTCGATAGCGGCGGATAGCTTCTAGGGCCGCTTGGTTGCTGAGTAATGCTAAATCTGCTCCATTCCAGCCATCGGTGATGTGGGCCCAGCGATCGAGGTCTACCTTATCCAAGGGGCGATCGCTGTTGTGTACTCGGAGAATGGCCGAGCGGCTATCGGTATCGGGCAAGTCTACTTTGAGTTGCAGATCCAAGCGTCCAGCCCGCATCAAAGCCGGATCGATGGCATCCGGCCGATTGGTTGCGCCGACGAGTAAGACATTGGGGCAGGCTTGCAGTCCATCCAGTTCCGTCAGCAGTTGACCGACGACGCGATCGCTCACTCCCGAATCGCCCTGAAACTTACCCCGTGCGGGTGCTAACGTATCCAATTCATCCACAAACACCACGCAGGGAGCCGCCTGTCGGGCCTTGGTAAATAATTCTCGCACCGCTTGTTCGGCCGCCCCAACCCAACGGCTGAGCAATTCTGGCCCATTCACTGCAATAAAATTGGCCCGAGCTTGAGCCGCGATCGCTTTTGCCAGCAATGTCTTACCCGTTCCTGGCGGCCCCCACAGCAAAATGCCACGGGGAGCCGTCGCCCCAGTGCGTTCATACAGTTCTGGATACAATAACGCCCCTTCCACCGACTCTTGCAGAATTTGCTTCACATCGTGCAGACCGCCAATATCATTCCAGGTAATATTCGGCGATTCCACTTCCACCGATCGCAACACCGACGGACGAATTTCTCGAATCGCCTGCATAAAGTCATCCTGGGATACGCTCATGTCGTCCGGGATCGGCGCATCCAACGATGGCACTTGGCGACGCAGGGCAGAATAAGCCGCTTTTTGGCAGACGGCTTTCAGATCCGCACCCACTAACCCAACGCAGAGATCCGCGATCGCATCCAAACTGACCGACGCATCCAGCGGCATCACACGGGTAAGAATGGTTAGAATTTCCAGACGACCATCGCGATCGGGAACCCGAAACTGCACCTCGCGATCGAAGCGACCAGGACGACGCAGCGCCGCATCAAGGTGATCGGGGCGATTCGTAGCCGCCAGCACAATCACACCCTCAGTTTTGGCAAACCCATCCATCAAGCCCAATAGCTGCGCCACCAGCCGTTTTTCTACTTCGCCTTCCACCTTGGCGCGATCGGGGGCCAGGCTATCAATTTCGTCAATGAATACCAAACAGGGCGCAGAACGGGCCGCCTTCTCAAAAATGCCGCGCAGCCGCGCCTCGGCTTCTCCGTAATATTTGCCCATCACTTCCGGGCCAATGATGGCGATATAGTTCACGCCCAGTTCATCCGCGATCGCCCGTGCCGTTAGCGTCTTACCCGTACCCGGCGGCCCCACCAGCAACACCCCCCGCGTCGGCTCCAAGCCCAGCTTTTTCAGTAAGTCCGGGCGCTTCAGCGGAATCTCAACCAGTTCCCGCAATTCCCGCAACACCTCACCCAAACCACCCACATCGCTCAGTGAGGCATCGGGTGTGTCCACGCTATCCTCGGCATCGCCAGGCGGCGGCGTGACAATGACGCGATCGGGTTCATCGCCAGTGCCGGGATTGCGAATACGGCTCGTGCCAATATCCGGCATATTGCCCTGACGCGGAATGCTGCTCATGCTGCGCGAATTAAACCGAATATCGGTCTTCAGTTCGCCTTTTTCTGCCTTCTCTTCCAGCGTTTTCGCTAGTTCCAGCAGTTGCTCAAAGCCTTTGAAAAGATCACTCATGTCAGGGTCCTGCTCGGTGCATCCAGTATAGCGATCGCATTATTGCCCAGGGCGCGATCGCCCCAAATCGCTACAGTTCGTTGCAACTATACGGCATAGATTGGGCGTTGTCCGGATCGTCGGAGGGAGCGATCGCCCCATTAAAATGAGAGCATCTTAATGAGGCGCGGCGGTTATGGACACACCATTGCTGAGTCGTCTCTACTATCGTACTCTCTACGTCATTTGAAGATTATCTAAAACCAAGATGGTCACATCTGGGACAGCCGTTAAACGAACGTCATTTGTCAGGAAAAAAACAGCATCCTCTTGAATAGCCGTTGCAATTTGTATTGCATCTGGCGTTCGTAAGTTTTGGGTAGCCCTTAGCTCAGAAGCAACTTCAGCAATAGCGACTGAAACTGGCACGATGCTTAGGTTTTCTTGATCTAGAAGAATCTCTCGATACTGATGAGCCAGTTCTAATCGCCCTGATCGGAGTGGATGGACTAACACTTCTGTTAACGTCAGAGTAGACGTCACTACTTGAAACTCGCCTTGGCTCATCGCCTGGAAAAATGCCCGAACACTTCCCAAATAGGCTTCGTTCTGCTCAATCAGATAAATCAATGGTGCAGTATCTAAGCCCACAACATGACCCTGCAGTGGAGCTAGCCATTCCATGAAGCACGTTCCTGATTCACGTATTCTTGAGCATCGAGTTGCCATACCTCTCTACCCAGTCCCTCCATCTCCAGGATGTTGCGCTTGGGTTTAGCAGGAGTTGGACAACACACCATTGCCGTCAACTCTTCTAGCAAACGGCACTGCTCACTGGGGGTAAGATTTTCAATTTGGCGACGAATCTCTTGATAGGTAGCCATAGTTCTGCCCGATAGTCCTGTTGTTCATCATGCCACATTGCTTTCAAGGGTGATATTGCTTTTGGTTGATATAATTTTTGTCCGGTTGGGTTGGGTGAAGCCTGACAATGACTGGCACACCGCAGCCGGGTCATGCTAAACATGAGGGGCATTCATCACCTGCTGTCGAAATTATGAACCGGGCTGAACTATTGCGCCGCTATGCCAAGGGAGAACGAGACTTTCGGCGGGTGAACCTGCGGGGGCTGAACCTGAGCCGCACCGACCTGAGCGGAGCCGACTTCAGCGAAGCTGATATTCGCAGCACCAACTTTGCGCGGGCCACGCTGACGAAGGTGAACTTCACGGGAGCGAAAGCCGGACGACAAACGCGCTGGCTGCTGCTGCAAGGACTGTTGGTATTGACGATTGCCGCTATTTCAGGAGTCTTATCTGCATCTTCAGGTGTACTTATTTCATCTCTATTCACAGCCGGAACCCGAGAAGGTTCCTGGGCGGGCATCATTACCGTTATGGCAGTAGTGGTGATGATTATCATTATCGGACGACAGGGTTTCACGACCCAAACGGTTTCCGGCCTTGCATTCGCATTCGCAGTCGCAGTCGCACTCGCAGTCGAAGTCGCATTCGCATTCGCAGTCGCATTCGCAGTCGCAGTCGCAGTCGCATTCGCAGTCGCAGTCGCATTCGCAGTCGCAGTCGCATTCGCATTCGCATTCGCAGTCGCAGTCGCAGTCGCAGGCGCATTCGCAGGCGCACTCGC
>CAYSIR010000303.1:0-5193 GCA_964431105.1 uncultured Leptolyngbya sp. | reverse complement strand
TGAAACCCGCAGTCCTCGTTTTTGAACCGAGGACTCTGAGTGGACGCTAGAAGTTAATCTTGTAGGGGTTTCTGCAAAACCCCTCACCACAACAGGTTCAGAATCGGTGATTTGCGCACTCGATCGCTGAAGCCGCGTGGATTCAAGATCGGTATTTAAAGCCCCTTACGAGATCAGCGCTAGAAGGGGTATGAGGCAAAAGTCGCTAGACCTTTTGCATAATGCATCATTGCTGACTGTGGGGATAGTGATAGTTGTCGCAAAGATTATTACCAATGGCAGACTACCGCCGTGGGATGGGCAGGTCAGAGAGCGATCGCCGCATCAGCACTTCAGTCACATGGCGGCGATAGTCCGCACTTGCGCATTCATCGGTTAAGTAGGCCTGATGAGGAAACTGAGCATCGAGTAAATTTCCCAATTGGTCAGGGGTTGGAATCCCGTCGGCTGTAATTAAGTAAGGTTTGCTGGCGGCTGCTCCAATACAAAAGCGCACCTGTTGCCGGTCAGCGCTGTAGGCGGCTGTCACAATGGCGATCGCCAGTCCAGCCGATGCGAGGCAGATACGATGGTAGCTGGTGTGCCACTTGAGGCACTGAGCAGGCACGTAAATCATGCGCAAGACGTCACCGGGGTGCAGCCGTGTTTGCTTAGCACCAGTTTGGAAATCTGCCGCCGGTACGCGATAGGGTGTTCCATTTAACGGCCATAGTTCGTATTCTGCCTCCAGTAACACCATCACCGGCGCAAAGGTTCCCGCAGGTAGCGCTAGGCACAAGTTTCCAGCGATGGTTGCTACATTTTGCACTTTAAAGGATGCCAGTTCATGGACACCTTGCCGCAGGGCTGCTATGCCGCTCCAGTCTGCCGGGACCGTGCAGTCTAGCAATCGCCTCATGACGCACATCGCCCCGATCGCCAATCCCTCACTTGAAACCGTCAATTCATCCCAGCCCAGCGGTTGCATATCGACCAAGGTGCGAAGTTGAGGCTGCGGTTCAGTGAATAGCCAGGTTCCGCCTGCCAGCCATGCCCATCCCGGTTGCCAGTCTGCGACATCGCTAAGGGTTTGTGGATGAAGGTAGGTATCAACCCGATGCAAGTCCATGTGTATGACCCATTCTGTACGCTCAACCATACTGAATGATGGGCAGTGCTGATTGTATTCCACCTTACCCAACGGCGATCGCGGCTAACCCTGAGTGAAGAGAGCCTATCCTGGTGGCAAATCCTGCCTTGCCTTCATCTCCCAGCCCCTTCTCGGCCAAAATAGAGCGACCTAGCAAGAGGGTGCAATGGTGAGATGCTCCTTGAGTGAATGCCTGAGCGATCGCCGTTAGTCAACTACCTTCAAAATTCCTAGCTTTAACCCATCAAAGAGTTTGTCTACCAGAACTTTTTCTCTAGAGCTTAGGGTGATATGAGACAGCGTAATGTTTAGCAGCGAAATTTGATCGGTGCGCGTAATGCGTCGGTTTTCTAGAATGCGCTCTGCAACCTCTTCTACCGTGTCGTAAGGTCGAGTTTGATGAAGTTGACGAAGAATGCGGTGCGCTTTGCTTTGGGTTTGTGAAAATGCAGAGCGATCGCCCAGATAGAAATAGCTAGTCGATTGAGGGATAGAAGAATGTGCAGCAGGCGAATGAGAAGCCAGACCAGAGGGCAACTCAGACGACAGTTCTTCCGTTGCAACGGATAGTTTGACACTGACCCGCTTCAGTTCACCCAGGTTGAGATACAGCCTTAGCAGGTGAACAATCTCGTAAATGCTCTTTGCAAGTGAGGTTGAGGGGGTAGACGAGGGTGCGATCGCGGCAATATCTGATACATAAGTATCCATAATCTGAATCCGATCCCTGGCGGCAGATGCAAGTGGGGTGGTCATGAGTCTGATAAATCGAGATTACCCATAATGCCAACGAGGCTAACGGTCTAGCATACAATTGATAGACATTCCACTTGCTCCGCCGCTCGTCAGCCGGATCATGACCCATCCCATTGCCAGCCGCCACGCATCTCCACTCAGCGGCGTTGCTGACTCCAGGAACCAACTCTAGATCTGGACGAACTGAACGATGTTCCAATTCATTCTGCTATTCAGCCATACCCCCCAAGCCGCCCTTCCATCTGCCTATCGAAACCGGGGAGACTCAGCATCAGGGATGGGCCCACTGCCTGTGATTCCCCAGCGATTTCCCAACATTTTATGGGAGTCCTTTATTGGTAATGGTAAAGACTTTGGGTGGTGTGGGCAACACCCACACCACCCAAAGTCTTTCTTACATGAATACCACTACCCCATTTTATTAGAGTAATTAGAGAAGCCCCGCAAAGTGAAGTGGGCCATGACCACTCAACAGTTCAACAATTAGCGCAAAGAATCCTAGCATTGCCAGGCGGCCATTCCAAACTTCAGCGGTCGTCGTCAGACCCCACTGCCAGCGCTCTTGGGGATAAATTTTAGTCTTTTCTGGAGGACGAATAACGTCTGAAAACTGGACGTTTGGAGATGCCATCGCCGTTTCCACCATTGTCGCCAAATCTTCAATAAAGACTGGATGGGTGTTCAACGCCGGTACTCGCTGAAACTGCTCTATGCCTGCTTTTTCAGCCACTTCTCGGTATTCGATGTCAATTTCTTGCAGCGTCTCAATATGCTCTGAAACAAAACTGATGGGAACCACAAGCAGGCGCTGGATGCCGCGTGCCGCTAAATCTGCGATCGCATCTTCGGTGTATGGGCGTAGCCACTCCACTGGGCCAACCCGACTTTGATAAGCCAACGTATGACCGTTAGGACGACCCAGCGTTTCCATAATCAATGCTGTACAGTCTTCAATCTCAGCCTGATAGGGATCACCCGCTTCTTCAACGTAGTTCACCGGCACCCCGTGGGCACTGAAGAAAATATGTACATCGCTAGGATCGTCAAACTGATCGAGCTGCTGAGCGATGAGATCAGCCATTGCCCGCAAATAGCCAGGGCTTTTATACCAGGATGGAATGACCGTATAGTCAATAGCAGCCAGAGAGGTGTCATCATCCCAGATTTGCTCTAGCAACCGAAAGCTAGAACCACTGGTGCTAATCGAAAACTGAGGATAGAGCGGCAATACGACTAATTTTTCAATGCGATCGCGCTTGATGCGAGCGATCGCTTCCTCGGTAAAAGGATACCAATAGCGCATTCCAATATAGACTTGTGCCTCATGCCCCCGCTGATGCAAACTGGATTGCAGCGCTTGCGCCTGCTCTTCAGTAATCTGACGAATCGGTGAACCGCCGCCGATTTCACGATAGTTGTCTTGCGACTTTTTTGCTCGCGAAGTAGAAATAATCCAGGCTAGCGGCTTTTGGAGCCATTTGAAAGGCAACCGGATAATTTCCGGGTCAGAGAACAGATTAAACAGGAATGGGCGAACGTCCTCTGGGCGTTCAGGCCCTCCCAAGTTCAGCAGTAGTACTCCAATTCGACCCATAATTTCAACCTTCTCTGTTCGCTGTCCGCTATCCGTTTAATTTATTGTAACGATAAGTCTTATTAAATAGTGTTGCGAAGCCAACTAATGGCTTCATAATCGTAGCGGCTGTTACCCTTCCAAAAGCTGCACACCTGAAAAACAGTAACGTAACTTAAACTATCTTAAAAGAAGTTTTGGGATTGTGGCAGCTTGAAGCAATTTGCAGTCAGGGCAAATGCATAAAGCTGTTTTCTGGCAGTGCCTCCTGCAATCAGCGCAATCGGCTGCTTTGCAGAAGCAAATAACTGCAAAACGTGCATTCAATAACATTTCATCACATTCCAAAATATGTGTCCTGACTGGTTTATGGCTGAAGCCCCTTGTCATTGAGGCATCATTTTCAGGAGTCCCTGCTGAATTTGTCAGAGTCGTCAGTCATAGCTGATACAAAATTTGATAATCTAGTTTGAATATAGATTTGGGGGCGACTCGCGTGACAATTCAAATTGGTAGAGGCAAGGCCGCAAAACGGGCGTATGGCATTGATGAAATCGCCTTGGTGCCCGGAACACGAACCCTTGATCCATCTTTAGCCGATACAAGCTGGACGATTGGTGGATTGGAGCGTGAGATTCCAATTATTGCCAGCGCTATGGATGGGGTCGTTGATGTTGAGATGGCGATTCAATTGGCACAGCTTGGGGCGCTAGGCGTGCTGAATCTGGAGGGCATTCATACTCGATACGATGATCCAAATCCTATCCTCGATCGCATCACATCGGTGGGCAACGACGAATTTGTGCCGTTGATGCAAGAGCTATATTCAAAACCGATTAAACCTGAACTGATTGAACAACGGATTCGAGACATTAAAGCCGGTGGCGGTATTGCCGCCGTCAGCACGACTCCGGCCGGTGCATCTCGCTTCAAGGATGCGATCGCAACAGCAGGAGCCGATCTAGCGTTTGTGCAGGCCACTGTTGTGTCCAATGCGCATTTATCTCCTGAATCCGTGACGCCGCTGGATTTAACAGCGTTTTGCTCTGAAATGCCCATACCCGTTATTCTGGGCAACTGTGTGACCTATGAAGTGGCGCTCAGCTTAATGAAAGCTGGAGCGGCTGGGGTGTTGGTTGGCATTGGCCCTGGTGCAGCCTGTACGTCCCGTGGAGTGCTAGGGGTTGGGGTGCCGCAAGCCACGGCGGTGGCAGATTGTGCCGCCGCGCGGGATGACCATGCTCAGGAAACGGGGCGCTACGTGCCGGTGATTGCGGACGGCGGCTTGGTGACGGGAGGCGACATTTGCAAATGCATTGCCTGCGGTGCAGATGCGGTGATGATTGGGTCGCCGTTTGCGCGGGCAAAAGAAGCACCGGGGCGTGGGTTTCATTGGGGGATGGCAACGCCGAGTCCTGTTCTGCCCCGTGGAACTCGCATCAGTGTGGGTACGACTGGAACCCTGGAGCAGATTTTGCGGGGGCCAGCCCAGTTGGATGACGGCACCCACAATTTAATGGGGGCGTTGCAAACTAGCATGGGAACGCTGGGCGCAAAGGATATTCGCGAGATGCAGCAGGTTGAGGTGGTGATTGCGCCATCACTGTTAACGGAAGGTAAGGTTTATCAGAAAGCTCAACAGTTGGGTATGGGTAAGTAAGTGGATGGAGGGCGATCGCTTCTATAGAAATCCTATTTGGATTGTGAGAAGGATTCCTGCGGAATCCTTCTCACA
>CAYSIR010000302.1:0-5216 GCA_964431105.1 uncultured Leptolyngbya sp. | reverse complement strand
GGTTGTTGTGGTCTGTACAGAATTAGCGAATGGCCGGATGACTATAAAGTGACCATAAAAAAAGTGACCATAAAAAACAGGGGTGATGCCCCTGTATTGCTGCCGTAAGTTTGTTAGCTTAGTCTCAAGGGATTACCCTTATTAAAAGCGATCGCCTAGATTCAGATAAACAGCCGAATCACCGCGATCGGTCAAGCCAAATTCTAACCGCAGAGGGCCAAAGGGCGAAATAGCTCGCAGCCCGACTCCAAACCCCAAACCATCTCCAGGCTTATCTCGAACTTCACCCGGACGACCAATCACCTCGTCTTGCTGACTCAGTGCGGTAGCATAATCGATAAAAATTAGACCCCCTAGATCAATCTCATCATTCAGCGCATCAAAGGACAAGATAGGAAAACGATATTCAGCAGATGCTTGGATATAGCTGGTGGATGTACCGATCTCTCCTCGGTTGTAGCCACGTACTGAATTACTTCCACCTAGGCTGTAGGCTTCATAGCTAGGTACATCATCGAAAATATGCCCGGCTTGTAGATTTAAGACGAGCGTGCGCGGCCCATCAGCAAAGCCAAATAAGGATAGAGGAATAAATTGGCTTACATTACCCGTCAGTTGAGTAAATGTAATATTCTCATCTTCTAGAGCAAAAGCCTGTTCAAGCCCGAAGCGGGCCCGAGTGCCAATGGATGGGTTGATGATGGTATTGCGAGTATCGAACTCGCCTGTAATGCCTAGGGTCAGTAAGTCATCTTGACCATCGCTGCTAACGGTCAGGCGATTCCCGAATTCATCAAAGCCAAATAAGTCATTTGAGAACATATCATCCCGAACTGAAACGCGCTGATAGGTTAATCCTATAGCACTTGCAAAAATGGGAGTAAATTCGTAGGTTACTTCTGCGCCAACCCCTAGACGATGCACCCAAGGCGTATCTCCACCGGGTAAGTCAACGTCGCGATCGCCCCCTCGCAAGTTAGATGAGTAAGCCCGCTGGTTAAAGAAATTAACGCTATATCCAAGGGGATCATTGTCATCATCATGGAGATAGCTAAAATCAGCCCCAAGAATTGAAACGCCAGCCCGCAGTTCCAGTGTCAGAAAATCAGAATCGCTGAGTGCAAACTGAACGCCACCCGGCAGGCTAATCCCGCCCCGTCGATCGATCGCTGGGGAAGAGACAGCCCGCCGCGTTGGCCCCTGTAGGGTAGTGGGAAATGGTAGCTCAGTACCGATATAAAAGCGCAATGCTCCGGGGCCACCGCCGCCGCTGAATTGGGCAATGGGGGAGTTCCTGTCTTGAGCAGTTGGGGTAGATAAGTCAGGCGGGGCCAGGTCTGCGGCTTGAGTGGACGGATAACCCGCGCGATCGCTCGTTTCTGCCACGACTGGATCAGACGTTTCTGCCACGATTGTATCAGAGTCGCCCTCTGTTTCCTGCTCTGCGCTTTCTGGTTGTTCGGTCGTCCAGCTTACCTCTGATGCAGTGGAAAAGTCCTGGGTGGATAGTTCAGCAGGCGGCTGGGACTGGGAAAGGGGTAGTTGGGCGAGAGGGGCTGCGATCGCAAAGCGACTGTCCTGGGCGTGTTGCAGCGGGGACGCCAAGGCATCCGTTAACGCGACTTGTTCAGGCGATCGCTCTACCTTGTCCGTAGAATCCAATTGTGTTTGTCCATATCCAGGCAAAACCATCCAGAATCCTGCCGAGCTAACCCAGACGGACAGTAGCACTCGAATGGTAGATGATGTACGTGATGCGTTCATGGTGAATACTCCTCACATCAGGATGTGATTGTTAATTGTTGTTAATTATGGTCAATTACAGTTCCGTTCAGTGTCGTCTAGTGGCTATCTGACCTTTACACATACTCAAACTACAACACCCTGCCAAATTATAAGAGCATTTTCCACAGCGGTTACATCGTTGATGAACAGTCGGCAACGAAAGCCATAGGCAGGTGCCATACCTGTCGCGATCCAAACTTTTAGGGATTGGCTAGCCCCCAAATTGTGGCGATCGTGGGGGGCAGCCTTTGGCATTCTCCGACCCAGAGCCACCTGTTTGAGCTTACTGATCCATATCACACAGAACCCCATCACAGGGTAGTCCTTTATTGGTAATGATTTTGGGTGGTGTAGGCGTCGCCCACATCACCCAAAATCATTACATGAATACCACTACCCATCACAGAACCCATTCATGGCGGCGATGCGACTGCAGCGCTTGCCTAGGTTGGGTAGTAAGGATTTTACGATGCTGTGCCACACCATAAAATCCTGACCAATAGAGAACCGCCAAACTATTTTGCTTCTCTTTTAGCAGCGTTCGATTAGCGACAGTGCAGGAGTTTGCACATAGTCTCCCAATCGATTAATCATCCAGATGAAAGGGCGGTTAGGCTGAAAAGAGTGGGGTACATCAAGAGCAACTATAGAGTATGAACTATGAACATCTCGCCGTGAAAACCTGCATGGGCGATCGCGCGTCCCCATCGCCGCACTGACTGTTCAGCATCCGTGATTTGAACCCTCAAGACAATGGCTGCTGCCATGGTTGCTCTGATTGGCTGAAAAAAGACTATCCAGTAGGTTGGGTTGAGGTCATGAAACGCAACACCTACCGATGTTGGGTGGGGTTGCGCTATCACTCATTCGACCCACAGTGGCATCACCCGTTCATCCGTTGATCAGCATGGTTGCCTCACGTTCAGTCATATTAATCACATATCCGTTACATATCAGTCATAATACTGAAAGGTCTAATGGTTAACAGTTCAGTGACGTTCACTGTCTCACCGAACTGAGCAAACAATCGAAACGTTCTGCTCGTCAGTCAGGTTGAGTAACCATAAACCTACCTAAGTCTTGTCAGCGTTGGGTTTTATACCGCTCAGCCCCATTTATACAAGACGATTGATGAGTCAGTCAGGGTGTGCGATCGCAGGGGTATCTGCTTCGGTGTGTTGGTGACGGTTGCTCAACTAACGGTTGTGCGGGAGAGTTTGGGTCAACTGCCTGTGGTAAGAACACGATTCAGACCAACATCGCTATGATCCATAACTTTAGCCCGTCTAGCCGCACCGAATCAAGGAGAGTGTAATAGTTAAACGCCAATTGACTGGCGCGATCGCCTCTAAGATGGATCGTGGTATTCATGTAAAGATTTTTCAGGGTTTGAGCGCAACCCATACCCCAACGGATCTTTACCACAATGTCCCCACGATGAAAAGCGATCGCTACAACCGTCAGCATGGCGTGCCATTCCAATTTAGGGGCTGATTAAAGTTAGCGGGCAGAAGCCTTAAATAAAGTAACCCAGCCTTGGAACCGTATATGTGCAGTTGGAGACTATCGTGATATCGCCGGATCAATCCCTTTCCCGCCTCAATGCCTTGATTCGCATCATTGGCAAGATTCGATTATCGCTTGATTTTTCAGAAATTTGCCAGACGGCAGTGGCAGAAGCCCGCACGTTGCTTGAAGCTGACCGCGTTGCCATTTACCGCTTCAATTCTGATTGGAGTGGCGATTTCCTCTACGAATCGGCGGGGGCAGAGTGGATCTCATTAGTCGATGCCCAGCAGCGCGATCCGCTCATCCGCAAAAATGTGAGCGAGTGCAGTGTCAAGCTGCTGAATACCGCCCAGTCCAGTGATAGCCATCTCCAACAGACCCAGGGCGGTGCGTTTGCAACGGGGAAACTATTTCGGGTTTGTTCTGATATTTACATGGCTGGTTTCACCGATTGCTATATCCAGGTTTTAGAAAGTTATCAAGCTCGTTCTTATGCCATCATTGCCATTTATGTAGAGCGATCGCTATGGGGATTGTTGGCAGCCTATCAAAATAATAAACCGCGATCGTGGCGTGAAGATGAGGTCGAAATCCTAATTCACATTGCAGAACAGTTGGGGGTTGCGCTAAAACAAGCCGAATACGTTAGCACGATTCAGGAACAATCGGCGACGCTTAACCAGATGCTGACCGATCTCCAGCGATCGCAAGCCCAACTGATTCAAGGTGAAAAGATGGCCAGTTTGGGGCAGTTGGTCGCAGGGGTCGCCCATGAAATTAATAATCCCGTAAACTTTATCTATGGAAATTTACCTCACATTGGCGAAAATATCGAGGATCTGTTGAATTTGGCCCAGGCCTGCCGTCACGCGGCGTCGCGATCGCCCGATGTACAGACTCTTTTGAACCAAAACTTGGATTTAGCCGACTTGGATTTCATTGCTGAAGATTTACCTAAAATGCTTCGGTCTATGAAGGTTGGAGCCGATCGCATTCGAGGAATTGTGCTATCGCTGCGAACCTTTTCGCGGGTTGATGAGGCTGAGTTTAAAGCTGTAGATATTCATCAGGGTATTGACAGCACATTACTGATCTTAGGACATCGCCTAAAAGCCTCCGACGCACGGCAGGCTGTTAATGTTGTTAAGTTCTACGGTGAACTGCCATTGGTAGCGTGCTATCCAGCCCAGCTAAATCAAGTATTTATGAACGTGCTGACGAATGCGATCGATGCACTGGATGAGGCCCGCGAAGATGGCAAATATGACCCAGAGAAGAACCATCTCCCAACAATTTGGATCAATACCGAATACGTTAAGGATCAGGCTCGAATTCAAATTCGAGATAATGGAACAGGCATCGCCAATGAAAATTTATCTAAGATATTTGACCACTTTTTTACCACAAAGCCGGTCGGAAAAGGGACTGGGCTAGGTCTGGCTATCTCAAAGCAAATTATTTCTGAGAAACATGGTGGATCGCTAGAAGTCATGTCATTTCTGGGGGGAGGGACGACGTTTATTATTCAAATTCCAGTCAGTATCTAGCGATCGCCAGTGGTGCGCAAAGTTTTCTAGGGGGATGGGGGGCAAGTTTCTTCAGACTATCAGATCCAAAATCTCATCATTCTCAACTTAAAACACGTTGCAAAAACTGAATCGTTGCATAACACCGGGTTGTGAGGCAAGATGCTTGGACTGATCGCTGGCCCAAGCCGACTCTAAGTCTAGCGGGTGCATCCCAGTTGAAAGGCATGTGACGTGATTGCCCTCACCCTAAATCCCTCTCCCAAGCTTGGGAGAGGGACTTTGAAGTCTTGCTCCCCTTCTCCCAGTTTTGGGAGAAGCATGTCCTGAGCTTGTCGAAGGGGGGCTGGGGGATGAGGGCGATTTGCAAAAGTGGGATGCACCCAGTCTAGCTCT
>CAYSIR010000301.1:0-5222 GCA_964431105.1 uncultured Leptolyngbya sp. | reverse complement strand
GGAATCCTTCTCACAACAACCATTCTCACTTCACAACTCATTTAGGATTGCTATCGTCTTAAAGGCGAGATAAGTGACCGTAGTGGATATAGTGCCAGGTGGTAGAAGAGGCAGGACTGCCAAAAATTTTGGGCGTTTCGTCATACTCAACTAACTGACCCACAAGGCGATCGCCCTGATTCACCACGTTAAAAAAGGCGATGCGATCGGTAATTCGGGCTGCCTGCCGCAAATCATGAGTGACCACAATAATGGTGTAGTGTGCTTTCATGGAATCGAGTAAGTTATTGATGCGATCGGAGGATAGCGGATCGAGCGCAGCACAGGGTTCATCCATTAAAATAATATCGGGCTGTAGGGCGATCGTGCGGGCAATACAGAGACGCTGCTGTTGTCCACCTGAAAGCAGCATTGCGTTCTTATTTAAGTCATTTTTGACTTCATCCCACAGACCAACCTGATGCAATACCCGCTCAACAATATCGTCAATATTGTCGCGGCAACCGTTCACCCGTAGCCCTAGCGCAATATTGTTGTACACCGATTTTGGGAACGGGTTAGGCTGTTGAAAGACCATCCCAATCCGTCGTCGTACCTGAACATCAGGTAATGCATACAGATCGTCTCCTGATAGACGCACAGAACCTTGGATAGTTGCACCAGGCACTAGGTCGAGCAATCGATTTAGGCATCGCAGCAGGCTGCTTTTACCACATCCGGAGGGGCCAATCAGCCCGGTCAACTGATGCGGATAAATGGGTAAGGTCACGTCTTGCAGAATGGGCTGCCCGTTGTAGGCGATTGTCAATTGTTCAATATCTAAAATGGGGGATTTTAGGACTGGATTCGATCGCATATTCGATACGTTATTCTGCATTTGATGGTGTGCCCCTAAACGAGAATGAGGATTGTGTTGAGAGATAAAACTTGATAAATAGGCGATCGCCCTTGCTGCGTCCAGCAATTTTTAAATACTGTCTGCAAGATATGGGCGCTACGAACCCTCATGGTACCTGGCGGCGAACGTAGTCCCGAATAAATACCGCAATCAGGTTCATCAATAAGACCAATCCTGCTAGTACTAGAATTGCTGCTGCTGCATTAGACTGAAATTCTGCTTGGGGGCGGGCGGCCCAGAAAAAAATCTGAGTTGGCAATGTTGAAAAGGACCCTTGCAGACCGTTCAATGATAAGGATGGTGAAATACTGACAAAAGCACTGGCACCAATAGAAATCAGGGCTGCCGCTTCCCCAGCCACTCGCGACAGGGCTAGCACGGTTCCAGTGATGATGCCAGGAAAAGCGATCGGCAACAAAACGTGCCGCAACATCTGTAAACGGCTCATCCCAACGCTATAACTAGCCTGCCTTAGGTGAGACGGTACGCTACGGAGGGCATTGCGGGTTGTGATAATAATCAGTGGCAGAGCAACAACCGCCATCACTAAAGAGGCTGAAATAAGACTGCGCCCCCCAGTGAGGGTCTGGGCTTGGCGTACAAACAAGTATAACCCCATCAATCCATAGATGATAGATGGAACAGCCGACATATTAGCAATCAGCACATCGAGCATTCGACTGATGGTGCGATCGGGTAAGTATTCTTGGAGATAAATGGCTGCGCCAATGCCAATCGGCATAGAGATGAGCGCTGTTAATCCCATCAACATGACAGTTCCAACGAGGGCTGCATAAATTCCGGCTTCTTCTGGACGACGGGAGGGCAAGCTGCTTAAAAATGACCAACTGAGCTGACCAAAGCCGCTCCGAAATGCCACAACTCCCATTAGCACTAAGGTGAGTAACCCAATGGAAACTGAAAAGATTCCCATCGCTGCTGCTACTCGATCGAGCCAGAGTCGTCGAGGATTGTATTTTAACGATACTGGAATATAGGTAAAGTCAGGAGCGATCGCGTCTGTTTTCGTTGCTTGATTAATATCCACTACTGGAATCGTCAATTGCCCGATTGACTTATGATAGCGGTGCAGCAGCCAACGCCCAAAGGCATTTAGGGTCAACGTCATCAGAAACAATACCATTCCTGTAGCAAAAATGGTATGAAACCTGAGCGTACCAGACGGCACGTCGCCTAAGCTAACCTGAATAATGTAAGCGGTAATCGTTTCGATTGGTACAAAGGGATTCAACGTTAGATGGGGACGCTGCCCCCCAGCGATCGCAGCAATCATGGTTTCACCCAATGTTCGAGAAGCCGCCAGCGTGTAAGATGCTAAAAGACCCGGCAGCGCCGCTGGTAAAAGAATATGCTGAATGACCTCTCGTTTTGTAAAGCCTAGCGTATAGCCACCTTGCCGCAAGGAGTTTGGAATCGTGCGCAGCGTATCTTCACAGACAGAAGAAATGATTGGAGTCACTAAGATTCCGGTTGCAATGCCAGCACTCAAGGCATTAAAAGCAGAAATACTGGGAATGATGTTGCGGAGCGCAGGAGTAATAAAAGAAATCGCAAAATAACCAAAAACAATAGTTGGAATGCCAGATAAGGTTTCTAGCGTTGATGTCAGAATTTGTCGCCATGGCTCTCTAGCATATTCAGCTAAGTAGATCGCAGCTAATGTCCCAAGGGGAATAGCCACGCAGAGCGCGATCGCCCCAATTAAGAGGGTCGCCGTCACCAAAACCATGATCCCGTAGCGCTGACTGCTAAATAATGGAGTCCACTGTGTATCGGCGAGAAACTGCCAGAGAGAAACTTCCTGAAAAAACGCGATACTCTCGCGGACAAGGATGCCAACGGTCAATAGCGCTACAACAGTCGGAACCATCGCTGCGATCGCAAACAGACCATGAACCAAGCGCTCAGCCCAGGATTCATGGGTTCCCGCAGATTGCTGTATCAAAAACGGAGGGACGAACGAGAATTTCATATCAATCTACGAGTGACACCTTAAGCGCTAGACTAACCCTAGGCAGCCGCATCGCTCCTATCTAGCAGTCTTCGATACATTGTTAGTATCGATAGACTGTCTAGACGAGATCGCGAAGGTAGCCGATCGCTAGGCGATCGCAATCGCTGGGTTAACCTGCCGCCCATTACCAAAACCGCAGTCGTCAAGCGGTGGGCGCTTTCAGACTACAACAGCTAGCGACACTTCAGATAGGGAGAGGTGCGAGCGCAATTTGCCCCTGTCTCTGATGCCCTTGGCTGCGGCAAATACCCTGATGCCGTTGTCTATTCTAAAGATTGCAGGTGAAGAGCAGTTTAAGCTGAGCCACTATTAAACTACTTTGCGGTTCGCATTTTTGATGTTGCTAGGGGGGATCATCGCGGAGGAATCAGGCCGTTGTGGGTAGCCCTTCGCTGAGATTGGGTTGCCCTTGAGAGGTCAGAATGGTTTAGCGTGAGCGCACCGAACTATTCCACTACAGATATGCAGGCATTGTGGCTAATTTTATCTGTGTCATTCATTGATGACGCGCCGCCCATGAGCCGATACATTGGCTTGCCCAACGGGGCCGGCATGGCTCTGATAGCATTTGGCAAGACTACACATCGGAGGATTTTATGCAGTTTAATGCGATCGCCACTGATTATGACGGTACTCTGGCTTGCGATGGAGTCGTTGATGCTCAGACCATTGAAGCACTGGCACAGTTTCAGGCAGCGGGCGGCAGCGTATTGCTGGTGACGGGGCGGGAGTTTGCAGACCTACAGCAGGTCTATCCGCAAATGATGAGTTTGGATGGGGTTGTTGCGGAAAATGGTGCGGTCTTTTTTCAGCCTCAAACCAACACTCGCCATCACCTTGGTGCCGCTCCTCCGGATACGTTAATGGCTGCATTCGCTGAACACAATGTCAGCCCTGTAAGTTGTGGAGAAGTGATTGTTTCTACGTGGCAACCGCACGGAGAAACGGTAAAACAGTTGATTGCAGACCTGAATCTAGACTATCAGGTAATCTTAAATAAGCGAGCTGTTATGATTTTACCCAAAGGAGTGAATAAGGCGACGGGACTCCAATATGCGATCGCGCAACTGGGCCTGTCGGCTGAACGGATGGCTGGCATTGGCGATGCAGAAAATGATATTGATTTACTTCAGTTCTGTGGCCTAGCGATCGCGGTTGACAATGCCCTGCCTGAGCTTAAAGCGATCGCTCACCACATCACAACCCAGCCGCGAGGGGCAGGCGTACAGGAATTAGTCGGGTGGATTCTTAACAACCAAGTCTAGCCCTCTGCCGCCGCCTTAGATAATGAAAGGTTGCCCACACCACCCAAGGTTCTTACATGAAACCACTACAACGCATCTAGGGTTGCAAGCCCTCATTGAAAGGTTATAACTGCTTGAAGACCAGTTACGGGCGATCGAAACCCCTAATCATTAGCATGGATGGTATGCAGCTTCAGGAAATTCGTTGACCCTGCTTGATGCAGCGGTAATCCTCCCATCAGCAATATTTTATCTCCTGCTTCGGCAAACTGACGCTCTAGTAGGCAGCATTCAATTTGCTGAAACAACAGTTCAATCGGGCCATTTAGATGTTCCATCAACACTGGACGCACCCCCCAGACCAAATTGAGTTGTCGATAAATGCGAGGATTTGCTGTAATCGCAACAACTGGGGCACTCGGACGTTCTGCTGCGGCTAGCCGGGCTGTATGCCCTGTTTCAGTTAGTGTTACAATGCATTGCAAATCAAGGACATGGTTAATCGTATTCAGGGCTTCGCCAATGGCGTGGGGATCGTCAATTTCTGAAGGTGGATAATTAATGTACTCGATTTCAGATTCTACATCCTCGGCAATCCGCGCTAGCATTTTGACCGCTTCGACTGGATATTTCCCAACAGCCGACTCTCCCGACAGCATGACTGCATCGGTTCCGTCGATGATAGCATTGGCGACATCACTGGCTTCTGCACGGGTAGGACGGGGATTATGAATCATGCTGTCCAGCATTTGTGTGGCAGTGATGACCGGAACACCCTTTTGATTACATGTTCGGATGATGGTCTTTTGGATCAGCGGCACCTTTTCTGGACTCATCTCAACGCCCAAATCACCGCGAGCCACCATGATAGCGTCACTTTCGTCAATGATTTCGTCTAGATTTGCGATCGCTTGGGGTTTTTCGAGCTTGGCCAGTACCGGAATTTGAGCATTTTTCTGGGCTAGAAGCTGCTTCAGTTCTCGAATATCATCAGCCGATCGCACAAAGCTCAGCGAGACAATATCAACCCCTTGCTGCACCCCAA
>CAYSIR010000300.1:0-5297 GCA_964431105.1 uncultured Leptolyngbya sp. | reverse complement strand
AATGGCTGCGGGTAATGGCTGCGGGTAATGGCTGCGGGTGTTGAGTGTCATTACCTCAACCCAACTGGATGGTCGCTGGTTAGCCCATCAGAGGCACAGCCCACACTGTAAAGAATCCTTAATCCGACTTTCCCTTTTTGCCCCCCTGAATTGACAAATCATCTAGGATGGCTATATTCCTTTCAGACTATTCTGATCGGTAAAGGCTATTATCTAGGCAGA
The DNA here is from genome assembly GCA_964431105.1 of uncultured Leptolyngbya sp. Classification (GTDB taxonomy): domain Bacteria; phylum Cyanobacteriota; class Cyanobacteriia; order RECH01; family RECH01; genus RECH01. The sequence continues at coordinate 5,075 of CAYSIR010000300.1, read as the reverse complement.
GCGATCGTCCTCGCCAGACCGTCGCCAAGTTGTTACCCCGCTTGTCCTGCCAGTTCTGCCTGATGAGACGTTTAGACGGACGCCCAAACAGAAGCTAGAAGCTCAGATGAAAGTTCAGCCTGCGACTTGGGCCAAGTCGGGTTCTGAAGAGACAGCACCGTTGCGAGCGATTGAAATGGTCATTCAGTCTATCGCAGGAGGGCATTTACTCCAGCCTACTGCTCAATGAAGCACTTGAAAGGGTTCTGGGAACACTGACTAAACAATTAAGGAGATTTCTAAAGTAGATATGGCTAATTCCTCGTCGCGGCGTGCCCTAGTCGTACAGCATAACTTTTCTCCCTTCAGCACCAAATTAGTTCAGTCTGGCTATGCCGATACGGAGCAAATGCAGCAAGCGCTGGTTGAAAGCCGCAAATCTGGCCGCCCCCTCACTGATGTGCTTGAGGTCATCACTGGTAAGCGTCTGCCGCCCGACTTGATTCGTCAGTACAAGAAGCAGCAACTCTTCGAGCTGAAAATTCTGTATGGCGTTGAATCCCTCGATCCAGAAATTAGCCAGATCTCTACCAACCAAGTATCGGGTTTAATCGATACCCTCATTCCCATTGATGTATGCCGTCGGTATCAACTGGTTCCTCTCTTCAAAAGTGAAGCCGAACCGTCGTCTGTGCTGGTTGCAATGGTCAACCCTGATGACCTCGGCGCTCAGGATGATCTCAACCGCATTTTGCGGCCCCAAAACCTGGGACTCCAGCGCATGGTGATTACGACTGAGGATTATCAGCGGATTATCTCCTCGTACCTTGATGAAAAGGTTGAGCAAGAGAAGCAGCGCGATCGCGAGTCCAAAGTTGATGTGAAATCTGACATCGAAGAACTTCAGTATCTTGAACTGGAGGAAGATGTTGATGATGCCGAGGCCAACCTTGACGATGCGCTACAGGATGCAGAAGCGGCTCCTGTGATTGCCCTAGTCAATAAGATATTGGTGAAAGCCCTGCAAGAAGATGTCTCTGATATTCACATTGAACCGCAGGAAGAGTATTTGCGTATCCGTTTCCGTAAGGACGGAGTCTTACGGCAAGCCTTTGAACAGTTTCCGAAGAAAATTATTCCAGCGGTTACGGCGCGATTCAAAATTATCGCCAGTCTTGATATTGCTGAGCGACGGATGCCCCAAGATGGTCGGATTCGCCGCATCTTTGACGGACGTAAGGTGGACTTTCGGGTAAATACGCTGCCGAGTCGTTACGGTGAGAAAGTCTGTCTTCGGATTTTGGACAACTCTGCTACCCAACTTGGGCTTGATAAACTAATCACCGATCCGGAGAGTCTAAAGATTGTTCAAGATATGGTAGCTCGACCGTTTGGCTTGATTTTGGTGACGGGGCCAACCGGTTCAGGTAAGACCACCACGCTGTATTCAGCGCTGGCGGAACGAAATGATCCAGGCGTTAACATCAGCACAGCAGAAGACCCGATTGAATATTCGTTGCCCGGTCTGACTCAGGTGCAGGTCATTCGTGAGAAAGGAATGGACTTTGCTTCTATTTTGCGAGCATTCCTGCGCCAAGATCCGGATGTGATTCTGGTTGGTGAGACGCGCGATCGGGAAACTGCAAAAACGGCGATCGAAGCAGCGTTGACGGGTCACCTAGTGTTAACAACCCTCCATACCAATGATGCAGCTAGTGCGATCGCTCGGTTGGATGAAATGGGCGTTGAATCGTTCATGGTGTCCAGTTCTTTGATTGGGGTACTGGCCCAGCGCCTCATGCGTCGGGTATGTTCTGAGTGCCGGATTCCGTACCATCCTTCACCCGATGAGCTAGCCCGCTTTGGTCTTTCCGCTGCACGAGAATCAGACGTTACCTTCTATAGAGCAAATACCCTCCAGCCAGATGAAATCCAGGCAGCGCGGGAGCGAAACGAACTGTGTTCGTCTTGCGGCGGGATTGGCTACAAAGGACGCTGCGGTGTGTATGAAGTCATGCGCGTTACTGAACGTATGCAATCCCTGATTACGGAGGGAGCGCCGACCGAACGCATTAAGGAAGCCGCAGTCGAAGAAGGCATGAAAACCCTACTTTCCTACAGCCTGAACTTAGTGCGACAAGGGGCAACGACGCTTGAAGAAGTCGAGCGGGTCACCTTCACCGACACTGGCTTAGAATCCGAACTGAAGGCGAAACGTAAGACCTCGCTGACGTGCCGCGTTTGTTCGGCAGAACTCAAACAAGAGTGGCTAGACTGTCCATATTGCACTACCCCTCGATTCCAAGACTAGATTCCAAGACTAGAAACTGTCAGCTTTTGGAGCGCCCTGGGGTATCTTAGAATCCACTCACGCTACCCACGAGCGATCGCATCCCTAAGTCACACCCACTTTCCCAACCGATGAGTCACTATTGGAGGCCCGTAGAATTATGCCCATGGACTTGATGATTGAAGACCTGATGGAACAACTGGTTGAAATGGGAGGTTCAGACTTACACCTCTCCGCCGGTCTTCCACCCTACTTTCGTATCAGTGGTCATCTCACTCCCATCGGAGATGAACCCATGACCTCTGAAGAATGTCAGCGACTTATCTTCAGTATGCTCAACAACAACCAGCGGAAAACGCTGGAGCAAAACTGGGAATTGGACTGTTCCTACGGCGTGAAAGGTTTGGCACGCTTCCGGGTGAACGTCTACAAAGACCGGGGAACCTATGCCGCCTGTTTGCGGGCACTTAGCTCCAAAATTCCCAGTTTTGAAAAACTAGGACTACCTGACGTAGTGCGAGAAATGTCCGAGAAGCCACGGGGGTTGATCTTGGTAACTGGACCAACCGGATCGGGGAAAACCACGACCCTAGCGGCCATGATCGATTTAATCAACCGCACCCGTGCCGAACACATTCTCACCGTTGAAGACCCCATTGAATTCGTCTACGAGCCGATTAAAAGCCTCATTCACCAGCGCCAACTGGGTGAAGATACCAAGAGTTTTGCCAACGCGCTGAAAGCCGCCCTACGGGAAGATCCAGACATCGTTCTGGTGGGTGAAATGCGTGACCTCGAAACCATCTCGCTAGCCATCTCAGCCGCAGAAACAGGGCACCTCGTCTTTGGCACACTGCACACCAGCTCCGCATCCCAGACCGTTGACCGGATGATTGACGTATTCCCCTCCGAGCGCCAAACTCAGGTGCGCGTTCAACTATCGAACTCACTGGTTGCCGTCTTCAGCCAAACCCTCATACCGCGCAAAAATCCTAAGCCTGGCGAATTCGGCCGGGTCATGGCTCAAGAAATTATGGTCGTTACCCCGGCCATTTCCAACCTCATCCGTGAAGGCAAGACGTCCCAGATTTATTCTGCCATCCAAACCGGCGGCAAGTTAGGCATGATGACTCTGGAAAGAGTGCTGGCTGATTTGTATCGCTCAGGGGCTATCACCTTTGAATCGGCTGTGTCTAAGACCTCGCGCCCAGATGAGTTTCAGCGGCTGGTTGGTGGTGCCGCAGGAACAGCGGGAGCGCAACATGCCTATGCGTCTGGCGGTAAGCGCCGCTAGACCTAAAATTCTTTGCTAGGATTCTGGCAGGTTTTCAGTATTCATCGGTTTCTGTTTCGTCCATTTCTTTTTCATTTGAGCCATGCCTACTTTTGTCGTTCAGGCCCGGGATTCCAAAGGCAACCCTAAAAAGCAGAAAATTGTTGCAAGTTCTGCCGCTGAAGCACGGACAACGCTGCGGGAGCAGGGACTGTTCGTGCAGGAGCTACGCGAAGACAGTGGTGGATTTAATATCGACTTGCAGGATATGTTCACCTCTGTGTCGGTGAAGGACAAGGCAGTGTTCTCACGACAATTTGCGGTGTTGATTAATGCTGGGGTTGCGATGGTTCGTGGATTGGGGGTGCTGTCTGATCAATGCCCCAATCCGAAACTAAAAAAGGCCCTCCAGCAGATCAACACGGATGTGCAGCAGGGAACGAACTTATCGGATTCAATGCGCAAGCATCCTCAATGTTTTGATGGTCTGTACGTCAGTATGGTTCAGGCTGGGGAAGTTGGGGGTGTGTTAGATGAAGTGATGAACCGGCTAGCCAAGCTGTTAGAAGATGTGGCTCGATTGAACAACCAAATTCGATCGGCTATGACCTATCCGGTGGCTGTCGGGTTTATCGCAGTTGTCATCTTCGTTGGGATGACGGTGTTCTTGATCCCCATCTTTGCGGATATGTTTGAGCAGCTAGGTGGCGATTTGCCTGCGTTCACCAAGTTGATGATGGCGGTGAGTGATTTTCTCCGAACGCCGGTATACGTGATTGGGCTGATTGTGGTGATCGTTGCGATCGTGGTGGCGTTTCGGCAATATTATAAAACTCGGGTTGGGCGTGAAACGATCGATCGCTTTATGCTAAAAGCGCCGCTGTTTGGTGATTTAATTCAGAAAAACGCAACAGCTCGGTTTTGTCGCACATTTGGCTCGCTATCACGGTCAGGCGTTCCAATTTTGACCGCGTTGGAAATCGTGCGAGATACGGCGGGCAACCAGGTGATTTCTAATGCGATTGATGAGGCTCGTAAAGAAGTTCAAACTGGTGGAATGATCAGTCTTGCTTTGCAGCGAGGACAGGTTTTCCCGGTGATGGCGATTCAGATGATTAGTATCGGCGAAGAAACTGGAGAAATCGATTCCATGTTGATGAAGGTCGCTGACTTCTATGAGGATGAGGTGGAGCAGGCTGTTAAAGCGCTGACTAGCATTATGGAGCCAATTATGATTGTGGTTCTGGGGGGCATGGTTGGATCAATTTTGGTGGCGCTCTATCTACCTATCTTCAAGATCATGGATCAAATCGGATAAGCCGGTTTCTAAAGCCGTTGTTTGGTGAAAAGCGCAGGGGGGGTCGTTCCTCTGCGCTTTTTGTGGCTTGCCCAATTGTTGAGGAGGTGCGCTTTCTACTTGGCTAGTACTATCTCCTGGTTGGCAACCCCAAAGATTTAATCAGAATCTTTGGCTGATTTTTATAGCTGATTTTCATTCTTGGGGTTCGTTGCTCTGGATTTGGTATGGCCAAC
>CAYSIR010000299.1:0-5326 GCA_964431105.1 uncultured Leptolyngbya sp. | reverse complement strand
CGCCTATCGGTAGTCTTCTATTGGCTCTATTGGCTCTATTGGTAAGGATGTTGGGTGGATGCTAAGACTGTAATCTGCGATCAGCCGCCCGCATCAGTGAATATTGTTCGGTTTTCAGCCATCTGTCTCCAGTCGAGCGATCGTGAACTTCCTCTACAATGAAGAATACATTCAGTGAGTGTCAGTGCCTTCGGGCACCGGTCTCTGGGGCAGCGATCGCGCCCGTTTATGCAGGCAATGCGATCGGCTACATCTTGATGCACACCCGCCCTTGACCACACCGATACTAGACGTGCTGATCCATCCACTGATGTCCGCTAGTCGTGAGTAAACACTAAGTAGCCAACGATGGGATTCTTCGAGTCTGAAATTGTCCAACAGGAAGCCAAGCAACTATTTGAAGATTATCAATCGCTCATGCGACTGGGAGGGGACTACGGCAAATTCGATCGTGAAGGCAAAATGCTCTACATCGAGCAGATGGAAGCCATCATGGAACGATACCGAGTCTTTATGAAACGGTTTGAACTCTCAGAAGATTTCATGGCCAAAATGACAGTTGAGCAATTGAAAACCCAGCTCGGTCAATTTGGTGTAACACCGCAGCAAATGTTTGAGCAAATGCACCTGACGCTGGAACGCATGAAAGCTGAAGTTGAGAGCAGCTTGTAGGACGTTGAATAATTTGTTGCCCGCGATGCCTTGATGTAATTGCTGTTCGCTCCACACTGAAGCAATTGCCCCTAAGTGCGTGAATGAACACTGAGGGCGGTCACTGTGACCAAAATCAGCCCCATGCCAAACATTTGTGAACTCACCAGACGCTCACTCAAGACCACTACGCCGAACAGCGACGCGATGACCGGTTCTACCATGGCCACCACGGAGGCTACGGCTGGCGCGGTGCGGTTCAGTCCAATGATGTAAAGAACGAATGATAGTCCGGCACCGAATATCCCCAACGCTGCAAATAGCGGCCAGTCTGGTGTGTTTAGTGCGGCGACGGTTTGATTGACATCGCTTGGCCAGATTAGAATGACAGCCAGTGCCGTGAAGGCTATTGCAAGAATTGCCTGTGGGCTGCCGTAGGCGGCTGCATATTTGAAGCCGAAAATAAAGACTGTGTAGGACAAGCCTGCCAATAGTCCAGCCCCTACGCCGATCGCCGTAACCCGGCCTGCATCGATGTCGTAAATCTGGGTCAGCAACACGATGCCAACCATGACCACTGCGATCGCTGTTAGTTTCAGCGCTGTTGGGCGTTCGAGCTTGAGTGCGAACGATACCAGATACACGAACACAGGCGCACAATACATTAACGTTGCTGCTACTGCGATGCTGCCCTGCGCGATGCTGACGAAGTAAAATGCAAAGTTGCCCGCTACACCCAAACCCGCGATCGCTGACCAAAACCATAACCTGCGATCGCCCAATCCGCTGCCAATTGGGCGCAACGCCAGCCAGCCCAGAACGAACAGCAGACCGATAGCGCCTCGGTAAAATGAAACCACGAATGCATCCCAGCCACTGGCCATAAGAATACCGCCGATGCCACCTGAGACCCCCCAGCAGAGCGCTGCTAGCACCACATAAACCGTACCTGTGCCCGCGATCGGATTTGCTGGTCCCATACTTCTGCAAATAAAAGAGTTCGTGAAATTTTATAACGTTACGCCGGTTTCTGACTATCGGCCCGTAGGCAGCGATTCTCCCTGCCCGATGCATAGAGTTCGGACAACTGGGTTAATCATCAGAATTACGATCGAGATGCGGATTTGGGGGGGGAAGTGGCTCAGTTGATGGCTGTTCCATGCGACCGTTGGCGGCTGGATTGGCGGCTGGATTGGCGGCTGGATTGGCTGTCGCGGGGTTAATTTGTTCTGAGGTATCTAGCTGCTGGCGATTTTGCTCCAATGTTCGTTTAATTTTACGAATCAATGGCTCTGAGTCCCGTTGATGCAGGAGTTCATCTAAGTCAGCGACGGTTGCCTCTGCGGTTGAAATTCGTTGAATGAGTTGCTGTGCGGCTTGTTGAATATTGGGCGATCGCCCCTGACCGTTACCCTGCTGAAGGACGGATAGCGCCTCAAGGTCAATCGATTCTCGTACTGGGTGTTGAACCAGCGTTTGCAGCTCTGCCAAGGCATCCTGAGCTTGTTCGATCTTTTGCAGTACGGACTGCGCGACAGTGGTTCCCGACTGGGCTGAGTCTGTCAATTCTTGAATGCGTCGGCGAAATCGATTAGCCAATCGATCCATCTGTCGTCCCGCTTCTATCGTCTGGTTCACCAGCTTGCCAATTTCTGCCGTAATGTGGCTAAATCCCGTCATGCCTGCGCCAACATGGTTGGCTACAATTGCCGCCTGCACAGACAAATGCCGCACCTGCTGACTCACCCGCGCTACTACTTGGGACGTATCCTGAATCACATTCAACTCATCGGTGAGCAAATTGCCAATGTCTACAATCTGGTTCGTGTTGTGACAGATGGCATTGACTCCGACAAACGTAGCCTGGAATGCTTTTTGCCCCTCCGACGACAGGATTCGCCCCATTTTGACAAAGCGTTTATTAAACTGAGCAATTTCTCTAGCCTGCTCTAGCATTTCAATCTGCTGGGTTTCTAGCAACAGATTGCGCTCCTGAATCACAGACTGATGGGCTTCGAGCAGTTGTGTATATTCTTCTACTTTGAGCTGTTCTTCCTGCACCTGGCGCTGTTTTGCCTCTAAGGCGGCCCGATGGCGCATCATTTCTTGGTTGATGACCGTTAGGATTTGCGACTGGGCTTGCAGCAGCGTATGCATATCCAGCAGAAAGTAGGCTTTCACATCGGGGACGCTCCGGTCTTGAAAAATCACAACAACTGGCTCGTAGACTTCTTCTGCCGGGCGGTTCAGCGCTGTGCGAACAGAGAGGTCGATCTTTTCAGTTTCTAACAAGATTAAGGGGCGCGATCGCCGTCGTTTTAGCTCTAGTTCAAGCAAGGACTGAATGGGCTGCTGCAAGAACGCTTCCTGATTGCCCGGCACGCTCATTTGTTCATGAAACCGACGACGTGAAATCATGCCGACCATCTTGGTTTCACTCATTACAATCACTCCAGGCAGGTCAGGGCGATACTCAAACTGCTTGGTGACCAGAAAACTGGGCGTATTGAGATTGACCTGAAAATCATAGAGCGGCAGGTCACCCAATACCTCATACAAGGTATCTCGATCAAAATTGCCCATGAGATTACGATGCTCACAATAAACTGGACTCACACTCCGGCTGCAATCCTCTACTGATCGAGATGGTGTACCTGCGATCGCTTGCAACGGTCGGCAATGTCAGTCTTTCTTTGGAAACAAGAGGTGCTGCCGGGTAGCGATCGCAATAATGATCAAAACGAGAGGCAACGCCTCGGCGTTCTGTTCGGATAGCAAATCAGTGCGTGGGAAGGTCTGGGGCATGGATCAGCTTCCCGGATGCGGCCGGCAACGAGAGATGGATCAACACGGCAGATGAAATACAGCGACATTATCTAACAGGGTTCCGTGTTGGAAGACAGCAGGATGGGTGGAATGGAATCGCGCTTTTGCAATTGTTGGAAGGGGGTGGAAAGATACGGGACAGGTTTGCCAAAGCAGGATGCTTCTCACCAAAGACAATGCGGCGTATGAAATGCTGTCGTGCTTAATCTGCCGGATGGGTCGGTGCAGCAATAGACTTGACGGGTGAAGTGTACAACGTCCAAGCGCCGCAGGGGGCAGCTAAGGCTAGGCGTCGCGATCGTACCTTGCCCTGGCATTGCTCGTCTAGGCAATACCCGTTAACTTGCGATTGAAAATTTAAGACATGGCGCGTTAATAGTTCCTAAGACCAAAACCACGACCTACTGTTTGAAACACATTGAGATACACCCACTACACCTATTCAGCAATGCTTCAAGCCGTGCCGATGACTGATTGCTCAGTGCTATCCGTATCCATACTTAGCTATATGTTACCAACACTATAATTCAGACCTTGCAAATTCAATCAATGCGATCGCACCTAGAATCTCCGGTAGCTAGCCGGAGATTGTGAGAAATTCGATGCGATCGCACTCCAATGTAACCCTTGACTTAAACGCTGAAACCCTTTTGTCTTGGGAATTTAGCTGCCTTCAAACATTACGAAACATGAAAAGGTCTAAAATCCGACCGGAGAACCGGGGTTTTATGGCATAATGATGCACAGACAGGATTCGCGGGTTGATAGTCCTGGGCGATGAGGTGCGATCGTTAGAATCGTTTGCTCTCAGCCTGGCTGTACCGCGTAGGGTCTAACCGTAAATTGACTGATATGTACGGCGGTTCGTGTCCGGCACAACGACTGCATGAGCGATCCGATTGATATATCGTAGATGCCCCATGAAACAATGGTTTACTGTCTGGGGCAACGTCGTTTCCCTAAGTTTTCATCCGCTCAAGAGCGATCGCTCATCTGATCTCGGATGCTCGTCTTGCCTTAAGACGTTCAGCCGCCCTTTACTTATCAGTTAATCGCTTATCAGTCAACCGCAGTCAACCGACTAACATTGACAGTATTCATCACAGCATTTCTCGATACACAGGATATAGAATTATGGCGCTTCGACTAGGTGATACCGTTCCAGATTTTACCCAAGCCTCAACCGCAGGCGAGATCAGCTTTCACGAATGGGCTGGCGATAGCTGGGTTGTATTGTTCTCGCACCCGGCCGATTACACCCCGGTTTGCACCACTGAATTGGGCACGGTGGCAAAGCTGAAGCCTGAGTTTGATCAGCGCAATGTTAAAGTGCTTGCCCTGAGTGTGGATGATGTTGATTCTCACAACGGCTGGGTGAAGGACATTGAAGAAACCCAATCGGCATCGCTCAATTATCCTATCTTGGCTGATCCCGATCGCAAGGTAGCGAATCTCTACGATATGATCCATCCGAATTCATTAAATAGCTTGACGGTTCGGACTGTATTCATCATCGACCCCAATAAGAAACTGCGCCTGTCGCTAACGTATCCGGCTAGCACTGGTCGCAACTTTGCCGAAATCCTGCGGGTAATTGACTCACTGCAATTGACGGATTATCACAAGGTGGCGACTCCGGCAAATTGGGAAGATGGCGGTGACTGTGTGGTGGTGCCGTCCATTTCTACAGAAGATGCAAAGCAACAGTTTCCGAAAGGGGTAACTGAAGTAAAACCATATCTGCGTATGACGCCTCAGCCGAATAAGTAGGTCATTTGTTGGGCTGACTGAGTGCGGCAGGCGATCGCTCTCTGATGATTGGGTCAGAGGATTGGGTCAGAGGATTGGG
>CAYSIR010000298.1:0-5346 GCA_964431105.1 uncultured Leptolyngbya sp. | reverse complement strand
ATGTGCTGCACTGACCTCATAAACCTATGCCAGGAGATTTGCTCGTGACTGTTGAAAGCCTATCCCTACAGCAAAACTTGCCCGATATCCGCATCCAGCGTCCTGCTCTCTCCTTCGCGTCTGGCGATTGGGAGAAAGGGATAGACGTGCGTAGCTTCATTCAGTCCAACTACCTTCCTTATCTCAGCGATGGCAGCTTTCTTACACCAGCCACCGATCGCACCATTGCGTTATGGAATAAAGTAAGAGATCTCATGGCGATCGAGCGTGAGAGAGGTGTGCTGGATGCCGATACTGCCGTGCCATCAGGGATCACAAGCCACGCCCCTGGCTACATCGATCGCAGCCTTGAACAAATCGTCGGTTTACAAACCGAGCAGCCCTTAAAACGTGCCATTATGCCCTTCGGCGGCATTCGCACTGTAGAAGGATCGCTGAATGCCTACAGCTATGACCTTGATCCGGTCACGAAAACCATCTTTAGTCAGTATCGCAAAACCCATAATGATGGGGTATTTGATGCGTACACCGACGAGATGCGTCGCTGCCGCAAGTCCGGGATTATCACGGGGTTGCCCGATGCCTATGGACGGGGGCGGATCATTGGTGACTATCGGCGGGTCGCGCTTTATGGATGCGATCGCCTCATCGCTGATAAACAGGCTCAGAAAAAGAGCTTAGAACTGGACAGCCTTGACGAAGCCACCATTCGCCTGCGGGAAGAAATTTCTGAGCAAATTAAAGCCCTGAATGAACTGAAAGAACTGGGCAGAGCCTACGGTTTTGACCTAGGTCGTCCCGCTGCAACGGCCCAAGAAGCTATCCAGTGGCTCTATTTTGGTTACCTAGCGGCGATCAAGGAGCAAAACGGGGCCGCCATGTCCTTGGGACGGGTTTCCACCTTCCTGGATATTTACATCGAGCATGACCTCCAAGCCGGGCTAATCAACGAATCCGAAGCCCAGGAAGTCATCGACCACTTCATCATGAAACTGCGGATGGTGCGGTTCTTGCGAACGCCCGGCTACAACGAGCTGTTCAGCGGCGATCCCACCTGGGTCACAGAGTGCATCGGTGGTGTAGGGGCGGACGGCAGACCCCTCGTGACCAAAACCAGTTTCCGTATTCTTCACACTTTGATCAATCTCGGCCCCGCCCCAGAGCCGAATCTAACAGTGCTATGGTCTGAACGCCTGCCGGAAGCATTCAAGCGCTACTGTGCCCAAGTGTCGATTCAAACCAGCTCGATTCAGTACGAAAACGATGACCTGATGCGGTCTTACTGGGGCGATGACTATGGCATCGCCTGCTGCGTCTCGGCGATGCCGATTGGCAAACAGATGCAGTTTTTCGGGGCGCGGGTAAACATGGCTAAGTGCCTGCTTTACGCTATCAATGGTGGCGTGGATGAACATTCTGGGGTGCAGGTTGCTCCAACCTATGCTCCCATCACGACTGACGTACTCAACTACGACCAAGTCTGGCCACGTATGCAGCAAATGATGGCATGGTTAGCCAAGACCTATGCCAACACCATGAACGTGATTCACTACATGCACGACAAATACTGCTACGAGCGGTTGGAGATGGCGCTGCACGATCGCGACGTGGTGCGGACAATGGCTTACGGAATGGCCGGTTTATCGGTCGTGGCAGACAGCCTTGCTGCCATCAAATACGCCAGCGTGCGCGTGGTGCGGGACGAGCGAGGGCTTGCCGTGGACTACATCGTTGAGGGCGACTTTCCGAAGTACGGCAACAACGACGACCGGGCCGATGATCTGGCGGTGCAGGTGCTGCAAACCTTCATGGCTGAACTGCGTAAGCACAAGACCTACCGGGATGCGATCCCTACCCAGTCTATCCTCACCATTACCTCTAACGTGGTCTACGGCAAAAAAACTGGCAACACACCGGATGGACGACGCGATGGTGAGTCCTTTGCCCCAGGGGCTAACCCCATGCACGGACGCGACACCAACGGTGCCGTAGCCTCACTCGCTTCGGTGGCTAAGCTGCCCTATGCCGATGCCCAAGATGGCATTTCCAATACGTTCTCGATTGTGCCAGGAGCCTTGGGCCGAACAGAGAGCGATCGCATGAGCAACTTGGTAGCCCTGCTCGACGGTTATGGGCGCGATGGCGGTTTCCATCTCAACGTTAATGTATTTAACCGCGAGACATTAGTCGATGCCATGGATCATCCTGAACAATATCCGCAGCTTACCATCCGGGTTTCAGGCTATGCCGTTAACTTCATTAAACTTACCCGCGAACAGCAGCTTGACGTAGTTAATCGCACGTTCCATGAGCGCTGTTAGTTTTTCTAACCTCTTTTGACTTGAGCTTAAGCGGGTCGTATCCATTGATTGACAGGCGTTGCTGAATAGCAGGATGAATTAGAACAACGTTGCCATTCATGTAACGCTTCAGTTCATTCCCCAAATCAACAACGCCGATTGACAGGTGGGCAAAGCGTCTGGGTAATTCCAGATTAGCGATCTGCCCCAAAAACTCGGATTTCTATAATTACCCATGCGCGATCGCACCCTACCTACCCCGATTCAGTCGGGTCGTATCCACTCCGTTGACACCTGCGGCACCGTTGATGGCCCTGGCATTCGCTTTGTCGTATTTACCCAAGGCTGTCCCTTACGCTGCCTTTACTGCCATAATCCTGACTGTCAGGCAATCCACGACGGAACCGTAACCACAGTGGATGAGATTATGGCCCAGATTGAGCGAGCTAAAAATTATATCCGCAGCGGTGGCGTTACCATTAGCGGCGGGGAACCGCTGATGCAACCAGGATTTGTGGCTGAAATTTTTGACCGTTGCCATCAAATAGGCCTACACACAACCTTAGACACCTCTGGCTATGTTACCTTAGCAGTCGCTGAACCAGTTTTGAAAAATACAGATTTGGTTTTATTAGACATTAAATCTTACCATCCAGACTTATTTCGCAAAGTAACGAGTGTATCAATCGAGCCAACACTCACCTTTGCTCGTTATTTAGCTCATATTGCTAAGCCGACCTGGGTTCGATTTGTGCTAGTGCCAGGGTTAACAGATATAGAAGATAATGTAGTGAGCTTAGCTAAATTTGTTAGCGGGCTAGGAAATGTTGAGCGAGTAGAGATTCTGCCATTTCACAAAATGGGAGAATATAAATGGCAGCAGATGGGATTACCCTACGTTTTAGGTGAGACTCAACCGCCAACACCAGTACAGGTTGAGCATATTACTCAGATATTTCAAGATTATGGATTAACAGTTGTTTAACAGGATGCTTTCACGTTTTTCTTAACGGTGTTTGCATGGACGATGACGTTTTGTGCAGCGGGCGATCGCCAACGACAGGAAAATCAAACACAACAGAGGGATCAGGCTGCCAAAACAAAGCGGATGAGAAAGTGAGCGGGTCTAGCGCTCAAGGCGAATCAAACCTAGGATTGGGTGCTAGATTTGATTCAAGTAACGCCATATTGGTTGCTCCCAATGTAAACTCAATAAAGGAACAAGCTCATTTCCCTAAAAGTCGTTCTTTGCCGAGTCGAAGCCCGCACCACGAACTCCATAGCAGTCCTAAATGAGTTGTACCTAAATGAGTTGTAAATGAAAATAGGTGTTGTGAGAAGAAATCCTACGGACTTCTCCTCACAATTCAAATAGGGGTAGTGGTATTTATGTAAGGACTTTGGGTAGTGTGGGCGTTGCCCAATCATCCAAAATCCCTACCAATCAAAATCCCTACCAATAGAGGACTGCCCAAATAAGGTTGCTATAGGTTCAGGGTCGGGTTGTTCGCATTGTCCCATAAGAGGTCATCCATGCAACGTCTGTTAATGCACAATCCCATCGCTATCGCGACCCTGTGGATTGTAGCCTACATTGTAGTTTCTATCTTACCTCTAGCAGTCATTCTGCTGCATCCATCCCCTCTCGGCCGAGGGTTTTGGCTAGAATTCTCCGTCGCCCTAGGCTTCATTGGCCTAGCCATGATGCTGCTACAGTTTGCCCTCACCGCCCGTATTAACAGAATTGAAGCATCCTACGGCATTGATATTTTAATCCAATTTCACCGCTATACCTCCTTGGCGGCGTTTTTGATGGTGCTGATACATCCGGTGATGTTATTCGTAGTTGACCCCGAAACCCTAGGACTGCTGAACTTTTTCGAGGCCCCTTGGCGGGCGCGGATGGCCGTCATTGCAACCGCAGCCTTCCTAATGATGGTGGTGACGACAATCTGGCGAAAGCCGCTGAACATTCCCTATGAACCCTGGCGGGCCGCCCACAGTTTTTTGGCCGTAGTGGCAGTGGGGTTCGGCTTCGGTCATGCCCTGGGAGTCAGCAACTATATGAGCTTATTTTGGAAAGGGGTGCTGTGGTCAGCAATGGTGCTGGTGGCCCTGTGGCTGATTCTATATGTGCGGCTGGTTAAGCCCATGCTGATGACTAAGCGTCCTTACCGTGTCGAGGCAGTCAAACCCCAACGCGGCAATGTTTGGACTCTGGCCCTGCGCCCCCACGGCCACGAGGGGTTTACATTCCAACCAGGGCAGTTTGCCTGGCTGACCGTCGGCATTCACCCTATCGGGATGCGGGAGCATCCATTTTCAATGTCTTCAAGCGGCGACCACCCGGAGCGAATCGAGTTTGGCATTAAAGCCCTTGGGGATTTTACCCGCAGCATCAAAGATATTAAACCGGGCACTAACGTCTATCTAGATGGCCCCTACGGCGTGTTCACCACCGAGCGCTATTGGGACAGTGCCGGGTTTGTGCTGATTGCAGGCGGCATCGGCATTACGCCCATGTACAGCATGTTGCTAACGGCAGTGGAGCGTCGGGATGATCGTCCGTTTTTGCTGATCTACTCAGCCTCATCCTGGGAGGACTTTACCTACCGAGAGGAGCTAGAAACCCTCAAGGATAAACTGGACTTAACCATCATCTATGTGCCGCGCCATCCTCATGAGGGCTGGACTGGAGAAACTGGCTACATCGATCAGCCGCTCCTGTCCCGCTACATTCCTGTGCACCGGGGTAGCCGCCAGTATTTTATCTGTGCCGCCCCGGTGATGATGGATCAGGTTGAAGCTGCCCTGTTTGCCCTAGAGGTGCCGGTCACTCACGTCCACATGGAACACTTTAATTTGGCTTAGGATCATGCGCTATAGCATTATGCTGCAAATTGTTGTGATGACAACGCTCATTCTGGTTGGTTCTGGGGCGTTCTTTGCCTGGCTGCAAAATCGCCCTCAGCTCGACCCGTTTGAGGACAGCCAGACTACAATATTACCGGGTAGTTCTCTATTGGTAAGAATTTTGGGTAGTGTG
>CAYSIR010000297.1:0-5356 GCA_964431105.1 uncultured Leptolyngbya sp. | reverse complement strand
ATACGACAATCATCCTCGCGCATCGCGACATCCAAGACCCAATGCAACGAATTTTCAATCTGCCAATGGGTGCGAATGGATGTGGCTAACACCGCCGCATCCGGCGCGAGGGAACTGATGTAGTAGCGCACTTCTGACTGGGTCTTTTGACCGACAGTGCGCCGTGCCTCAACCTTAACGATGCTGGTCAGTTGCATCCATTGTTCAGCATTGATCAGGTCTTCAACACCTCCCATGCACCAACATCGCCGCGTCTCTTGGCGACCATGACCGACGTCGGTGGTTTCATATAGCAATCCAAATAGGATTGCTATACAAATACATCTTAAACATTAGCGACCACCTCGTATCAGATAATAATGATTGGTAGTCCTTTACTGGTCAAGATTTTGGGTGGCGTAGGCGACGCCCACACCACCCAAAATCTTGATATGAAACCATTACCCAATGATTAAACCGCGATTAGAGTGATACCAATCGCCCCCCACAGCAACACACAAAACCGAGTTAGGGCGATCGCCTCCTGAACAACCTGGGGTGTAATGGGACGAGTTGAATTACCTAGCAGCGGTTTGTATTTCACCACACCACGATAGAGATTTTCACCACCCACCTGCACCCCCAGCGCGGCGGCATAGATACATTCGCTCCAGCCAGAATTGGGACTGGGGTCCGCGATCGCATCGCGGCGGCAAATCATCAGCACGGCTAACGGTCGCCCGGAACGCAGCGCTAGGGTCAGCACGGTTAGGCGACAGGGCAGCCAAGTTAGCATATCCTCAAACCGAGCGCTGCACCAGCCGATATGCGTATAGGGTTCAGTGCGATAGCCCACCATTGAATCGAGAGTGCTAGCGGCTTTGTAGCCCATGGCTAGGGAAATGGCGATCGCAGGATGGATGAGTGCGCCGAGGATAGCATAGAATAAGGGTGAGGTAACGGCATCTACAGCGTTTTCGGTGACGGTTTCCAGGACGGCCCGCAAGATTTCGGGTTTGGATAAGTGTTCGGTGTCGCGGCCCACGTATTGGCTCAGGCGCGATCGCGATTCCTCTAAGTTATCCTGCTGTAACGGTTCTAAGACATCTTCAGCGGCAGCTCGGAGGCTGCGTCCGGCAAAGCAAGACGCGAGTAAGATCACGGCAATGATTAGCCCAAAAACTGGATGCAGGCGATCGCCTAGCCACACCAATCCCGCCGCGATCGCCCCGCTGCCGACAACGAGCAGCACCGTCAAGCCAACGCCAAGGATGCGCTGTATCCAGTCGATTTTGATGCGCAGGGCAAATCGGGTATAGGCAGCGATCGCCCAGCCCATCACCTGAACCGGATGCAGCCAATGCCACGGATCGCCTATGATGTAATCAACTAATGCCGCTAATAGCAAGACCGTCAGCGATCGCACGCTTGTTTCTTCTAGCATCATACTCCCTTTGAATCCCTTTCAACCCTCTGATAGGGTAAGCTAGAATGCGGTATCTGAACACAGGCAGATCATGAAATCACTGGCAATTTTAGGCACATCTTCCAATGCGGGCAAAAGCTGGATGGTGACGGCACTAGGCGCGTGGCTGCGGCGGCAGGGGGTGCAAGTAGCTCCCTTCAAGGCGCAGAATATGTCGAATAATTCCTATGTGACACTGGAGGGTGGCGAAATTGGGCGGGCGCAGGCAGTGCAGGCGATCGCTTGTGGACGGCGGCCGATAGCGGAAATGAACCCAGTGTTGCTAAAACCCTGTGGCAACAGTATCTCGCAGTTGGTCTTACTCGGACAACCCAAAACCCACATTCGCGCCGCAGACTATTACCAGCACATTGAATCACTGTGGGAAACGGTGCGCCAAACCCTGGATGATTGGCGATCGCGCTGTGATGTGCTGCTGCTGGAGGGCGCAGGCAGTCCGGTAGAACTGAATTTAATGCATCGCGATATTGTCAATCTGCGACCGATTGCGTATCTAGAGGGACGCTGGTTGCTGGTGGGCGACATTGAACGGGGCGGCATCTTTGCGCAAATGGTGGGAACCTATGGCCTAATGCCGAGCGATCGCCAAGTGCAGGGATTAGGCCTGATTGTGAATAAATTTCGGGGCGATTTAAACTTGTTCAGCACCGCAGGCGATTATTTTACTCAGCACTTACCGACGCTGCCCTATTTGGGAACGTTACCCTATCAAACCAATTTGCAACCCGAAAGTGAGGATAGCCTCTGCGAAACAGCGGAAACCTATGGAACTGGGGATGCGATCGCCTGGATTCGATTTCCGTCTACGTCTAATTCGCAGGATAGCCAACCGTGGCAGTTGGATTCTGGGGTCGAAACGCGCTGGGTAAAATCCGTGGCGGATCTGCACCATGCCAAAGCCATTATTTTACCCGGCAGCAAAAATACGCTGCGGGATCTGCGATGGCTGCATGAAACGGGCTTATCTAAAGCGATCCAAGCGGCCGCCGCAAACGGCGTTCCGATTGTGGGAATCTGCGGCGGCTATCAAATGCTGTGTCACTCCTTATCTGACCCAGAGGGAGTTGCGGGCGATGCGGGTGAGGTCGCTGGCTTGGGACTATTGCCAGCCGTCACAACCTTTGCCGCCACTAAATCGTTGCAGCAGGTGGAAGCAATTTGGCAGGGCGATCGCTGGATGACCTATGAAATTCACATGGGACAAACCCGTGCGATCGCGCCCGTTGAACCTTTGCTCCATTTGGAAATCAACGGACAGGTGCGATCGGAAGGCCTGCGCCAGGGCAATATTTGGGGAACTTACTTACACGGACTGTTTGAATCAGCGGCGGTACGGCAAGCGCTGGTCGAACAGGCGGGCATCCAAAACTATTGCGCCTCCACCCTGCGCTGGTCGGAGCATCAACTCGCCCTCTACGATCGCATGGCGGATCTGCTGGATACCCACCTTGACCTCGCCCCCATTCGCCGCTATCTGGATGTGTGATTCTTAAATCTGAGATAATCAAATCATCATTTGATACCCCATTCGACCCCTAACGGCTAGACAAGACCATGACTGATGCTTCTCTGAAAACGGCTCGTGAGATGAACGGTGATGTTGACCGTGAAAAAGAACGATTGCAAAAAATCAAACAAGCTAAAGACCAAGCGATCGCCAACCGCCAGGGCAACGAACGCGGACTCTACATTCTGTTCACCGGGTTAGGCAAGGGCAAAACCAGCAGCGCTATGAATATGGTCTATCGCCATCTCGCCCATGATTTGCCGGTGGCGGTGGTGCAGTTTGTCAAAAATTCGGAAGCCTATCCCGATGGCGATCGCCAAATGCTCGAAAAATTGCGCGATCGCGGCTTCCCGGTACAGATCCACACCCTAGGCGGCGGTTTTACCTGGGAAACCCAAGACCCGGAGCAAGACCGCAAGGTGGCAGCGGCAGCCTGGCAGCGGGCCAGCGAGTACATTCTCGATCCGGCCATTTCCCTGGTGGTGCTGGATGAGTTGCACATTGCCCTAAAAAAGCAACAGCTTGAGGTTGCCCCCGTATTATCGTTGATTCAGTCTCGCCCGATTATGTCCCATGTGGTCAGCACTGGTCGCTATGCTCCGCCAGTGCTGATGGATGCTGCTGATTTGGTAACAGAAATGACTCGTATCAAACATCCGATTCAGCAAGGCATTCCGGCACAGTTGGGGATTGAATTTTAGCGTTCACGTTATCAACAATAGTGATAGATAAAACAAGCGATCGCCCTTCCAGTAAGCGTCATAAAAGAAGTTTAGAAGCACCTCGGTAGATTTGCCTATCACCCCTTAAAATAGAGATCGGAGCAAATCTAATGATTGGACAAAAAAAGCATTATGAGCGGTGGTGAATCTCAAGTTTCTGGAGTTTTGTCAGATCGGGAGCTACAAATCGTTGAATTGGTGGCATCGGGGCTGACCAATCAGGAAATTGCCGAGACGCTTGAGATTAGCAAACGAACAGTAGATAACCATGTCAGTAACATTTTGACCAAAACGGCGACGGGCAACCGGGTCGCACTGGTTCGATGGGCGCTGCAATGGGGTAAAGTGTGCCTAGATCAGGTGAACTGTTGTGTACTACCGACGGTGCCGGATAAAACGATTGCTCAGGGAGAAGCATAGAGAGCTATGGTAAATGGAAAGCGAACAACATCCGCAGCCCTGACCCAAACGGTTGACCAGTCGCTCTATCAGATTAAATGCGCTAACTTGCCATTGGCGGTGTACCGAGAAATTACGGCCCATCTACGTCAGGTGACGGGCGTTGAAGCGGGTCTGTTGGCGCAGCGATCGCAAGAGTTTGACTATCTCAAAAGCCAGGTCGGGGGATTGTGGATTCGGTACAATCCAGACGCGGACGATGCCTCTCATCTCCGTGTTGAGCAAATTTTGGCGTATTATGGCGATCGCTATGGGGCGTGGGAAGTATTGAAGCCCCCGGCATCGACCGAACGGAAATAGGCAGTAGGCAGCATGGGCAGCAGCATCAAAGCGATTCGAGGAACACAGGACATTTTGCCGGAAAGCAGTTCAACTTGGCAGCAGGTTGAAGCGACAGCGCGGCAAATTTTGGCGCGGGCCGCCTACCGGGAAATTCGCACGCCGATTTTTGAACAGACGGATCTGTTTGCGCGAGGGATTGGCGAAGCAACGGATGTGGTCGGCAAGGAGATGTACACCTTCACCGATCGCGGCGATCGCTCTCTGACTCTGCGACCTGAAAATACAGCGGGCGTGGTGCGGGCGTTCATTGAACATAACTTGTATGCCCAGGGTGGGGTGCAGCGACTGTGGTACACCGGCCCGATGTTTCGCTATGAGCGCCCCCAAGCCGGACGGCAACGACAGTTTCATCAGTTGGGTGTGGAGGTGCTAGGCAGCCGGGATGCACGGGCGGATGTGGAGGTGATGGCGATCGCCACTGATCTGCTGAAAACGCTAGGGCTGTCTGGGCTAACGCTTTACCTTAATTCGGTGGGCAACCCCAGCGATCGCCAGCACTATCGCGAGGCGCTTGTTCGTTATTTCACGCCTTACAAAGATGACCTCGACCCGGATTCTCAAGACCGCTTGACGCGCAATCCACTGCGTATTTTGGATAGCAAAGTTGAGCAGACGCAGGCGATCGCCACTGATGCACCGAGCATTTTGGATTATTTGGGTGATGATTCTAAACAGCACTTTGATCGCGTGCAGCAGCTTTTGGGTGAATTGGGCATTGCCTACGAACTCAATCCTCGACTGGTGCGTGGTTTGGACTACTACACTCACACAGCGTTTGAAATTGTGTCGAGTGATTTGGGCGCACAGGCAACCGTGTGCGGCGGTGGGCGCTATGACGGCTTGGTAGAGCAACTGGGTGGG